>JANXYG010000152.1 GCA_025350245.1 Betaproteobacteria bacterium
GCCGGCCGTGCCGGCCACCCTGGCGCCGGGCTGTGAGTGGCTCATACGGATCGTCCTGCGGCCGGCGGGACGTCAATGGCATGGACACTGGCGAACGATTGATGCTGCACGTTGCGCTGGCTCCAACCCATGCGGCGCGCCGTTCCCAGGACGATGTCGATCAACCGGGCCGGTCCGCAGGCGAGCAAGCGCCGGTCGGGAGTGGGGTCGGCCAGCAAGGTGTCGAGCGCCATGCCGCGGCCCGGATCGCCGCCGTCGATCGACACGTGGCCCCCGAGCGCCTGAACTTCACTGCGATAGGCCATGCTGGCGGAATCGACACCGACGTAATGCAAGTCGAAGCGATCACCATACCGCGCCAGCACCCTCGCCATACACAGGATGGGCGCGATACCGATGCCGCCGGCAATCAGCAGGCAGGCACCGGTACGATCGGGCAACGGAAAATCGCTGCGCGGCTCCCGCGCCACCAGCCGCTCACCGATCGACCGACGATGCATCCAGAAGGATCCGCCGGTGCCCTCTTCCCGCAGCTCCACCGCGATGCGGTACATCCAGGGGCTGAGCGGGACGTCGAGCAGCGAATAGGCGCGCCAGCCGGCGGCGGTCTCGACCTCGACGTGCGCGCCGGCCGAGAAGGTCGGCAGCAACCCGCCACTGGCTGCACGCAGCGTGAACTCCGCGATGCGCGGTGCCAGCGCCCGGGTGCCATCGATGACCAGATCGATCACGTCATCACACGCGAACCATCCGTACCCCTGCAGCGCTCGACAACACAGCCTTTCGCGGACCCTGAACGAAGGGTACTCAAGAGCGCAGCGGCCTTATCCGCACGCATGTCGAACGAAGGGCTACTCGTGAACGAAGGGGCAGCATCCGCAGGGTTTCCCGAGGAATGCTGCGCCCCCTCAAGGGGGAAGGCGCAGCGCAGCGAAGCCTGGGGGTGGGCGTCACCTCGCGTCACCTCCCCACAGGGCCTCCCGAGGACGCTGCGCCCCCTTGAGGGGAAAGCCGTAGCGAAGCGGAGGCTGAGGGTGGGGGTGAGCGTCATCTGTTATTTTGCCGACAGGCACTCCTTCATGAACTTCTTGCGGGCGTCGCCGGCCAGGGCTTTGGTCTTGGCGTCGGCGTTGCAAGTCTTCATCTTCTCCTGCTGCGGCGTCATGGTGGGTGCCGCGGCGGCGGCAGCAGCAGGGGCGGCGGCCGACAGGCATTCCTTCATGAACGTCTTGCGGACATCGCCAGCCAGCGCCTTGGTCTTGGCGTCGGCGTTGCAGGTCTTCATCTTCTCTTGCTGCGGCGTGGCGGCGGCGGGACCGGCGGCGAACAGCGCGAACAGGGCGAGAGCGATCGGCAGTCTGGTCATGACGGTTCCTGGCGGGATGGTGGACGGGACTGGCGCAGGATATTCCCACGCCGCCCGAAATGTTACCCGACACAGCCCCCGCTCGCGCGGGCGTGAAACTTTCGCCCGGCCGCAAGTCTCCGAAACGGTGTCAATTCAAAGGTCGGCCCATCCTGGTCAATACCGCCAGAAAATGCGACCACACCTACCAGTTCGAGAAGCTCGAAGGCATGTACAAGCCATACAAGGATCGTGGCTTGGTGGTCCTTGGCTTCCCGTCCAACGATTTCCGCCAGGAGCTGACCAGCAACAAGGAGGTCGGCGACTTCTGCCGCATGACCTATGGCGTGCAGTTTCCGATGGTCGAGAAGACCTCGGTGGCGGGCGACGCCGCCAACCCGTTCCTGCTCACGGTCGAGATCGACGATTTTCTCATCCGCGAGCCCAATGGCAACGCCGCCGCCGGCGTCGCAGATCGCCATCGCCCTGCTTGAGGACAGCGACGGCCGCATCGATCTCGACATCCCGGTCAGCGGTTCGCTCGATGACCCCAAGTTCGCTGAAACTGGAGATCGTCGGCCATGCCGGGGCGGAGAAGGATCGCGAAGCGCCGCGCGCCGGCGCCGTGAAAGGCGCCTTGCTGAAAGAGAGACGTCCACCCCCAGGCTGGCCGGCTTGCCCCATTCGAACTGGCATGCGCGTCGCGGGCGTCTGGAAAGGCTGGCTATAATTTCGTCTCCTCGGATGCGCCGGCGCACGCGGCGGCATCTGTGGTTCGCATACGACCTTCTCACCACCGACCTCAAGGGAGCCCTCGATGACCAAGCTGGAACTCAAGCAGCAGAATGACCTGCTGCGCAATCTCCTGATAGAGATTCGCGACATGATCGACTCGGAACTCGAAGCGATCGACGAGGAGAAAGACGACCAGGAAGAGGAAGAAGAGGAGGAGTAGGCCTACGAGAGGTAGTTGAACAGAGAAAGACCGGTGATCTTGACGTAGGATTTCAGCGCCGCTTCGAGCGTGGTCTGCTGCTGCGACAACTCCGAGATCACCTTGGCGTAGTCGATATCCTGCAGCTTGCTGAGCGCGGTGGCGTACTGCACGTCGAGGTCTTCGCCGTAGGTGTCGAGGTTGTCGAGTTCCTTCATCCTCGCACCCACGGTCGCCCGCAGGGTGACCACGTTATCGAGCCCGCTGTCGAACCGTGCGAGGGCGGTGTCGAGTCCGGCCCGCAATGCAACCTTATCCGCCGGCGTGGTCACCGGCGCCTCCAGCACCGTGGCCAGGTCGCCCATGGCCCGGAACAGGTCCTGCCCCCCCGACATGAAGAGGTCCTGACCGTTCTCGCCCACCGGCATGTCCCGGCCGGAACCGACCTGCAGGGATCGGCGACCCTGGTCGCCGTTGTACTGCACGACACCCGCGGTCTTGACGAACGGCGCCGAGTCGACCTGAAAGCCGGCGAACAGATACTTGCCGGCACCGTCGCGAGCATTGGCCAGTCCCATCATCTGGTCGAGCTGGCCGCGCAACTCGGCGGCGATCGAAAATCGCTGCTGGTCGGAGTAGGCACCGTTGCCGGCCTGGACCGCCAGCGCGCGTGCATCCTGCACCAGCTCGCTCACGCTCGCGATCGTCGATTCGGTCACGGCGAGCGAGTCGCGAGCGACCCCGCGATTCGCCAGGTACTGGGCATTCACGGCCCGACTCTGGGTCACGTCGAGTGCCGCCGCCGCCGCGACCGGATCGTCCGCCGCGGTCTGCATGCGACGGCCGGTCGACAACTGCTGCTGGGTCTTGGCCATCGAGGCCTGCAGTTCGCTGATGCGGGTCGAACCGGTTTCGAACAGTGTGGTGGTGCTGATCCGCATGGTGCCGAGACCTTATCCGAGCTTGAGAAGGGTATCGAACAGGGTGCTGGCGACCTGCATGACCCGTCCGGCCGCCTGATACGCCTGCTGGTAGCGCAGCAGATTGGCCGCTTCCTCGTCGAGATTGACGCCGGACTCGGCCTGCACGCTGCGCTCGCTGTCGGTCAGCAGCGCAGTCTGGGCCGCGCTGGTCACTTCCAGTTCGTGGGTCTTGCCGCCGATCATGCTCACCAGTTGACCATAGGCGCCCTGGTAGGTGTCGGTGCCGCCGCCCATGGTCCCGGTCGTCTGCAGCAGACTCAGCGCGAGCGCATTGCGGTTGTCGCCGCTACCGCCGGTGTTCGGTGCCAGCGTGAAGGTATCGCCGTTGGCCGGGGTTCCGGTGATCGACAGCGAGATCCCGTCGAAGCGGATGCTGGCGCCGGTGGTGTAGGCCACCGGGGAACCGGGCGGATAGATGGTGGATACCCCACCGCTTTCCACCGTCACCGCCGAGCCTCCCGGAAAGCCGCTAAGCGTCGACGTGCTGCTGTCGAAAGTCAGGGTCAGCGGCGCCGCGAGCGGCGCGGCATAGTAGCTGGCGTCGACGGTCCCGCCGGCGATCCGCGCCCCGCCGGTGTTGGCCGCCGCGCTGCCGCTGCGCACCGGCGCTCCTGCGGCGATGGCCTTGGTATCGGTCAGAAGCACGCCGAAATCGGCTGCGCCCCGGATGGTCGGCTGGACGCGGAACTCGTCACCCGCGTTCGGCGACCCGGATGCGAGCGCGATCGCGACACCATCGATGGTCTGGGGCAGGGTCGCGAAGCTCTGCGTGCTGCCGTCCGACAAGCGCGTGATCGCGAAATTGGTGCCGTCGTAGCGCACCTGGTAGTCGCTGGTCACCAGCGCCTTCACGTCGACGATGTTCGCGGCGATGACCCCGCCGCCGGTGTTGCTGGCGGCCGCCGACGCCACCGCCCCGGCCTCGCGGAACAGGTTGCCGCCGCGATTGCCCTTCAGATCGACCCCGAGGGCGTGCTGGTCATTGAACGAGCGGGCCAGCGCGACCGCCACCCGGCCAAGGGCGTTCTGGGCCGAATCCAGCGTCTGATCGCGGAACTCGAGAAGACCGCCGAGCTTGCCGCCGGCGACGCTGTCCGCCGACAGCGGCACCGCGCCGCCGCTGGTGAGGTAGGCCGGCTCGATCCGGTTCGGGTCGGTGCTCGCGGCAATGGTGGTGAGCCGGAAGGTCTGGTTGCCGACCACCAGCGGCAGGCCGTTGCCGACGAAGACGTTGTACTGTCCGCCGTCCTGCTTCACCACCGAGGTGCGGATCTCCTTGCTCAGATCGGCAACCAACTGATCGCGCTGGTCGTAGAGATCGTTGGGCGGTGCGTTGTTCGACCGTGCCAGCGCCTTGCCGATCGCGTCGTTCAGATCCGCCAGTTGCCGGGCCGCGATGTTGATGGCGTCGATGCTGCCGGCGATCTGCGGATCGAGACCGGTGCGTAGCTGCTGTAGCCGCGTATCCAGGCCCTTGAACCGTGACTCCAGCGATTCGGCGGAGGTGATCAGCAACTGCCGCGCGGCAGTGGAGGTCGGGTTGGCGGACACCTGCTGGACGCTGGAGAAGAAGTCTTGCAACGCGGGCGAGAGACCGGCATCAGGATTCGACAACAGGTTGTCGATTTGCCGAATCTGGCTGTAGTAAGTCTCGAGCCCGCTCTTGGCAGACTGCGCCTCGCGCACCTGGCCCCCGAGGAGGTCGCTGTAGACGCGGCGCACCTGGACGATATCGGTGCCACGGCCGACAAAGCCGTAGCCGAAATCCTGCCCCGGTGCGGCGGCTTGCACCACCAGTTGCCGGCTGTAGCCGGCGGTGGAGGCGTTGGCGATGTTGTGTCCGGCGGTGGCGATGCCGATTTGCGCTGCGTTGAGCGCGCTTTGCCCGATGCTCAGGATGTTCAATGCCATGACCGGGCTTTCGGCGTGTCAGCGCGAATCTTGAGGCAAGGTCGCCACGGCGGTGGCGTCACACCGTCGTGGTACGGATGATCCGCGACAGCTTGTCGGCGTAGTGCGGATCGGTGGCATAGCCGGCCCGCTGCAGGCCCTGGGCGAACGAACCGGCGTCCTGAGCCGTCGCCAGCACCCGCTCGTAGCGAGGGTTGTTGCGCAACATCGATGCATAGTCGCTGAACGCATCGGCATACGAATCATAGGCGCGGAATTTTTCCAGGCGACGTTGCGGGACACCGTTGACGTACTCGGTGGTCATGGCCTCCACCACCTTGCCGTTCCAGCCGCCGCTCGCCTTGATGCCGAACATGTTGTGGCTGCGGCTGCCGTCGGCCGCGACGATCTCGTGTCGGCCCCATCCGCTTTCGAGCGCCGCCTGCCCGATCAGGAACTTGGCCGGAATGCCGGTGGCGCGGCTCGCCTCCTCGGCGTGGCTGGCGACGGCCGCATGGAAATCGCGCACATGTTTCGGCCGTGTCGGATTGACCTGGCCGGCGTCGTTGATCGACGGCGTCGCGCCGGTATCGACGGCATCGACGCGCGCGGCCGCCTGCTCGCGCACCTTGGGTGAGAGCTGCCGCACCAGAACATCGGCCAGGCCCAGGCCCCTGGTCGACAGGCTCTGCGAGAGTTGCTGGTCGAGCATCGAGGTGAAGGTGCGCGTCTGGTCGCTGTCGAACATGCCGTCCTGCGGGGTCGCCTCGCGCATGCTCTTCAGCATCATGTTCATGAACAGCGCCTCGAACTGCTGGGCGGCACCCTTCAGCGCCGCGGGCGAGTTCTGGCGGGCCGACTGCCGCAGCGCGTCGACGCTGGTGACATCGAGCGCGAACTTGTCGGACAAGTCGTTGGTGGAGCGGATCATCACGGCATTAGATGATTTCGAGTTCCGCTCGGAGCGAGCCGGCGGCCTTCATGGCCTGGAGGATGGCGAGCAGATCCTGGGGCGTGGCACCGAGCGCGTTGAGCGCCTTCACCACGTCAGCGAGCGAGACCCCGGAGTTGAGCACCACCACGCGGCCAGGCTCCTTGCTGATCTCGATCTGAGACCGCTGCGCCTGCACCGTCTGGCCGCCGGACAGCGCATTGGGCTGGCTGATCACCGGCGTGGTGGTGATCGTCACCGACAGGTTGCCGTGCGAGACCGCGCACTCTTCGAGCGTCACCGCCTGATTCATCACCACCGACCCGGTGCGGGCGTTGAGGATGACCTTGGCCGCCCTGGGTGCGAGCTCGACATTCAGGCTCATCAACGCGGCGAGGAATGCCACACGCTCGGAACTCGATGCCGGCGTACGCACGCGAACGACGCCGGCGTCGACGGCCGCCGCCGTACCCGGACCGAAACGCAGGTTGATCACATCGGCCATCCGGCTCGCGGTCATGAAGTCGGCAGCATGCAATTCGACATTGATCAGGTCGTTCGGGGCCAGTTGCGATGGCACCGCACGTTCGACCGTCGCCCCGCCGGTGATCAGGCCGACGCTGAGGTGGTTGACCTGGACCTTGCTGCCGTTTGCCGCTGCGCCCACGCCCCCGACCAGCACGTTGCCCTGGCTCATCGCGTAGATCTGGCCATCGGCACCCTTGAGTGGCGTCAGGACCAGCGTGCCACCGCGCAGGCTCTTGGCGTTGCCGAGCGAGGACACCGTGATGTCGATGGTCTGTCCCGGCTGAGCGAACGGCGGCAGGCTTGCCGTCACCATGACCGCGGCGACGTTTTTCAACTGCAGGCTGGTGCCCTGCGGCAAGTTGACGCCCAGTCCACGAAGCATGCTGAGGACGCTTTGCACCGTAAACGGCGTCTGTGTCGTCTGGTCCCCGCTGCCGTCGAGACCGACCACCAGGCCATAGCCGATCAGCTGGTTCTGGCGCACACCCTGAAGATTGGCGAGATCGATGATGCGGGCAGCAGTGGCTGGCGACGGTATCGCGAGGCTCGCCAGCGCGGCCAACGCCACGGCGAGCAAGCGGGTCACGTGCCTGATTCCTGTCAGATATCGGGCCATCACAAGGGCACGAAGCTCAGGAAGAAGCGCGTGAGCCAGTTCGACACTTCGGCGCGGTCGATATGGCTGTTGGTGCGGTACTCGACGCGCGCGTCGGCCACCTGTGTGGACGACACGATATTGCCGGGGGCGATCGCGTCCGGTGTCACGACACCGGAAAACCGGACGAACTCGCCGCCCTTGTCGAAGGCCACCTGTTTCTCGCCGCTCACCAGCAGGTTGCCGTTGGAGAAGACCTCGACCACGGTCACCGAGATGGTCCCGGTGAAATTGTTGGTGGCGTTGACCAGGCCCTTGTCCTCGTAGCTGGTCGCGGCCTTGGCGCTGGCGCCCAGGCCGCTCAACGCATTGGCGGCCACGCCGAACAGCTTGGGCACGCTCGCCTCGACACTGCCGGTCTTGCTGGCCGAGTTGTTGGATTGCTTGCCGGCGCTGGTCTTCTCGGCGATGCTGATGGTGATGATGTCGCCTACCAGGCGCGCGCGCCGATCCTCGAACAGTGGCCGGTACGCGGCATTCTGGAAGATGGCGCCGGGCGTTCCCGCCGAACTGGCCGGCGGCCTGGGTCGCGCGGTCAATGGCTCCTGCACGATGGTGGTCGGCGTGACCGAGCACGCGGCAAGGCCGGTGACGATCACGACGACGGCCATTGCGGTGACGATGTTCATGCGGTTTCCGCGGACAAGAGTGCTTAGAGCTGCGTCAGACGCTGCAGCATCTGATCGGACGTGGTGATGGCCTTGCTGTTGATCTCGTACGCGCGCTGGGTCTGGATCATGTTGACCAGTTCCTCGACCACATTGACGTTCGAGGTCTCGACGAAGCCCTGCGACAGCGTGCCGGCGCCGTTGGTGCCGGGGGCATTGGTGCTGGCCGTGCCGGAGGAAGCGGTCTCGGAATAGAGATTCTCGCCCATGCTGCGTAATCCGGTCGGGTTGATGAAAGTGGACAGTTGCAGCGTCCCGACCTGGACCTGCGCCGGGGAACCCGGTTGGGTGATGGTGACGATGCCGTCGCGGGAAATGCCCACGCTCAGCGCATTGGCGGGGATGGTGATCGCCGGCTGCACCACGAAGCCGCTCGAGGTCACCAACTGGCCCTGGCTGTCGACCTGGAACGACCCGTCGCGCGTGTAGGCCGTGGTGCCGTCCGGCATCAGCACCGAGAACATCCCCGCGCCCTGGATCGCGACATCCTTGTTGTTGCCGGTCTGCTCGAGATTGCCCTGAGTGTGGATGCGCTCGGTGGCGACCGTTCGCACGCCGGTGCCGATCTGCAGGCCCGACGGCAGTTGCGTCTGCTGCGACGTCTGCACGCCGGGTTCGCGCATGGTCTGGTACAGCAGATCCTCGAACACCGCACGCTGGCGCTTGAAGCCGCCGGTGCTCACGTTGGCGAGGTTGTTGGCGATGACGTCCATCTGCGTCTGCTGGGCGTCGAGTCCGGTCTTGGAAATCCACAGCGAGCGAATCATGGTGACCTCATGGCAACAGGTGAAACATCGGCGTCGGCAGCACCGCCTGCACGGAATCGGAGACGATTCGGGCGTCTCCGACGCCGCCGGCGTTGCCTTGCGCCAAGCCGGTTCCGGAATATCCGGATGCATCCAGCATGGGGGACGGGTCAGGCGTTCAATGACATGAACTGCGCGGCTTTGGCCGCATTGCTCTCGGCGTTCTGCAACAGCTTCATCTGGGTCTCGAACTGGCGCGCCAGGCTGATCATGTCGACCATGGCATCCACCACGTTGACATTGCTGCTCTCGATCGAACCGCTCTCCACCCGCACGGCCGGGTCGGCATCGGCCTGTGCACCGGCGGGTAGATTGAAAAGTCCGTCACCGCCACGCACCAACTCCTGTGCCGGCGGATTGACCAGCTTGATCCGGCCCAGCGTGTTCACCACGCTCGCCTTGCCCTCGGTCGGAATGCCCGACACCGTGCCGTCGGCGGCGATGCTAACGATGGTGTTGGGCGGGATCGCAATCGGTCCGCCGTCGCCGAGCACGTTCTGGCCCGACTGCGTCTGCAACAACCCGCCCTCGGAAATGCGGAACGCGCCGTTGCGGGTGTAGGCCTCCGACCCGTCTTCCCGTTGCACGGCGATGAAGCCGCTGGTCTTCACGGCAACGTCGAGATCGCGGCCGGTGCGCTGGATCGGCCCGGCCGAAAAATCGGTGCCGATGGTGGCATCGACCACGAACGCGCGGGTCGGAAGCCCCTCGCCGATGATGGGCACGGCGCGAAACGAATCGATCTGCGCCCGGAAGCCGGTGGTCGCGGCGTTGGCGAGGTTGTGCGCCACCGTGGCCTGCTGCTCGAGGATCTGCTTGGCTCCCGTCATTGCGGTGTAGATCAGGCGGTCCATAGCGACTCAGTGCCGGCGCCGGGTCATCAACGCAGGTTGACCAGCGTCTGCAACACCTGGTCTTCGGTCTTGATGGTCTGCGCGTTGGCCTGGTAGTAGCGCTGGGCGGTGATCATGGCGACCAGTTCGGAGGTGAGGTCGACATTGGACCCCTCGGTTGCCGACGACTGAAGCACGCCCAGGCCGCTGCTCTTGGGCGTCCCGACCAGCGGCGAACCGGAGGTCGAGGTCTCGGCCCAGGCATTGTTGCCCAGGGACTGCAAGCCGTTCGGGTTCACGAAGCTGGCCAGCACGATCTGACCGAGAGTTGCCGACTTGCCGTTGGTGTAGCGACCGACGATCGTGCCATCGGCGGCGGCACTGAAGGCCGAGAGCTGCCCCGACGTATAGCCATCCTGATTGAGCGTGGTGATCCCGAACTCGTTGCCGAACTGGGTGGTCCCGGCAAGATCGAAATTGACGTTGAACGGGGTCGTCGCGCCGGTCGTCACGTCGATCGGGAGCGTCATCGGCGAGCCGGACGCGAGCTTGCCGTCGGTGCCGAAAGTGAGCGTCCCGACCGGACCGGTACCGATCTGCACGCCGTCGGTCGAGGCAAACATGTCCCAAGTCGTCGCCGCGGTCTTGAGGTAGTAGCTCTGCACAATATGCGGATTGCCCAGGGTGTCGAACACCTGCACCGCGGTGGCGCGGGTATAGCTCTTCGGATTGCCCAGCCCGAAACTGGCCGAGACCAGATTGGGCTCGCGCGAGTCGAGGTTCACGATCGACTTCACCGCGGTCGAGACCTTGGGCGGCAACGCGGTCGTGTCGATCGACAGGTCGGCGGTCGCGCCGGTCGCGAGCACGCCATTGGCATCGGCCCTGAAACCAGTGAGCTTGGAGCCGTTGGCGTTGACGATGAACCCGAACTGGTCCAGTTGAAACTGACCGTTGCGCGAGTAGGAGATGGTGCCGTTGTCGCTCAGACGGAAGAAACCGCCACCGTTGATGGCGACGTCGAGCGGATTGTTCGACGCCGTGATGTTGCCCTGGGTGAATTGCTGCCGCACCTCGGCGACCTTGACACCGATGCCGATCTGGGGCGCGCCGGCACCGGTGAGCGAATTCGCGAAAACGTCCGCGAACAGGATTTCGGCGCCCTTGAAACCGACCGTGTTGGCGTTGGCGACGTTGTTGCCGATGACTTCGAGGCTGCGCGACGCGGCGTTCAGGCCGCTCAATCCTTGCTGAAAGCTCATGTGGGGCTCCGGTGGGGCTAGAGAATCTGTTGCACGTCGCGGTAGTTCACCGGACCGACGCCGGCGACTTCCAGCTTCATGCCGCTGCCGTCGCGCGCCACGCTGGTCACCTCGCCGTACGAAAGCGCCGTCGCGGTGCGTTTCTCGCTGCCGGCGACGGCCGTCACATCGAACGAATATCGACCCGCCGAGGCGGCGGCGCCGCTGTCGGTGCGCCCATCCCACAGATACGTGGTGCTGCCCACGTCCTGTGGCCCCAGATCGAGTTTCCGTATCGCCAGTCCGTTGGCGTCGCGCACGGTGACCGTCACTTTGGTTGCCGATGCGGCGAGTCCGACCCCGAACGTGCCCCGGCCGTCGGCCAACGTCATGTTGTTGCCCGGAACCAGAACACCATGACCGATCAGGCCGGCCGACTGCAGCGACTGGCCTCCCTGAATGTCGCCGATCAGCGCCTCCAGCGTGGCGTTGACCTTGTTGATGCCGGTGACGGTGGACAACTGCGCGAACTGGCTCGTGACCTGCGAGTTGTCCATGGGGTTGAGCGGGTCCTGGTTCCTCATCTGCGTGACCAGCAAGGTCATGAAGCGATCCTGCGCCTCATCGACGCTGGTCCTGGATCCGCTCTTGGCCGGATTGACGGCCGCCAGCAGGTCATTGGAAACGGTGGCGTTCTGCACGGTTGTCATGGCGTGATCCTGTTCACTGACCGATGGTTAGGGTCTTCAGCAGCAGCGTCTTGGCGGCGTTCATGGCCTCGACGTTGTTCTGGTACGACCGCGAGGCCGAGATCATGTTGACCATCTCGTCGACGACGTTGACGTTGGGCATGGCGACGTAGCCGCGCGCGTCCGCCATCGGATGCTGCGGCTGGTACACCATCTTGGACGGCGCCGTGTCCTCGATGACGCGATCGACCCGGACCGCGGTCGCGCCCTCACCCTTCAGCGGCACGGCGGCGAACACCACCTGCTTCGCCCGATACGGCTGGCCGGTGGTGGAGGTGGCGCTGTCGGCGTTGGCGAGATTGCTGGCGGTGGTGTTCAAGCGCTGCGCCTGCGAGGTCATGCCCGAACCCGCGACCTTGAAGATACCGAATAGCGTCGACATGACGATCACCCCTGGATAGCTGCCAGCAGACCTTTGATCTGCGACGTGACGAACATCACGCTCGCCTCGTAGCGGATCGCGTTGTCGGTGAACTGGCTGCGCTCGGCATCCATGTCGACCGTGTTGCCATCGATGCTGCCTTGCAGGACGGCGCGATAGAGCGGCGGTGCGCCGCCCGGTCCGGTCGCCGCCTGGCCCTGCTGGTGGGAAGCGGCGGTGGTGACCAGTGCCGGCCGCGCCGTTCCCTTGCCGAGCGCCCCGTTGAGCGCGGCGGCGAAATCGATATCGCGGGCCTGGTATTGCGGCGTGTCGGCATTGGCGATGTTCGAGGCGAGCAGGTCCTGCCGCTGGGCACGCAATGTCAATGCGGTCTGGTGAAACCGCAGATAGCTGTCGAGTTGGCCGACCATGAGCGCTTTCCTTTCGGTTGAAGATTCCGGCGACGATGCCGAAACCTCATTCGAGTCACACCCATCGTAGCGGCCGTCGTGTCGCCGTCATCGCCGGAGCAGCGTGACAAACACCGCCCTGCTCGCCGGTTCACGCTTGCCACCGGCGCCTACACTTCGGCTTGGCTGGAATGTTCCGGCAAGCCCGTGGAGCGAGTCTTGAAAGGCATGCGATCGACCCCGTTGTTGCTTTGGCTGGTGGCCGCGCCGGCGTACGCCGCGCCCGCCTGGCACGACCCCGTGGCCCTGCGGCAGAGCGTCGAAGGCTTTCTCGGGGCTCAGGCCGCCGGCCTTCCGGGCGATGTCACCATCGACATGGTGCCTCTCGACCCGCGCCTGAAGGTCGCGGCCTGTCCGGCACCAGAGGTATTCCTGCCCCCTGGCGCCCGGGTCTGGGGTCGGACCACCGTGGGGGTGCGCTGCACGGCGCCGACTCCCTGGACCCTGTATCTCCAGGCGACCGTACATGTTGCCGCCGACTACGTGGCAACCGCCCGCCCGCTGTCGCAGGGACGCATTCTCGAAGCCGGCGATCTGGTCACGGCGCGAGGCGACCTCACCAGCCTCCCGACCGGAATCTTCACCGCCGTCTCGCCCCTGCTCGGGCGCGTGGTCGCCCTTTCGATACCGATGGGAACGCCATTGCGGCAGGACGCCCTGAAGACCGTTCCGGTGATGCAGCAGGGCCAGTCGGTACGAGTCATGTCGACCGGCACCGGATTCAGCATTTCGGCCGACGGCCAGGCGCTGTCCAATGCCGCCGACGGGCAGGTCGCGCAGGTGCGGATGCCGTCGGGCAGCGTGGTGTCGGGGGTCGCGAGGGCCGGTGGTATTGTCGAGGTGGCCGTTCGATGACCGGGTTGTTTCTCCGCCCTCGCGGGGTAGCTCCTGGCCAGCCTCAAGTTGTATGGCCTGGCGCCGTTATCCACTCAGAACCCGGGGGATGTTCTTCCCCCAACGCATGAGGACAGCCCCGTGAAAATCGATTCATCATCCAAGATACCCAACGACCTGCCGGTCGGCGACGCGACGTTGCGCCCCGGCCAGGGTGCCGCCAGGACCGGCGGTCCGTCGCCATCGGCGAATCAGGTCAGGTTGTCGCCGATCGCCTCGCAGATGCAGACCAACGGCATCAACGCCGGCCCCGAGGTGTTCGATAGCGAGAAGGTCGAGGAGATCAAGTCCGCCATCTCGCAGGGCCGTTTCAGCATCGACACCGGCAAGGTCGCCGACGGCCTGCTCGACACCGTGCGCAACCTGCTGCGCGGTCCGAAGAACTGACCATGGCGACCCGGTCGCGCTCGCCGATTCACGAATGCCTCGCCGCTGAGCGGCGCGCGGTCGGATCACTGGTCACGCTGCTGCGGTCCGAACAAGGCTGCCTGTCCCAGGCGAGCGTGTTGGCGCTGAGCAACCTGACCCCGGAAAAAGCGGCACTAGTGGCTGATGTGAGCGAATTGACCCGGCAGCGCCACCGCGCACTCGCCGACGCCGGCTATGCGCCCGACGACCTCGGGATGCGCGCCTGGCTCAACTCCCCCGCCGGCCGCCCGAGCGACAAGGCCTGGGCCGAAACTCTCGACCTGCTGCGCAGCGCCCAGGAACTGAACCGCGTCAACGGCCTGCTCATCGGCCAGCAGTTGTCGCGCAGCCAGCGGCTGTTCAACGCCCTCCAGAGTGCCGTGCGCCCGGCGGCACTGTATGGCCGCAATGGCCGCGCCGCCAGTGGCGCCGCCGTCAGCAGGGGGTTGAGCGTCGGATAGCCCGTGATCGGATGCAGTCGCGGGCCGCGCGAGGCGCAACCCCGAAAGCAGGGCGGCTGCGTAGCGAGAGCTGCGCGCCGGCCTGGTCTTTTTCGGGAGGCCGACAGACTCCCCTTGCCGCGGCTCAGGGGCTCACCAGAAACTTCCCCGCCTCGCGCCGGAAAGCCTCCACCTGCCGCTCGACCCAGCCCTGATCCTTGCCGCGTTCCGCGCCGATCACGGCGGCAACCGTCGGCGCTGCCGCCATCGCCGAGCGGGCGTCGAGCAACAGGGCGCGATGGCGCCGGGCCAGCACATCTTCCACCGTGAGCGCGTGATCGGATCGCACGGCGACCCGCACGGCATGTTCGCTCGGACCGAAAGCCGGGACGTCTGGTTGATCGGCGCCACCACCACCACCACCACCACCACCACCACCACTGGATGACGCCCGGCCGACATTGCCGCCCGGCCGGTGCGAACCATGAATCGGCAGCGCAGCGGTTTCACAGGGACGCTGGTCGAGCAACCCGCGCGCGATCGCGGTATCGACCACCGCCTCCGCCATGCGCCGGTAGGTCGTCCACTTCCCGCCGGCGACCGTCACCAGGCCGGCATCGGAAACGGCAATCACGTGTTCCCGCGACAGACCTGAGGTGGCGGTCGACGCGGCGCCGGCATCGATAACCAGGGGCCGCAGCCCCGCCCACGCCGACAGGACATCGGCCCTGATCGGCTGGCGCGACAGGTACGGCGCCACCGTCCGCAACAGGAAGTCCACTTCGCCCGATGACGGAACGGCGGTGGTGCCGGAACCGGATGCGGCGGGTGCCATCGCGTCGAGCGTCGCCTGCGGGCGCGGGACGTCGGTGGTCCCCACGATCGTGTGCCCGTGCCACGGCACCACGAACAACACCCGGCCGTCGTCGGTGCGCGGCACCAGCAGGGCGTGGTCACCGGGAAGGAAGGTTCGCGAGAGCACCAGATGCGTTCCCTGGCTCGGCGCGACCATCGCCGCGCTACCGGGGTGGTCGGCCCGGCGCAGCGCGTCGACCCAGACGCCGGTGGCGTTCACCACGCAGCGCGCGCGCAACGCGAAATCCTCGCCGGTTTCGGTGTCGGTCGCCCGCACCCCTTCGATCCGCCCACCCGGGTCCGCCGGTTTCAGGAACCCGTCGACCCGCACGTAGTTGAGCATCAGGCCACCGAGCGCGGCAGCGGTACCGACCAGGGCGATCGCGAGTGCGGCATCGTCGAACTGGCCATCGAAATAGAGGACGCCACCGCGCAGGCCGGACCGGTTCAGGGTCGGCAGCGAGCGCACGGTTTCCGCCACCGACAGCATGCGGCTGCGGGCGATGCCCCGGTCACCCGCGAGGGCGTCGTACAGCTTCAGACCGAGGCCATAGAACAGGCGATCGGTCGGCCGGTATGCCGGAATGACGAAACCCAGCGGCCACGCGAGGTCCGGCGCGTTTCGCAGCAACAGATCGCGCTCGCGCAGCGCCTCGCGCACCATCGACAGGCGGCCCTGGGCAAGATAGCGAACGCCGCCATGAATCAGCTTGGTCGCCTTGCTCGATGTGCCGCTGGCGAAGTCACCGGCCTCCAGCAGCAGCGTGCGAAAGCCGCGGCTTGCGGCATCGACGGCGGTACCCAGGCCGGTCGCGCCGCCACCGACGACGATGATGTCCCAGCAGTCGGACCGGGACGCGCGCAATCGTTGCAGCAATGCGCGGCGGGAAGCGTCCGGCGCGGCCACTCTTGGCGACAGCCCGGCGCCACCATCCACTGGTTCGCCACGATTCACGTCGGTATCCGCGCGGCGTGCCGTGCCAGCGCCCACGCCACGTGCTCGCACACCAGCGCCGAAGGATCGTCGGCGCGCGCCCGCAACGCCGCCAGCACAACCGGCGACGTTGGCGCATTGCCCAATCCGACCGCCAGATTGCGCAACCACCGTTCATGGCCGATGCGCCGGATCGCGCTGCCTTCCATGCGGCGATCGAACTGCTCTTCGGTCCACACGAACAGTTCGGCAAGCGTCGCGTCATCGAGCCCGTTGCGCACCGCGAAATCGGGAATGCCCGCCGGCTTCGCGTAGCGATTCCACGGGCACGCGAGCTGGCAGTCGTCGCAGCCGTATACACGGTTGCCGATGGCCGCGCGCAAGGGCTCGGGGATCGGACCGGCGTGCTCGATGGTGAGATAGGAGATACAGCGCCGCGCATCCAGGCGGTAGGGTGCGACGATCGCCTGCGTCGGGCACACCGCGATGCAGCGTGTGCAACTGCCGCAGTGTTCGGTCACCGGTGCATCCGCGGGCAAGCGGATGTCGGTGAACAGCTCGCCCAGAAAAAACCACGAGCCCGCTTCGCGGTGCAGCAGCAGCGTGTGCTTGCCGCGCCAGCCCAGCCCCGCGCGCTGCGCCAGTTCAACTTCGAGCACCGGCGCGCTATCGGTGAACACGCGGTGCCCGAACGGCCCGATGACGGCGGCGATGCCATCGGCGAGCTGTTGCAGGCGCGCGCGCAGCACCTTGTGGTAATCGCGGCCGAGCGCGTAGCGCGAGACATATGCCCGGTTGCCATCGGCGAGCACGGTGGCGGCGTCGACCGCACCCGCATCGAGGTAGTTCATGCGCGCGGCGATCACGCTGATCGTACCGGGCACCAGCGCCGCCGGTCGCGCCCGACGCAGGCCGTGGCGCGCCATGTAGTCCATCGAGCCGTGGAAACCGGCGGCGAGCCAGGCCTCCAGGCCGGGCTCCGCGCTCGCCAGATCGATGTCGGTGATGCCGATGGCGTCGAAGCCGAGCGCGAGCCCGCAGGCACGAACCTGCGCGGCGAGCAGCGCCGGGTCAATGCGCGCCTGCGCTGCCGGATCGAGATTCACGGCCTGCATGGTATCCGGCGGGGCGATGGCAGCGCGACGAGTGCCGCCAGGATGGATGTTGCGGAATCCGTCTGCGGTGTGATGCGTCTGGTCGGTGGGCATGGCGGCTCGGGACTGGCATCCTGTTGTGATGGACAGGAGCAGGATGAAGGTGAGGCGGCGTGCGCCCATCACAGGGGTTGCCTTCGATGCGGCACCAGCGCATGCCATCGCGTTCGTGAAGTCGCGGATCGCGGCGGTCGCATGACGGCGCCACTGCTCCAATTCTCCCACGCCAACGGCTTCCCGGCGGGTTGCTATCGGGTGTTCCTCGGCTCGCTCTCGGATCGGTTCGACGTGCGCAGCGTGCCCTGCATCGGCCACGACCCGCGCTATCCGGTCACCGATGGCTGGCCGCACCTGGTGGACCAACTGATCGCCGCGATCGAAGCCCACGGACAGCAACCGGTCATCGGCGTCGGTCACTCACTCGGCGGCATGCTCAGTTTTCTCGCGGCGGTGAAACGCCCGGCGCTGTTCCGCGCCGTGATCCTGCTCGATGCCCCGCTGCTGTCGGTCTTCAGGGGCAACGCCGTGGCATTGCTTAAACGCGTCGGGCTGATCGGACGCGTGGCGCCCGGCGCCAATACGCGCAACCGCCGGCTCGAATGGCCATCGCACGCAGCGGCGGTCGAACACTTCCGGCGCAAGGCGCTGTTTCGCCACTTCGATCCCCGGTGCCTGGACGACTACGTGCGCTTCGGCACCGCGCCCACCGCCCGCGGGCTGCGGCTGGTGTTCGACCCCGTCATCGAAGATCGCATCTATCGCACCCTGCCCCATCACCTCGGACGCATCGCGTCACAGCTCTCGGTGCCGGGAGGCCTGCTGGTGGCAAACGACTCTGACGTCGCGCGCCGGGTCGGCCTGGTCGGCTCACGGCGGCATCTGCACATCGTGCGCGTGGGTGGCGGGCATCTGTTTCCGTTCGAGCGCCCGGAGCAGGCCGCCGCCGAGGTGCTGGCGATGGCGGCGCAGCTCGGCGTTCTATAATCCGGCCCCATCCACAGGGAGAAAAAAATGGCGGACAAGGTTGGAGTGATCGGGCTCGGATCGATGGGGCTGGGCGTGGCGCGCACGCTGGTGGCGAAGGGTTTCGCGGTGCATGCCTGCGACGTGCGGCCAGAGGTGGTGGCGAGCTTCGCGGGCGAAGGCGGTATCGCCGCCGCCGATGCGGCCGCCGTCGGCCACGAGGTGTCCATCGTCATCGTGCTCGTAGTCAATGCCGACCAGACCGATCAGGTGCTGTTCGGCGCCGCCGGTGCCGCCACCACCCTGGCGCCGGGCTCGGTGGTCATCGCCTCGAGCACTGTGGCGCCGGCGTTCGCCATCGATCTGGGCAAGCGCCTCGCCGCCCGCGGCATCCTCATGATCGATGCCCCGGTCTCCGGTGGCGCCGCGCGCGCCGCCAAGGGCGAGATGACCATCATGGGTTCCGGCGCACCCGAGGCCTTCGCCAAGGCCCAGGCGGTGCTCGACGCCATCGCGGTCAAGATCTACCGGCTCGGCGATGTTCCGGGCCCTGGCTCGAAGGTGAAGATGATCAACCAGCTCCTGGCCGGCGTTCACATCGCCGCCGCCTGCGAGGCCATGGCGCTGGGCATCAAGGCGGGCATCGATCCGCAGACCCTCTACGAGGTGATCTCCAACAGCGCCGGGTCATCGTGGATGTTCCAGAACCGCGTTCCGCATATCGTCGCGGGGGACTACACGCCGCTATCGGCGGTGAACATCTTCGTCAAGGACCTCGGCATCGTGCTCGACTCTGCCCGCCAGATGACCTTCCCGCTGCCGATCACCGCGTCGGCCCACCAGCTCTATCTGGCGGCCGCAGCCCAGGGGCACGGCCACGAAGACGACTCGGCCGTGATCAAGGTGTTCGCCGCTCTCACCGGCATCGAGTTGCCGAAGAAAGCGTGACGCGAGGTGACGTCCACCCCCAGGCTGCGCTGCGCTTCGCCTTCCCCCTCCAGGGGGCGCCCCGTTCCTCGGGGAACCCTGCGGACGGGGCCCCTCCGCTTCTGAAAGCCCTTCGGTGGGTATTCGCTCGTTACTTGAGCAGATCCTTCGCGGCGTCGAGACCGGCCTGCGCGCACTGCTCGTCCTGATCGGCCGAGCCGCCGGACACGCCGACGCCGCCGATATGCTTGCCCGCGGCGGTCATGACCGGCAAACCGCCGGCGAAGCTGATCATGCCGGGCACCAGATCGAGCCCCTTGATCATGGTGGAGAATTCGCCCCACTTGCGCGACGGCAACGGCACCCGCGCCGATGTCTCCGCCTTCAGCCGGGCGATCTCGACACTCACCAGAAACGACCCGTCCATCCGTGAGTAGTATTTCAGGTTGGCGCCGTCATCCACCACGGCGACGACCATCTTCCAGCCTTCGGCTTTCGACTTCGCCTCGCAACCGTCGGCAATCGCACGGGCGGTGGCGAGCGTAATGACCGGCTTCATTTCCTGTGCCTGGGCAACGCTCGCGGACAGCGCGGCAACGGTGAATGTGGCGGCAACGAACCATCGGGATGGGGAATTCATCGGGCACTCCTTGTGGGTGAAGGGAACAAGCATCGCATGGATAGTAACGAACATGCATGACGGCTTGATGTCGGCGCCGCGGAACTTACGGCACGACGCGGCAATCCGCTGTCGGCGATCAACCGACAGCGAGCATGCGCACGTCGCGCTGCGGAAACGGGATCACGATGTGGCGCGCCCGGAAGATTTCGAGCACAGCCTTGTTGATCGCGCCGTTCGCGGGGCCGAAGTCGTCGACCGACACCCACGGCTTGACCGCGATGTCGATCGACGAGTCGGCCAGCACCTTGATCTGGATCAACGGCGCCGGGTCCTTCAGCACATGAGAACTGCCATCGACGACTTCCTGCACCGCGGCCAGCGCGAGATTCACGTCGGTGTCGTAGGCCACGCCGACCACGATATCGAGCTGACGCACCCGGCCGTAGTTGTGCAGGATCTCGCCGACGATCTTGCGGTTCGGGATCACCACTCGCGATTGATCGGGATGCGTGAGTACCGTGCTGAACAGGCTGATGGTCACGACCTGCCCCTCCTCGTGAACGATGGAGATGTATTCGCCCACCCGGAACGGCTTGGTGAAAATGATGGTGAGCCCCGCCACCATATTGCCGAGCACTCCTTGCATGGCCAGCGCCACGCCCGCGCCGGCGACGCCCAGACCGGCGATCAGCGGCAGCAACTCCACCCCGAGGTTCTGCAGCGCCATGATGGCGAACAGCCCGATCACGAATCCCTTGGCGATGCGCGCCAGCAGTTCGCGCACCGGCGGTTCAAGGTCGAAGCGCTCGAGCATGTCCAGGAACATCCGGCCCACCCAGCGCGCCACGAACACGCCGGCCACGATGATAAGGATGGCGACCAGCACCTTGGGGCCGAACTTCATCGCCAGGTCGATGACGTTGGCCTTGATCTGGTTGACAGTCTGGATATGCTCGTCCATGGTGGATTCCGGTGGCGTTGGGGCGCCCGGATTCTATCGAACACCGGCACGCACAATGAAAAGAGGCTTCCGAAGAAGCCTCTGGGAGGACGCCTGACGCTGTCGCGTCAGGCGGCGCGGCGCACCTTGGCCGATACCGAAGCCCGGCGACGCGCCACACCCGCGACCGCCAGCAGGCCAACGCCGAGCATAGCCCAGGTGGAGGGCTCCGGCACCGCCACGGCAAGGAACTGAGTGCCGGGCTTGGTCACGATGCCGAGCGGATCGAAGGCGCCGACGGCCGAGTGGCCGCCAGCCGGGACCTCCGTGATTGCCGAAAAGGCCGACCGCGAAATGCAGCCACACTGCACTTCGCGGTAGAACCCCTCCGAATCCAGGAAGTAACCCAACTCCTTGCTTTCTCCGGCGCCCAGCCGGCCGAGCGCGAGCGTGTACTGGTAGGCGTCGTAGGTGTAGCCGGTGTCGGTCGCAACGAATTTGAAACCGGGCGCGAGCGATGTATCGGTCGAGTTGAAGAAGCCGTTGTCCGAATCGCCGAGCACGTTGGCCGAGACGCTCCAGATCGATGGAGCGTCGGCGAAATTCTCGGGGGTATCCCAGACGATATCGCCGCGAAAGTTTGCGGTGCCTTCCCAGAAAGTGCCGTCGGTCGGCGTCCCCACCAGTTGGGCCTGGCCAGGCTTCAGATAGAAGCTGAAATAAAGATCGAGATCGTGATCGGTGTTATTGGTGACGGTCTCGGTGTAATTGACTTGTGAAGCGGCGAAGTTACCGTTGGCGACATCGACATTGGCACCGAGACGGCCGTTACCGGTATCGCCGATATAGCGCGCGATCGGTGTGTCGGGCGGGGCGGGGAAGCGGTCGGAAATGAAGCTGTCGCTGCTGTTGCTGATCACCAACTGGGACGGAACCGAGTCGGTCGCGCCGAAGAGGATGGCACCGGACACGCTCTTCTCGGAAATCAGCGGCGGCAGCGGTACGGCCATGGCGGGCGACGCCGCTGAAACGCAGACTGCGGCAAAGGCGGCAACCGCAACGGCCCTGAGTGCGAATGGCTTCATGGCGTGTCCCTGGGGTGGAGCGGCGGTTCGGAGAAGCGATTGGTGCGAAGCACCATTGCGCTTAAAATCTGTTACTTTGACGAAGTTTAGGCGTAAACCACCGACTTCCGCAATACACCAAACTCACTTTTATGGCGACTTTTCGGTCCTGCCGGGAACTTGGCGGCGGCCTCGGCCGCAGTGTTCCGCTGGCCCAGATCGTCGGCCGACTGGCCCGCTGGTGGGAGGGGCATCGGGTCTTCCCGCGAGTCAGCGCGTCGTATTGCCGCGCGCTACGCGTCCGATGCCGGACGCGACATGGCCGCGGAAGTTGCCGCCCGCTGCGGCGAGCTGACCATCAAACCGCAAGGCGTAGCTCGCGCCTGAGGATCTTGCCGACCGGCGATTTCGGCAGCGTGTCGCGGAACTCGACCTGGTGCGGAACCTTGTAGCCGGTCAGGCAGGCGCGGCAGTGGTCCGTGACCGCGGCCGCCGTGAGCGCGGGGTCGCGCCGCACCACGAAGGCCTTCACCGCTTCGCCGGTGCGCGCATCGGCCACGCCGATGACCGCCGCTTCGGCAACCCCCGGATGGGTCATCAATATATCCTCGACCTCCGACGGATACACATTGAAGCCCGACACCAGGATCATGTCCTTGAGTCGATCGACGATCCGCAACAGCCCGTCGGGCCTGATCATTCCGACATCGCCGGTACGCAGGAAGCCGTCGGCGCCAAGCACCTGCGCGGTGTCGGCCGGCCGGCGCCAGTAGCCAGCCATGACCTGCGGACCCCGCACGCAGATCTCGCCCACTTCGCCATGCGGCAGCGCCTGGCCGTCGTCGTCGCGGATCTCGATCATCGTGCCGGGCAACGGCAACCCGGCGCAGCCGGAATGGCGGTCGCTCATGGGCAGGTTGATGCTCACCGCCCCCGAGGTCTCGGTGAGACCATACCCCTCGATCAGCGCCTTGCCCGTGATGCTCTTCCAGCGATCGGCCACCGCGGCCTGGAATGGCGCACCGCCGCCGGCGAACACCTTGACCTTGCTGAAGTCGAGCCGGGCGAAGTCGGCGTTGGCCGCCAGCGCGTTGTACAGCGTGTTCACGCCCACGAAGAACGTGAAGCCGCTGTCGCGAAGCGTCCTGACCAGCCGCGGAATGTCGCGCGGATTGGTGATCAGCACCTGGCGGCTGCCGAGCATGAAGAAGTTCATGCAGTTCATGACCAGCGCGAGGATGTGATAAAGCGGCAGCGGTGCCACCGCGACCTCGGTCTCGCCTTCGACGGTGGTCGAGAAGAACTGAGCGGTCTGGCCCACGTTGGCAAGGATGTGGCGATGCAGCAGCATGGCTCCCTTCGACACCCCGGTGGTGCCGCCGGTGTACTGCAGGAAGGCGAGGTCGTCGGCGGCCAGGGCCGGTTCGGTCAACCCGAGCGCACGACCACGCGCGAGTGCCGCCCGAAAGTTCATCGCGCCGTCGATCGACCACGGCGGCACCATCTTCTTCACCGACCGCAGCACGAAATCGATCAGCCATCCCTTGGGCCGGCCGAGCATCTCGCCGATGGAGGTGACCACGACATGCCGCACCGCGGTCCGGCCGATCACCTCGGCAACCACATGTGCCGCCCCCTCGAACGCGACGATCGCCACGGCGCCCGAGTCGATGAGCTGGTGCTCCAGTTCACGCGCGGTATAGAGCGGGTTGACCGACACCACCACGAGCCCCGCGCGCAGGATGCCGAACAGCA
This sequence comes from Betaproteobacteria bacterium, assembly GCA_025350245.1. GTDB lineage: Bacteria > Pseudomonadota > Gammaproteobacteria > Burkholderiales. The sequence continues at coordinate 23,351 of JANXYG010000152.1, forward strand.
CCACCGGATACTGGAGGATGTTCGGCATCATCACCGCCACCCGCTCGCCGCGCGCGAGCCCGCGCCCGGACTGGAGGAACGCGGCGAAGTCGCGCGACAGCCGATCGACCTCGCCATAGGTGAGAGGCACACCGAAATTCTCGAATGCCACCTGGTCGCGGTAGCGCGTGACGCTGGTGGCGAACATCTCGGGAATGGTGGCGAACGGTAGACCGCCGAAATCGCGGGCGACTCCCGGCGGGTAGCGATCCAGCCACGGCATGGCGGCAGCGACGGTCATGGGGTCTCCGGAAGCAAGGGGGGGGGCGGATGTCTCGATCAGCCAGTCGCCCGTCCTCTATTCTTGCCCGTTGCCCCGTCGGCGGCAATGCGTGACTATGCGTGTCGCGCATGTTCCAATAGATGCTGCCTGTTCTTGACACCGGAGGAATACCACCCTTGGCACAACCCAACTACCAGTACGAGAAACGCCAGCGCGATCTGGCCAAGAAAAAAAAGCAGGACGAAAAGCGCATCAAGAAACTGAGTGAGCGCAAGGTCGAGCCGGGCGAGGAAGCGTCGGCGGCCAAACCCGCTGAAGGCGAAACCGGCCCGGCCTGATCAGCCGGATGCAATATTACGGCGCCGCCGGCAGGCGGCCACCCGCCCGACCGCCTGCTGCAACCGGGCCGATGGCCCCCAGACCACCCAGCTAACGGTCAGGTCTGGTCTGGTCAGGTCTGGTTCTGCTCCAGCCGGGCCTGGGCTCTTTCGAGAGCTTCGTATACATCCCAGAGATTCGGATTGAGTTCGATCGCCCGCCTGAAATAGTCGGCGGCGGCCTTCGGGTCACCACGATTGAGCCGGCAGTGCCCCATTCCTTCGAGGGCCCCGAAATGATTGGGGTTCAGCGAGAGCGCCTGCTGGAAATCGCGAAACGCGCTGTCCCAGTCGTCGAGCAGCACGAACACTTCACCCCGCCGGTGCCAGCCCTCGGCAAAATCCGGCCGCTGCTCGACCACTTCGGTGAGCTTGGCCCTGGCCTGCAAGTACTCTTTCTGCTCGACCAGCGACAGCCCGACCTGGAAACTGTGATCGACCGAGGTGTCGTTGGCGCGCATCCAGATACCCCAGATCGATTGCTCGGCCACGCCACGGATGATGGCTTCCTCGTCGCGCAGCGCGGCGAGCAGCAGCGGAATATCGTCCATGGTGCCGACATCGGCCAGGCGGCCGTAACCCTGGCGGCGTTTCTCAAGGTGCGGGCTGTCGGTTTGCGTGAGCGCCTCGGTGCGATTCATGAGGCCCCAGGCGCGCGCATCGTGCGCGGGAAACAGCGTCACCAGCGCCAGCCCGAGTCCGGCCAGCGACCCGATACACCACGGCCGCAGCCGCCCGAAATTGATCATTTCATGACTCCTTGCCTGCCATGCTCCCCCGCCAGCGATGGCGAGTGTGGACCGGGCGCAACGACGACACAAGGGGCCGCAACGCGGTCGGCGGCCGGGTACACCGCCACCCGGCCAGCCCCGCCGGCCAGGGCTTCCCGCATCGGCGGATCCGCCTGCCGCATGAAGCGGCGCTCCATCCGATCGAGCTTGGCGGCGATCTCGGCGCCCACCACCATCTGCGGGTTGGACGGCTCGAATCCCTGTTCGCGCTCCCGCCACGCGATGGCGCCGCGCGCAGTCTCGAACGCCTTGGTGAACGAATAGGTCTGCCGCAGCGCCTCGTCGAAGTAGGCCTTGCCGAACCAGGTGAACTCCGAATCGGCGCCACAGCCGAACGATTGGTGGTCGGCGTCCGCTGCCGTGATGATCAGCGTGTGTGGATCTTTCAGCGGTTCGATGAAGCCGCCCGCGTAGCACGCCGAGATCGCGATCACCCGCCAGCGGATGCCGGCCTCGTCCAACATGGCTTTGAGCACCGCGGGCGTGAGGTCGTCGAGTTGCAGCGGCCGGAATTCGAGGGCGAGATGGTGCGACGCGGACCCGTGAGTGCTGATGTAGAGAAACAGTACGTCCTCGTCACGATCCATCACGCCGGCAACCGCCTTCAGGGTGCGGCTGAGACTGGTGACCGACGCCACGGGCAGGGCCAGCACGGTGCGCGGGTTGTTGACCAGGGCGACCGTCCGGCCGCCGGTATCGAATCGGGTACGCATGAGTTCGGTGGCAAGACCGACTTCGTTCATGAACACGTCTTCGGCGGCATAGCCGGCGGCGCCGACGAAATAAAGCTCTTCGACACCCGGACGCTCGCGTTCGAGCGCTTCGAGAGCCTCATCGAGCACCTCACCCTGGCGGTAGAACGCCTGCTCGCCGCCCAGTACGTCGGCCCCGGCACCAGGCGGACTCCCGGCCGCCGGTTCCTGCCAGAGCGGCGCATACGGAATCCACCAGAACGGGAGCGCGACGATCACGGCAGCCCAGCCCGCGCCCGCAACGCGCGGCAACCACCGGGCGCGTATGAGGCGCACCGCTGCGATCCCGAGCGCCAATGCCCACCAGGCGAACACCACCGCATCGACGAGCGCGTCGTGGCCCGCCGGCAGCAACCAGTCCGGCAGTTCGCCGATGCCCAGCAACGCCCAGGCGACGTCGAACCACAGCGTGACCGCCGACAGCGCAACGGCGATCGCGGGCAGCAGCGATGGCTGGCGCGCGAGCCTGGCGACGATCAGGCCGGCCAACAACGCCAACGGCACCGGCAGCAACGCGCGCGGCACCGCACCCGGATCGAGACTGCCGGCCGTGCCGATCTCCGCGACGTTGGCACCGATACCGACCAGCAGGTCGAGCAGCGCGATCAGCAGCAACTGGGCCGGAAACGGACGCCAGCGGGCAGGCGCCGGCGGCAGCAACCCGGCAGCGCGCAGGCCGCACCACAGGTTGACGCCGAGGTCGCGCAGGACCCCGCGCGAAACCGGCGGGCCGAACTGTCGGGCGGAGGAGGTGTTCACGGTGGATGGCGACTACGCACGTGCGTGGCAAGGAGACCGGCGAACCGGAGTCGTGGCAGTGTGAGGCGCAGCTAACTACAATGATGGCCGGATACTTCGATTCTAACCGTCACCCGCCCCATCCGGACCATCCCCATGCGCTTGTGCTTCGCGCCGCTGCTCGCGGCAACGTCATTGCTGTTCACTGGATTCGCCACCGCGGCCGACTACCCACTCGGTACCATGACCTGCGACGATATCGGTGTCTTCGCCGCGACGGTGATGGCGGCGAAGAAGCAGAGCCTGAGCCTGGAAGACGCGCTGACCGCGCTTGACACCCGTGCCTATGGCGACCCGGTCGAAAAGAAGAACCTCACCGACGTGGTGAACATCCTGTACGGCAACCTGGGCCGCAATCTCGGCGTCAAGGTTGCCGGCGCGGTGATGAAGCAGGATTGCGAGTCGGGCCGCGCGAAGCAGTGATGCCCCCATCCCGCATGCCTTGGACGCCCGCGCATGGCTGACCGCGCGCTGCCGCCGCCCGGCGTACCGGGCATGACGATTGCCGACGTCGACACGCCCGCGCTGCTGCTCGATCTCGATGCGTTCGAGCACAACCTAGACACGCTCGATCGCTCGCTCGCCGGTCGGTCGATCCGCGTGCGACCGCATGCGAAGAGTCACAAGTGCCCGGACATCGCCCGCATCCAGTTGCAGCGCGGCGCCGTGGGCGTGTGCTGCCAGAAAGTCTCGGAGGCCGAAGCACTGGCCGACGCCGGGATCGGCGACATCATGATCAGCAACGAAGTGATCGGCGCCACCAAGCTCGCGCGCCTTGCGGCGCTGGCGATGTGCGCCCGCGTCAGCGTGCTGGCCGACGCGGCCGAAGGCATCGACGCCCTGCAACTGGCCGCCAGGACAGTCGGCGCCCACATCGACGTGCTGGTCGAGATCGACGTCGGCGCCGGCCGCTGCGGAGCGCAACCCGGCGCCGCCGCGGCCACCCTCGCGCAGCACATCGCCGACCAGCCGAACCTGCACTTTCGCGGCATCCACGCCTACCACGGCGGGGCCCAGCACCTGCGCACGCCGGCCGAGCGCGAGCAGGCCATCGCCGCCGCGACCGCGCTGGTGACCACCACGCTCGACGCGCTCGCCCATATTGGTCTCGCGGCCGAGATCGTCACCGGCGCCGGCACCGGCACCTATCTGCTCGAAGCGAGCGGCAGCGTGTACAACGAGATCCAGCCCGGCTCCTACGTGTTCATGGACGCCGACTACGGTCGCAATCTCGACGCCGGCGGCGCGCCGCTGCGCACGTTCCGCCACAGCCTGTTCGTGCTCACGACCGTGATGAGCCGCCCCACCGCGTCGCGCGCCGTGGTCGACGCCGGTCTCAAGGCGCACTCGATCGACTCGGGCCTGCCGCTGGTCGCCGACCTGCCCGGTGCCCGTTACTCCAGGGCCTCCGACGAGCACGGCGTGATCGAACTCGATGCCGGGCAGGCATTGCCGCTGGGCACCAAGATCCGGCTGATACCGGGCCACTGCGACCCCACCGTCAACCTGCACGACTGGCTCGTGTGCGTGCGCAAGGGCATCGTCGAAGCCGTCTGGCCGGTCGCGGGTCGCGGCGCTTTCTACTGATCGCCAACCACGGGATTCATCCATGGCAGCCCCGCGCTATCTCGGCTTCGACACGCTCGCCCTGCACGCCGGCCAGCAGCCCGATCCGCTAACCGGCGCGCGCGCCACGCCGATCTACAACACCACCTCGTATGTGTTCCGCGACACCGACCACGCCGCGTCGCTGTTCAACATGGAGCGCGCCGGGCATGTGTATTCGCGCATCTCCAACCCGACCGTCGCTGTTCTCGAAGAACGCATCGCGGCGCTCGAAGGCGGCATCGGCGCGATCGCCACGGCCAGCGGCCAGGCCGCGCTGCATCTCGCGGTGGCCACCATCGCGGGTGCCGGTTCGCACATCGTCGCCAGCAGCTCGCTGTATGGCGGCTCGCACAACCTGCTCCACTACACGCTGCGCCGCTTTGGCATCGACACCACATTCATCGATGCGCGCGATCTCGGCGCCTGGCAACGCGCGATCCGGCCCAACACCAAGGTGCTGTTCGGCGAGACGCTGGGCAATCCCGGCCTGGTGGTGCTGAACATCCCCGCGATCGCCGAGATCGCACACAAGGCCAGGCTGCCGCTGCTGGTCGACTCGACCTTCACCACGCCCTGGCTGATGAAACCGCTCGATCTGGGCGCGCACCTGATCCAGCACTCGGCCACCAAGTTCATCGGCGGGCACGGCGTAGCGATTGGCGGCCTGCTGGTGGATGGCGGCGTCTTCGACTGGGAAGCGTCGGGGCGTTTTCCGGAGCTGACCGAGCCTTACGACGGCTTTCATGGCATGGACTTCCAGGAAGAGTCCACCATCGGCGCGTTTTCGCTGCGCGCCCGTCGCGAGGGGCTGCGCGACTTCGGCGCCTGCATGGCGCCGACCACCGCGTTCCAGTTGCTGCAAGGCCTCGAGACCCTGCCCCTGCGCATGGAGCGCCACGTCGCTAACACGCGCAAGGTGATCGAGTTTCTGATCAGCAATGCGGCGACCGAATCGGTGAACTACCCCGAGTTGTCGTCGCATCCGGATCATGACCTCGCGCAGCGGCTGCTGCCGCGTGGCGCCGGCGCGGTGTTCACGTTCGCCATCAAGGGCGGCCGGCCCGCGGGGCGCAAGTTCATCGAGAGCTTGAAGGTGTTCTCGCACCTCGCCAATGTCGGCGACGCCAAGTCGCTGGTGATCCATCCGGCCAGCACCACGCACTTTCGCATGGACGACGCGGCGCTCGCCGCCGGCGGCATCGGACCCGGCACCATCCGGTTGTCGATCGGGCTCGAAGACCCACAGGATCTCATCGACGACCTGTCCGGCGCGCTGCGCCTGTCGCAGAAGATCTGACCGAAGCCGCCATGCAACTCGCCATCCGCGACACCCACGCCTACGCCTACACCGGGGGCAAGGCCTTCGACCCCGCCCTGCCCACGTTGGTGTTCATCCACGGTGCCGAACACGATCATTGTGTGTGGGTGCTGCAAACGCGTTACCTCGCGCATCACGGCTTCGGCGTGCTGGCGGTCGACCTGCCGGGGCACGGCCGGTCCGACGGCGCGCCGCTCGACAGCGTCGAGAAGATCGCCGGCTGGATCATCGCCGTGCTCGACGCGGCCGGCGTCGCCAAAGCCACGCTCATCGGCCACAGCATGGGCTCGCTCATCGCCATCGAATGCGCCGCCCGGTATCCCGATCGCATCGCGAAGATCGCTCTGGTCGGCACCGCCTTCCCGATGAAGGTGTCGGACGAACTGCTGAACGCCACCCGCGACGACGAGCCGCTGGCCCAGGACATGGTCAATATCTGGTCGCACTCGGCCTATGCGCAGTATCCCGGCAATCCCGGCCCGGGCTTCTGGGCCATGGGCGGCAACCTGCGCCTGATGCAGCGGCAGAAAACGGGCGTGATGCATACCGACTTCGCCGCCTGCAACGCTTACGCGAACGGCATCGACGCCGCCAAGCAGGTGCGCTGCCCCGCCCTGCTGATCATGGGCAAGCGCGACCTGATGACGCCGCCGCGCGCGGCGAAGGAGATCATGGGGGCGCTCGCCGACAAACGCAGCGTCGAGATCGCCGGCGCGGGCCACGCGCTGATGGCGGAAAAGCCCGACGAGGTGCTGGAGGCACTCCGGGGCTTCGTGTGACGCCGTGAAGCTGAAACGCCACGACGATTTCGTCGAGCACGTGGCCGAGTTGTTGTCGCCGCTCGGCACCGTGCGAGTGAAGGCGATGTTCGGTGGCCACGGCATCTACGTCGACGAGGTATTCATGGCGATCATCGCCAGCGACACGCTGTGGTTCAAGGTTGACGACGGCAACCGCGCCGACTACGAGGCGCTGGGTTACGGCCCGTTCAAGCCGTTCGAAGACCAGGCGATGACCATGTCGTACCACGAGGTACCGGCCGAGGTGTTCGACGACCGTCTCGCCATCGTAGAGTGGGGTCGCAAGGCGATCGAGGCGGCGCTGCGCAGCCGGGGCAAGACGAAATCGAAGGCAGTCCGACACAGGCGGTTGAAGTAACAACAGGACGGAAATACGAGCCGCATGTTTGAGCAGACCTTCAAGAACATCGACGACATCCTGCACAAGGACGCCGGCTGCACCAGCGAGCTGGATTACACCGAGCAGTCGTCGTGGCTGCTGTTCCTGAAGTACCTCGACGCGCTCGAAGACGACAAGGCCTCGGAAGCCGAACTCGAAAGCAGACGCTACAGCTTCATTCTCGATGCGCCCTACCGATGGGACGCCTGGGCGGCGCCGAAGACCACCGACGGCAGGATCGACCACAACGCCGCGATGACCGGCGACGACCTGCGCGACTTCGTCGACGGCCGGCTGTTTCCGTATCTCGCCGGCTTCAAGCAGCGTGCGAGCGGCTCCAACACCATCGAATACAAGATCGGCGAGATCAAGAACAAGATCCAGAGCGGCTACAACCTGCGCGAC
>JANXYG010000137.1 GCA_025350245.1 Betaproteobacteria bacterium
GGCAGTCGTGCTGATGGAGCGTGGCGCGGCCGAACGCAAGGGTGCGCGCGCGATGGCGCGCCTGGTGGGCTACGGTCATGCCGGTGTCGATCCCGCGATCATGGGCATCGGACCGGTGCCGGCGGTGGCGGCAGCCATGCAACGAGCCGGATTGACGGTAGGCGACATGGATGTGATCGAATCGAACGAGGCATTCGCGGCCCAGGCCTGCGCCGTGGCGCAGGATCTGCAGTTCGACCCGGAGCGTACCAATCCGAACGGTGGTGCCGTCGCGCTCGGTCACCCGATCGGCGCCACCGGCTGCGTGCTCACGGTCAAGGCGCTGTACGAGCTCGAACGCATCGGCGGGCGCTATGCGCTGGTGACGATGTGCATCGGCGGCGGCCAGGGCATCGCGGCGATCTACGAGCGACTGCACTGAACCGCCGGTTACGCCCCATTCCGAGGCCGACCATCGGCCGGTCTCGGTCGAGACCTGGAAGGCCCCCCCCGGGGCCGACCCGGACTTCGGACTCCGATTGAAAAAATTGTTGGCCAATGGGGTTGACAAGCCGCCACAACGCCCTAAACTTCACTCTGTTGCTGCAATGCAGCATAGGAGTCGGCAGAGCTACCTGTCTTGCCGGTATCCCTGCCAATCCGATTCCCAATCCTTCAGGAGGCACTACACATGTACAACATTCCGGAACAAGTTAGCTCATTCAACAAGTCCAATGTCGATGCGGTCGTCGGCTTCGCCGGCATTGCCGCCGTCAGCACCGAGCGCTTCGTGGACTTCCAGTTGCAGATCGCCAAGGCGGTTTTCGCCGACGCCGTTGCCCAGGCGCAAGCCATCGCCGACGCCAAGGACCCGCAAGAACTGGTCAAGCTCGGCACCGCGACGGCCCAACCCGCCGCCGAGAAGGCCGCAGCCTACGTGCAACACGTCTACGCCATGGCCGCGCAGACGCAGTCCGAGATCGGCGCCTTCGTCGACAAGCACATCGCGGAAGCCAACCGCACGCTGGCGACCTTGATCGACGAGACCGCGAAGCATGCGCCGGCGGGATCGGAATCGATCGTGGCCGCCGCAAAGTCCGCAATGTCCACGGCCAACCAGGCCTACGACGCCGTCAGCAAAGTCGGCAAGCAGGTCGCTGAAGCCACCGAGGCAACAATGCAATCGGTTGCCAAGGCTGGTCTGCAAGCCGCGAACAATGCGGCCACCTCGGTGCCGACCAAGAAAAAGGCTGCCTGACACTCGCAGTCACCGGATCGGATGACCTGAGCGGCCATCGGTCTGTCGCAATACCAGCGAAGCCCCCGTGAACCGGGGGCTTCGCTTTTTCACGGCATGCCTCGGCAGGCGTGTCGCCCGGTAGAATCGAGATTCTCGGAGATCCGATCCCATACCATGGCATCACTCACCCATTCCCCCGCCTGGAACGCCCTCGAAGCGCATGCCAGGGCCGGCAAGGCGATTCATCTGCGCGACCGCTTCGCCGCCGACCACGCCCGCTTCTCCGCGTTCTCGCTCGACGCCGGGCCGATCTTCGTCGACTACTCGAAGCAGTGCGTGGACGCCGAAACCATGCGCCGATTGTTCGCGCTCGCCCGGCAGCAGGATGTCGAAAGCAATCGCGACGCGATGTTCGCCGGCCAGCACATCAATCGCACCGAACGGCGCGCGGTGCTCCACACTGCCTTGCGCGATCGCCTGGACCGCGCCGTGTTCGACGATGGCAAAGACGTGATGCCCGGCGTTCGCGACGTGCTGCGGCGCATGCGCGAATTTTCCAACGGCGTCCGGCACGGCGAGATTCGCGGATTTCGCGGCGGCGTGTTCACCGACGTGGTGAACATCGGCATCGGCGGCTCCGACCTCGGGCCGCTGATGGTGGTCGAGGCGCTCGAGCCGTACCGCACCGACCGGTTGCGCAGCCACTTCGTATCGAACGTGGATGGGGCCCACCTCGCCCGCACCCTCCAGGCGCTCAATCCGGCCACGACCCTGTTCGTCGTCGCCTCGAAGACCTTCACCACGCAGGAAACCATGGCCAACGCGGCGGCGGCACGCGAGTGGCTCGTGCAGGGCTTGGGCGACGTTCGGTCGGTGGAGCATCACTTCGTTGCGCTCAGCACCAACCTCGAGGCAACGGGCCGGTTCGGTGTCGTGCCGGCTCGCGTGTTCGAGTTCTGGGACTGGGTCGGCGGCCGCTACTCGCTATGGTCGGCGATCGGTCTGTCGATCGCACTTGCGGTGGGCATGGACCGGTTCGACGAACTGCTCGACGGTGCCTACGAGATGGATGAACACTTCCGGCGCGCGCCGCTCGAAGCGAATGCGCCGGTGATCCTTGCCTTGCTGGGAGTGTGGTGCAGCAACTTCCTCGGCATCGACACGCATGTGGCGCTGCCGTACGACCAGTCGCTGCATCGGCTGCCGGCGTTTTTGCAGCAGCTCGACATGGAGAGCAACGGCAAACGGGTCGATCGCGATGGCTTGCCGGTGGACTACGACACCGGGCCGGTGGTGTGGGGCGAACCGGGCACCAACGGCCAGCACGCGTTTTTCCAGTTGCTCCACCAGGGCACCCGAATTTGCGCCGCCGACTTCATTGTCGCCCGCGATACCCACTACCCGGTGGGAAACCAGCATCAACTGCTACTGGCGAACTGCCTGGCACAGAGCCGCGCCCTGGCCTTCGGCAAGACCGAGACCGAAGCGCGGCATGAACTCGAACGCCAGGGCGCCACAGCGGATGCCACGGCCGAGCTGGCGCCCTACAAGACATTTCCGGGAAACCGGCCGAGCAATACGCTGGTGCTGCGCAAGCTGACGCCGGCGACTCTGGGCGCGCTGATCGCCCTGTATGAACACAAGGTGTTCGTGCAGGGCGTGCTCTGGAACATCGGCTCGTTCGATCAGTGGGGCGTTGAACTGGGCAAGCAACTCGCGCCCGAGGTGCTGTCGCGACTGCGGGGAGAATCTTCCGCCGGTCCGATGGATGCTTCGACCGAAGGCCTGGTCGCGAAACTGACCACAGCAACTACAGCGCGATGAAATGCTCGCGGTAGTACTTCAGTTCCTCGATCGACTCATGAATGTCGGCCAGGGCTTCGTGCTTGCCGTGTTTAGCGAAGCCGCCGGCGATTGCCGGTTTCCAGCGCTTCACCAGCTCTTTCAGCGTGCTCACGTCGAGGTTGCGATAGTGGAAGTACGCCTCCAGTTTCGGCATGCAACGGGCGAGAAAACGCCGGTCCTGGCAGATCGAATTGCCACACATGGGCGATACGCCGGCAGCGATGTACGGGGTCAGCCACGCGATCATCTGCGCTTCGACGGTGGCTTCGTCGAACGTGGAGGCCTTGACGCGGTCGATGAGACCGGAGCGTCCGTGTGTGCCCTTGTTCCAGGCGTCCATGCCGTCGAGCACGGCGTCGGTCTGGTGCACGACCAGCACCGGCGCCTCGGCGATCAACTCGAGGGTGGGGCTGGTCACCACCAGCGCGACTTCGAGGATACGATCGGTTTCGGGCACAAGGCCGCTCATTTCCATATCCAGCCAGATCAGTGTGCCGTTGTCCTGTGCCATAATCGTTTAATTGTAAGTCTCTGAATTTAATCTTGTTAAGTGTGTCACAACGGCTGCCGTATCGCCACCGGGATCGACCATGAATGCATTTACGCTGATATTTCTTTTCGCACTGGCCATCGCCACCGGCACCCGCGTCTGGCTGGCCTCGCGCCATGTGCGATACATCGGGTCACATCGCCATGCGGTGCCCGAACCGTTCGCCGCCCAGATCGATCTCCCGGCGCATCAGAAAGCGGCAGACTATTCGCGCGCCAAGACCAGCCTGAACATGCTCGGCGTCGGCGTCGATGCGGTGCTGCTGCTGGCGCTGACGCTGGGTGGCGGGTTCGCGTTGCTCGACGGGGTCGCCCAGGGCTGGTTCGGCAACGGCATCGTCGCCGGCATCGCGTTCATCGCGCTGGTGATGATCGTGTCGTCGGCGATCGACCTGCCTTTCAACGTCTACAAAGTCTTCGGCATCGAAAGCCGCTTCGGTTTCAACAAGATGACCCCGGCGATGTTCGTTGCCGATCTGTTGAAGCAGGGCGCGGTTGCAGCCGCGATGGGGCTGCCGCTGCTGCTGGCGGTACTGTGGATGATGCAACGCCTGGGCGGCCTGTGGTGGCTGTGGGTCTGGCTGGTGTGGATGGGGTTCAACCTCGCGGTCCTCGCCATCTACCCTACCTTCGTGGCGCCGCTGTTCAACAAGTTCTCGCCGATGCAGGACGGTGATCTGAAAGCCCGCATCGAGGCGCTGCTCACCAAGTGCGGCTTCAAGTCGCAAGGCCTGTTCGTGATGGACGGCTCACGTCGTTCGAGCCATGGCAACGCCTACTTCACCGGCTTCGGCAAGGCCAAGCGCATCGTCTTCTTCGACACCCTGCTGGCGCGCCTCGAACCGGAGGAGATCGAGGCCGTGCTGGCGCATGAACTCGGCCACTTCAAGATGAATCACGTGTTTCGCCGCATGGCCTGGACCTTCGCGATGAGTCTCGCCTTTCTGTGGGTGCTGGGCCAGTTGCGCTCGGCCGCATGGTTCTACGAAGGCCTGGGCGTTGCCCCGCCAGCGAGCGACGCCATGGCGCTGGTGTTGTTCTTCATGGTGGTGCCGGTGTTCACCTTCCTGCTGCGGCCGCTGATGGCGATGTATTCGCGCAAGCACGAGTTCGAAGCCGATGCGTATGCGGCCCGCAATGCGTCGGCAACCCGGCTGGCGCAGGCGCTGGTGAAACTTTACAAGGACAACGCCTCGACGCTCACTCCCGACCCGCTGCATTCCGCCTTCTACGACTCGCACCCGCCCGCGGCGGCACGCATCGCCCGGCTCAAGAGCTTTGCCGGTACCTGACCTGGAGACTCAGCCCATGAGCGCCATCGCCGAAAGTCTCGTCCGCAAGAAGTGCGCCCCCTGCGAAGGCGGCGTCGATCCGCTGGCGCCCGATAATGTCGTGGCGCTGCTGAAGGGGCTGCCCAACTGGTCGCTCGAAGACGGCAAGATCGTCCGCAGCTTCGCCTTCAAGAACTACTTCGACACCATGGCTTTCGTGAACGCCACCGCATGGGTGTCGCACCGCGAAGACCACCATCCGGACATCATCGTCACCTACAACAGCGCGAAGATGAGCTATGTCACGCACGCCATCGGCGGTCTGAGCGAGAACGACTTCATCTGCGCCGCCAAGATCGACGCGCTGTTCGACCTCTAGGCCCACCCCCAGCCTATGGGGCGCGCCGGCTTCCCCCTCGAAGAGCGCGCCCCGTCCTCGAGGAGCCCTGTGGGCGGGGGCCCTCCGCTTCAGGAAGGCTTGCGTACCGCGGGCTTTCTGTGGCTTCATTGAGGCTCTGGCACCGAAACCAATGCCGACCATCCACCGCTATTTTGCGTTTACCTACTATCCCCGCCGGGCGGCGGAGGAGAACGGGTAGCGCACGAACCGCCAACCCCGAATCCGAAACCGCCAGGCCAACTGCCTGGCGGTTTTTTTTCGTCCTGCACCAAACGAGCACTGGAGAGCTTCAATGCCGCACACCACCGACGATCTGAGAATCCGCGCCATCAAGGAACTGGCGCCACCGGCGCATCTGCTGCGCGAGTTCGCCTGCGCCGACGCCGAAGCAGCGGTCGTGGGCGCCGCCCGCGTCGCCATCCACCGCATCCTGCATGGCATGGACGACCGGCTGATCGTGGTGATCGGTCCGTGCTCCATCCACGACCCCGCGGCGGCGCGCGAGTATGCCAAGCGCCTCGTTGCCGAGCGCGAACGCCTGGGGCGGGATCTCGAGATCGTGATGCGCGTCTACTTCGAGAAGCCGCGCACCACAGTGGGCTGGAAGGGCCTGATCAACGATCCGGCGCTCGATGGCAGCTTCGACATCAATCTGGGCCTGCGCGTGGCGCGCGAGCTGCTGCTCGATATCGCCAGGCTCGGCTTGCCCTCGGGCTGCGAGTTTCTCGACATGATCACGCCGCAATACATCGCCGATCTGGTGTCGTGGGGCGCGATCGGCGCCCGCACCACCGAAAGCCAGGTGCATCGCGAACTCGCCTCGGGGCTGTCGTGTGGCGTCGGCTTCAAGAACGGCACCGACGGCAACGTGAAGATCGCCGTCGATGCCATCAAGGCGGCGCAGCAGCCGCACCATTTCCTCAGCGTCACCAAAGCCGGGCACTCGGCGATCATCGCCACCGCCGGTAACGAGGACTGTCACGTGATCCTGCGCGGCGGCAAGACGCCGAACTTCGATGCCGCCAGCATCGCTGCCGCCTGCGCCGACATCGGCAAGGCCGGTCTGGCGCAGCGGCTGATGGTAGACGCGAGTCATGCCAACAGCCAGAAGAACTCGCAGAACCAGGTGGGGGTGTGCGAGAACATCGGCGCGCAGGTCGCGACGGGCGACGACCGCATCGTCGGCGTCATGGTGGAGAGTCACCTGGTGGCTGGCCGCCAGGATCTCGAACCCGGCAAACCGCTAACTTACGGTCAGAGCATCACCGATGGCTGTGTCGGCTGGGAAGACAGCGTACGGATCCTCGACGGACTGGCCGAGAGTGTGCGGCGACGGCGTTTGAGCGGCGTTGCCGCCGGGAAATGACCGGACCGGGCGGGCAAACTGCTACCCCTTCAACCCCAGCAGCTTGCGATAGCGCTTGAGCGAATCGGCAACGGCGAAGTCGCGCTTGACCGTCCCGCGGGCGGCGCGGCGCAGGTGCATGAATTGCTCGGGCCGATTCAATGCCTCGGCCAAGCGTTCGACGATGCCATCGATATCGAAGAAGTCCACCAGCAGGCCGTTGCGGCCATCCTCAATGACCTCCGTCACCGACGGCGTATCGGAGGCGATGAGCAGGCACTCGGCCGACATCGTCTCGAGCAGCGACCACGACAACACGAACGGATAGGTGAGATAGACGTGGGCGGCGGAAATCTGCACCACCTTGCGGTAGGTTTCGAACGGCACCCAGCCCAGGAAGTGGACCCGCGTGAGGTCAAGCGGCACCTCGGCCAGCATCTTCGCGCGCCAGTGCGGCGCATCCTTGGGCTTACGGCCGTAGCTCACACGGTCGCCGCCCACCAGCACGACTTGGCAATCGGGCACCTGCTCGAGCAGTTTCTTCACGGCGCGGATGAAGATATGAAAACCGCGGTACGGCTCGAGATTGCGGGCAACGTAGGTGACCACCTTGTCGCCCGCCTTCAATACGGTGCCATTGGGGAGCAACAGCGACGCGTCGGCATCGGGCCGCACATGATCGACGTCAACGCCTTCGTGGATGACGTCGATCTTCGAGTGGTAGGCGGCCGGGTACAGCGAACGCTGCCACGGCGTGGCCGAGATGCCGACATCGCAGGCATCCAGCGACACCAGCAGGTGACCGTTGCCGGCGCGGACCCGTAGCCGGTCATCCAGCGTTGCCGGAAACTCCGGGTCGAAGCCGAGATCGACCCCGCTGCCGTGATGCAGAAACTCGCACAGCCCGAAGATCTTCGTATCGGGGCACACATCGCGCACGAACATCGCCTCGCCCCAGCCCAGGTGCGCCACCACGGCGTCCGGCGTCCAGCCCTTGCGCTTGAGTTCAAGCAGCACGCGCACCACCGCCTGGCCATACAGCACCGCCGACTCGGTGGGCCGCACGTACTTGTGGGTCTGCGCACCGGGTTCGCGCGCGAGGTCATATTTGATGAGTTGCGAGACGCCCTCCATCCCGGGGGCGGTCTCGCGACCGATCGCCAGCATCTGCACATTGGGATCGGCAGTGAGATTGCGGGCGAGATGCTTGAACTGGCCGGGGAAATTCTGGTGCAACAACAGGATTCTTTTCATCGTCGGTACGGATGTAGGCGTGCGGCGGATTGTAGACGGCGGCCCAGGGGCGATAATCGGAACATGCTCAAGACCGCCCTGACCCGTTGAAGTCCGAACACCGCCACGGCACCATCATCGCCGCGTTCGGCCGCCGCTACGAGATCGAGACCGACGACGGCGAGATCCTCGATTGCTTTCCGCGTGGCAAGCGCAGCGAGGTGGCCTGCGGCGACCGGGTGCAGGTCGCGCCCACGGCGGTCGGCCAGGGTGTGATCGAGGTGGTCGATCCACGTACGTCACTGCTGTATCGCTCGGATGCCTTCCGGCAGAAGCTGATCGCCGCCAACGTCACCCAGCTCGTGCTGGTGCTCGCCGCCTCGCCGACCTATTACCAGGATCTGCTCGATCGCTGCCTGGTTGCTGCCGAACATGCCGGCATCGTCACCATCATCGTGCTCAACAAGTGCGATCTCGATGGGTCCGCGGCGGCGCTGCAATCGCTGCGGCTGTACCAGACGCTCGGCTACGAGGTGCTACCGCTCGAAGCGCGTACCGACACCTCGCGACTGCGGCCGCACCTGCAAGGACACACCTCGGTGCTGGTCGGCCAATCGGGCATGGGCAAGTCCACCATCGTCAACGGTCTGCTGCCCGACGCCGCCGTGGCAACCGCCGAAATCTCGGCGGCCCTCGATTCCGGCAAGCACACCACCACCCATGCCCGATTGCACCACCTCGATCGCGATAGCCACCTCATCGATTCGCCGGGCTTGCAGGAGTTCGGGCTGCATCACCTCAAACCCACCGACGTCGACCTAGCGTTCGTGGAGTTTCGTCCGTGGCTCGGCAAATGCCGCTTCGCCAACTGCCGCCATGATCACGAACCTGGCTGTGCCGTCACCGCCGAAGCAGCCGCCGGCCGCATCAGCGACCGGCGCGTTGCATCGTATCGCCGGATCGTGACCGGGTTGTCCGGCTAACCGACCCAGCTCGCGATCGTCATCAACCCGATCAGCAGCAGCCACAGGACGAGTGAACGCCAGATGAGGCCGACGGCGCTCTGCATGTGTTCCAGGCTGGCCTCCTCGCCCAACCCCAGCTCCGGCCGGAAGCTAACCGTGCCGTGCGCATGCAGGGTTTCACCGAGCCGGACACCGATGGCGCCGGCGCCGCTGGCCAGAATGATCCCCGCTTGCGGATCGAGCCAACCGGCTGCCTGCGACCGCCAGCAATAGACCGCATCCTCGAAGTCGCCGACGATCGCGAACGAGAGCGCGGTCAGGCGCGTCGGCAGCCAGTCGAGCACCCGGAATGCGTCACGGGCAAACGAACCGAAGGCGGCGAGCGCGTCGCCGCCCCCGGCGCCCCAGCGCTCGCCGAGCACGGTCGACAGACGATAGAGAACGGCGCCAGCGGGCCCCGACAGCAGCGTGCCCAGCGGACCCGGCACCAGGCTGCCGAACACGGCAGGGAGGAACACGAACCAGGCGATCACGCCGAACACGTGCCCGTGCGCCCCCATCAGCCCCTGTTCGATCGAGATCTTGGCAATCTCGGATTGCGTGAACTCGTCCGCCGCATCCTGTCGCCAGGGGGATAGCAAGGCACGGGCTTCGTCGAAGCGGCCTGCGCGCAGCGCTTCAAGAACGGCACTGAAGGCGTGGCTGAACTGGCGGAACCCCATGGTCAGGTACAGCACGCCCACCGTCCAGGCCCACGCCAGCAGCACGTTCACCTCGTGCAGCAGATAGAACCCGAGGTTGGCGAGCACCACCCAGGGCAACACCGCCATCAGCCAGCCGAGGACGCCATGCTGGCGCTTGCCCGCGTTGAAGTTGCGGGCGACGGCATCGGCGTAGCGGCCATACGCAGCGAACACGCCGCCGCTCGGATTCATCGGGCGAAACTGTTCGAGCAGCAGGGCGACTACCAGCGACAACAGGGCCATGAGGTGGGTATCGGGATGGTGTGTCGGGAACCAACAAAACACGGAACCGCAGCAACGGGCCTGTATTCTAAGCGAGCGATGCGCCTATTTCTTGCCGTATGGTGTCTCCTGTTTGCGACCGGTGTCGGCGCGGCAACCCGCATCGACGACATGCAGGTGACGGTGGAGCATACCGATGCCGGTCTGCTGGTGCAGGTGTCGCTGTTCATCGAGGTACCACCCGCGATCGCGTGGCAGGTCATGACCGACTACGATCGCATGCCTGCGTACATCCCCGATCTCAAGGAAAGCCGGATCGTCAGCGCGCCCGGCGAAAAGACCCGGGTGCTGCAGAAGGGCGTGGCCCACATCGGCTGGTTCTCGCACGAGTACGAAATCGAACGGGAAGTGGAGCTCACCCCCGAGATATTGATCAAGTCACATGGAATTCGCGGCAACATGCGCAAGCTCGAGATGGAAACACATCTCGCCGCCGAAGGCACCGGCACCCGTGTCTGGTACCGCGGCCTGTCGATTCCCGATTTCTGGGTGCCGCCGATCATCGGACCGGCACTGGTGAAACGCCAGGTGGTGGAGCAGTTCACCGCCATGGCCACCGAGATGCGTTTGCGGGCGGGCGTCAAGCCGCCCGCCACGAACCCCAACTGAAGGAGCCCGAGCGCAGCGCAGCCTGGGGGTGCCGAGCGAAGGAATCTCAGAAGCGGAGGGGCCCCGCCCACAGGGTGCCAGCGACCGGAGGCCGCTGTCGTTCGGCAGGCACAGACAGTCCGCAGGGACTGTCTGTGTCCGGCCTCACCCCCGAGGACGGGGCGCCCCCTCGAGGGGGAAGGCGGAGCGCAGCGCAGCCTGGGGGTGGGCCTACTCCTGAACGATCTTGTCGCCTTCGACCCGGCGCTTGATCTCGGGCGGATTGGCCGATCGGTTCCGATAGCCGTGCGTATCGGTCGCGAACTTGAGCCCGGCCTGCTTGATCGCGTTGTCGTCCACCTTGGCGAGCGGTGTGTAGCCCGGGTGATGGTGCTCGACGTAGGGGTCGTTGCGCGCCGCGTTGTAGCAATACAGCACCGTCCAGCGCCGATCCGGCGACCGGTTCTGGTCCGACCGGTGCAGCGTGTTGGCGTGGAAGAACAGGCCGTCGCCCGGGGCCATCTCCGCGTATACGGTCTCCATCCGTTTCAGCACTTGTTCAACCCGCACCGGGTCGGCACCCACCTGCTCACCCGGCAACACCCCGTGCTCGATGCGACCGCACAGATGTGAACCGCGAACCACCTGCAGGCAGCCGTTCTCGCGCGTGGTCTTGTCGAGCGCCACCATCACGCTCGCCATGTAGGGAAACACGCAGCCGTTGTGATACCAGTAGCCATAGTCTTGGTGCCATTCCCAGGCGCCGCCCTCGAGGGGTTCCTTGGCGGTGAGCTTGGAGTGGTAGTGGTACACCTCGCCGCCGAGCAGGTCTTCCATGGTGTCGACCACGCGGCGGCTGCGCGCCGCGAGGCCGTAGACGCTGTCGCCCGGATGATTCCAGGTGACCATGCGCGTGGCCTTGCCGCTGGCGTCGTTGCGGTTGTAGAAGTTGCTGCTGATGGCCGGGTCCTGCTCGATGGCGGCGCGCATCAGGCCGATTTCCTCGGCGTCGAACAGCCCCCGCACGAACACGAAGCCGTCGCGGTCGAAGGCCACCCGTTGCTCGGGCGTGAGAATGGATTTGGATGGCGTGGATTGCGGCATGCGGACAACCTCCGGATGTACGGCTTCGGCGAGCCGCTCGAACGAACTTTACACCCGTTCCCTGGAGACGGCCCCGGCAGAACTCGCAGGCAGCCGCTCAGTCGACATAGCGCAGCAAGCCCTTGTCCAGCAGATCGGCTTCATTCCAGAATGCGAGCTTCTCGCCCCGCTTCACCTTCGCTTCGGCGTCTGCTTCCTTGCGGCGCACCTCGTCCAGCCGCAGCGCCACGGCTTCGGCGTCAGCCAGCGGCACCACCACCACCCCATCGCGATCGCCCACGACGATGTCTCCCGGCCCCACATGGATGCCGCCGCAGGTGACCCCGAGATTGACCTCGCCCGGTCCGTTGCGAAAGCCGGCATTCGGGCAGTGACCTCTGGCGAACACGGGGATATCGGCAGCGAGCAGGCCCGGCACGTCACGCACCAGGCCATCGCACACGATGGCCGCGACGCCGATGCGCTTTGCCCAGATGGCCCACAAGTCACCGATTGTCGCGGCGGTGTCGTTGCCGGCCGTCGAGATGACGATGACGTCTCCCGGCTGCACGAAATCCAGCGCCGCCATGCACGCCAGGATGTCCATCGGCCCGCAGTAGCAGGTGATCGCCGTGCCGACGAAGCTCATCTCGGGCAGCAGCGGCTTGATGCCGTGATGCAGGCTGCCCATGCCGTTGCGCGCGTCGGTGACGAAGCCGGTGGGCGCGTTGCGGAACGCATCGACCAGCGCCGGGGCGGGCCGCTCGATGCGGCGGCGGATGGTGAGGGCGACGGGGTTGCCGATCATCGGGAGTCTCCTATGGCACAGACATGAAGTCTGACAGGAGCGGCAGCGCGGCGTCCAGAATCGAAGCGCCGGTTGCTTCGAAGGCACCAGCCTGCGGTTGGCGGTCAGCCCGGGCTTGTCGACGGCTTCCGCACGGTAACCGTCGACAATCTCGCCGACCTCACCGCGATCGGTGCCTCGTGCGAACGGTCGCCATCAGCACTGCTCCAGCCAGGCCAACCATCAGCATGAGCCACGTACCGGGCTCCGGCACGGCGGCCGCCACGGTAATCTTGTATGTCTGCACCAGACCGAACGACGGGTACACCAGCGGCGTCCCGGATGCCGAAGCCCCGAATGACAAGGTGTACTGGCCGGGATGGAGCGGAGCGAGCGCCAGCCAGTAGCCATCCGTCACGCTGTCGTAGGCGCCACCCGGCACGCCGAAAATGTTGTCGGCCGGAAAGACCAGGGAGAACAGCTCGGACTGCTGCCGAAAGTCCGACAAGCCGGTCACCGAACCCGGAAGCGGCAGGTCCACCCCGTCGAGCCTGGAGAACAACCCGCTCACCGTTCCGAGCGTCGCCGCCGCGTCCGCGCGGATCTCGGCCTCGTTACCGCCGAACAGGAACTGGGGGGGGGATCAGCGACACCGTGTTGACCAACGGCAGGAACAGCGTCTGGTCGTCCGTCACGGTCACCGAGCGCGTTTCCGATCCGGTGAAGTTGCCGGCGAGAAAGAACACCCCGGGATGCGACTCCGGTGTCTGATCGCTCCCGAGGTGCGAGCTTTGGCCGGTCGTGTCCAGCACCGGGTTGGTGGCGGCGGGGTAACTGATCATCCATTTCCACCAATTGGCCGTCAGCTCGGCCTGGGAGATCCCGCCGACATCCTGGTCCGGCGCGATGACCGCACCGAGCGCAGGCGCCAATGAACAAGTCCATAACACCACGGACAGCATGATCGCCCTGATCTTCATGACATCGCCCTCCCTTGTGTCGATCAGTCTGGCACGGCATCGAGTCGGTTGCAGCGCGTGCGGGAGTCCAGCCTACGCGCGACATGGCTACGGATTGCCTACGGATCGGAAACATCGTTGGCACCCAGCATCCCATGGCCGACGCCCCGCAAACGCCGCCTACGACGCCATCGGCAGCGCCAGGCACAGCCGGGTGCCGCCCTCGGGCGCGGGCAAAAGCCGCAGACTGCCACCGTGCAGCACGGCAACCCGCTGCGCGATCGCCAGCCCCAGGCCGCCGATGCCGCCACCAGGGCGCCGGATCGGCGGATCGCGCAGCGAGCCTCCCTGCTCCAGCCGATCGATCAGTTCGGCAGGCAGTCCGGGACCGGCGTCCTCCACCACGACCCGGGCCTCACCGCCTTCGCGAAGCAGGCTGACTTTCACCGGGGCCGATCCCGGCGCGTGCCGCAGCGCGTTGTCGATCAGATTGGTCAGCGCCCGTTCGACGAGTTGCAGATCGCCGTCGAGCTCCAGGCGCCCAGGCGGCGCGCCGTGCAAGGTGACCTGGGGCGCCTGGCCGGTCAGGTCGAACTTCTGCACGGCATCGGTCACCAGTTCGTCGAGGCAGAAGCGCTCGCGGTGCAACACCTGATCGGTGGATTGCAGCGCGGCCAGCTCGAACAATTGCTGCGACAGGCGGCGCACCTTGTCGCTCTGCGCCAGCGCCGCGGCCAGCACCCGGTCGCGGCGAGGCGACTGCGCGATGGCCTCGCCCGCCAGGGCTTCGAGGTGCCCGTGCAGCGCGGTCAACGGCGTGCGCAGATCGTGCGCCACGCTCGCCATCATTTCGCGATGCGCGCTCGCCTGCTTCTGCTCGCGTTCGGCCTGCCGCTCGATGCGCTGCGTCATGTCGGAGAACGCGGCGGCGATCGCCAGCACTTCGTTGCCGACCGAGCGGCGGGCCACCATGGCTTCGGGCCGATCGGAAGAACGGACGCTGTAATCGCGCATGCGGCCGGCCAACCGATGCAGCGGCAGCGTCAGGCGACGGAACGCGATGGCCCCGAGAACCACGGTCAACAACAAGCCGATGGCCGCGATGGCGGCGGCACCGAGCCAGACGCGCCGCAGGCTCACGCCACCGGCAACCTGCTCGCGAGCCCCGCCGTCGAGCACGACATACAGGTAGCCGGGCGGCCGCACGTCTGCCGGTCGCGGCGGAAACATCGCCGCGCTGAAGATGCGCGGTATGCCCGAACCCATGGGATCGGTTCCACGCAACGGCAATGCCGCACCGGCCAGGAACTGGCGCACCGCGTCGAGGTCGACCTGCTCTTGGCGCACCATGCCCGGTTCGCCGATGTAGGCCGTCACGCGGCCTTCGGCGCTGAGCACATAGACCGAGATGCCCGGATTGACCACCATGAGCATCGACAGCAGGGCGGCGCGCGCGGCCCGATCGGCCTCATCCGGATCGGCGACGGTGATCGACGGCCAGTGCTCGACGATATGACGCGCGAGTCCATGGGAAAGGCGCTGCAGCGCCTCCTGATCGTGTTCCGCGGCAACATGGCGACCGAGTAAAGCCACCAATGCGCCGAAAGCAAGCAGCAACAGCGCGAGCGCGATGGTCAGACGCGTGGTGAACGAGCGACCACCGGTCAGGTTCACGCAGGGATGTCGTCGAAGCGATAGCCGACGCCCCACACCGTCACGATCCGGCGCGGATCGCGCGGGTCGGTCTCGATCTTGGTGCGCAGGCGGTTGATGTGCGAGTTGACGGTATGCTCATAGCCATCGAAACCGGCGCCCCACACGCGCCGCAGCAGTTCGCCACGACCGAAAGTGCGGCCCGGGTGACGCACCAGGAAATGCAGCAGATCGAACTCGCGCAAGGTCAACGGCACGGGGCGGTCGTCACGCTGCAGTTCGCGCCGTGCAGTATCGAGCCGGAACGGGCCGAAGCGAAGCTCCGATGCCATCGCCGGAGATGAACGCATCTGTTCGATTCGCCGCAGCAATGCACGCACACGCGCCACCAGCTCGAGCATCGAGAACGGCTTGGCGAGGTAATCGTCGGCGCCCAGCTCCAGGCCCAGAACGCGATGGGCTTCGGCCGAACGCGCACTCAACATGATGACCGGCACATCGGCATGGCGCTGTCGCAGGTGACGGCACACGTCCCAGCCATCGGCCCCGGGCAGCATCAGGTCGAGCAGCACGAGATCCCAGCGCTGGCGGTCGATCGCAGCCATCGCCTTCAGGCCGTCGGACTCGCGGTGCATCCGATAGCCGGCCTCTTCGAGATGTATACGCAGCGCGCCGGCAATCGCGTCGTCGTCTTCGACGAGCAGAAGGTGTTCATTCATGGGTCAGCCGACGTTGCACAGGAGCAACGCCGGCACGGTCGATTAGATCATATCGACCCGCACAGAACCGTCAGGCAACCGAGGCGTGCGGCTTGATGCGGCGGCGCCGCGCAATCCAGCCCACGGCCAGCAAGCCTGCCATCGTGAGCGCATAGGTCTGGGGTTCCGGCACAGGCACGATCTCGAACGAGATGCGGTAGATGTCGGTGGCGGCGGCGAGCTGGCTGTTGAAGACATAGCCGGTCGCAGTGGTGAGCCCGTTGAACCCTGCGAGCTGGCTGAAATTGAATGACACCACCCCGTGCTCCTCGATACGCAGATCGTTGTTGCCGACGACGAGGAACGCGGCGTTCAGGGGATCGAACACCTCCGAACCGGCGTCCCAGATGTCGCTGGCCTTCTGGCCGATCGAGTTGATCAGCAGGTTGCCTGCGGCATCGAACAAGTGGAAGCGTGTGGGCGAGTCGTTGCCGATGAAGGAATCATTGCTCGGCACCGCCATCGCGGCGAAGGTGAAGAACTGGTTGATCGACGTATCAACGGTGAAGGTGCGGCTGCGGATGTTGCCGGGCTGCAGCGGCCCGGGGATGGTGCCTCGGGTCGCGGTCGGATCCGCCAGTGCGAAGTCCGCCTGCCACGCCATGCCACCGCCGCCTTCCGCTACGGATTTGATGCCGGCAGTGGCCGTCTGGCCGTTGTTGAAGGCGTCGAACGTGCCGTTGTTGAACCCGACGTGCAGCGGCGCGAAGCTGACGCTGTTCGGCGGGGCGAGGTTCTCGGTGGTGACCTTGACCTGTACCTGGGCGGCGCCGGCTGCCGTGCCGATGGCGAGTGCGGCAAATGCCGCAGCAAGAGGCGCGGGCGCGAAGTATCGATGTGACATGAGGTGGCTCCTGGCTATGGGGGGTGCGGCGCGATCCGGGCGCTGTGCCACGGAATCGTCTGGCTGATGCTAGTCAGCCGGTATCCCCGAGTCCTCATCGAAACATCACCGCGCCGTGATCTTCGCTTCTACCAAGGTGCAATGTCGGCGGCACCCGGACGGCGCGGCTCGTTGGCTGCTACGCCTTGCTGACTATTGCGGAACTCTGGCTCAGCCCGATCGGGTTGTCGTTGACCTCGAAGCTCGCGCCCGTGAAATATCGGGGGCTCTGGATGG
>JANXYG010000141.1 GCA_025350245.1 Betaproteobacteria bacterium
TACTTCTTCGCCTGGCCACCGAACTTGCTCGCCAGCACCGTGGTGATCGCCGCCGTCAACGTCGTCTTCCCGTGGTCCACGTGCCCGATCGTCCCTACGTTCACGTGCGGCTTCGTCCGCTCGAACTTGCTCTTCGCCATGTCTCGTTACCCTTGTCTGGAACTGACTGGAACTGCTTCGAAATGCGATCCGCCCCGAAATTGGTCCGGAACGTTGCACGCCGACACTGCCGACGATGCATCCATGGTGCCGATGACGCGGATTGAACGCGTGGCCTCTCCCTTACCAAGGGAGTGCTCTACCACTGAGCTACATCGGCGAAACCGCCCGCTACCGCAACCTATGTACCGGATTCGGTCCGCTTTCCAACACCCCCCCAAAAACTGGAGCGGGTGAAGGGAATCGAACCCTCGTCAGTAGCTTGGAAGGCTACAGCTCTACCATTGAGCTACACCCGCCTTGTTTTCACCCGATTCACCTGCACCGACAACTAGCGGTTGGCAGTGCCCCAGGCGAATCGTTGCGGCAACCTGACCCGAAGCAAATCCATCATCACCACCAGGCTGCCCGCCACCAGAACCACCAGAACCACCAGAACCACCAGAACCACCAGAACCACCAGAACCACCAGAACCACCAATGTCACAAAGACGGTGGTGGAGGGGGAAGGATTCGAACCTTCGAAGGCAGAGCCGTCAGATTTACAGTCTGATCCCTTTGACCGCTCGGGAACCCCTCCGGATAAACGATGAATTATGGCGAATTGGCGGAGTCGTGTCAAACATCAGGAACGGTTCGTGCCGGTCGGGCGGGATCACCCCCGCCCTCGAAACAGCGCTTCCAGCCGGCATGTGCCGTCCGCGCCTTCCCCGAAAACTGCCCCCGGGGACCGGGGTACCGCCAGGCAGGTCAGACGGCAGGGTTGGGGTTTCCCAGGTGGATGGCATCGATCGCCGCGAGCGTGGAATCCGACAATACGGTATCGATGCTTCCGATATTCTCGTCGAGCTGTGCCAGAGTGGTCGCCCCGATGATGGTGCTGGCGACGAACCAGCGGCTGCGCACGAAAGCGAGCGCCATTGTCGCCGGCGACAAGCCCGTCTCGCCGGCGAGAGTCGCATATGCCGCTACCGCTGACGCCACGTTGGGCTTGTCGTATCGCTGCCCGAACGGCGGAAATCTGCCGAGCCGCGACTGGGCGGGCGCGCTTCCCGCCAAGTACTTGCCGCTCAGATGCCCGAAAGCCAACGGGCTGTACGGGATCAACGGCACGTTTTCGCGACGCGAGATCTCCGAAAGGCCGGTCTCGTATACGCGATTCAGGAGGTTGTAGGCATTCTGGATGGAGACGATGCGTGGCAGCCCGGCTTCCCGCGCGGCGTGCAGGAATTCCATCACACCCCACGGCGACTCGTTGGAAAGGCCGATGTAGCGCACCTTCCCCGCCGTCACCAGCCGCCCGAGTGCAGCCAGCTGCTCCACGATCGGCACCGTCGGCCGCTCGTGCGCCGGCTCGTAGTGGACCTTGCCGAACCCCGGTACATATCGGTCGGGCCAGTGAATCTGATACAGGTCCACGTAGTCGGTACGCAGGCGGCGCAGGCTGCCGTCCACCGCAGCCTCGACCGCCTTCGCGTCGATCGCGAGCGACCCGCCACGAATCCAGCCGAAACCGCGACCCGGCCCGGTGACCTTGGTTGCCACGACCAGACGGTCGCGTGCCTGAGCGGCCAACCAGGAGCCGACGTAGCTTTCGGTCAGGCCCTGGGTCTCGGCACGGGGCGGCACCGGATACATCTCGGCGGCGTCGATGAAGTTGACGCCGCGTCCGACGGCATGGTCGAGTTGATCGTGGGCTTCGCGTTCCGAATTCTGTTCTCCGAACGTCATGGTGCCGAGGCAGATCTCCGACACCTCGAGCGCGCTGTCACCGAGGCGGTTGTACCGCATCCGATATCCTTTCAGGTTGGTCCGTACGGACCCGTCAATGGTCGGTTCGAGGACCGCCGTCGGCCGGCGTCCGGTGCCGAAGCACCGACGGCAACCGGTCGCCGGGCACGGCTTCGCTGTAGAGAAATCCCTGGGCCAGCTCGCAGCCTTCGGCGCGCAGAAAAGCCGCCTGCGCCGGCAGTTCGACGCCTTCAGCGACGGTCCGCATGCGCAGGCTGTGAGCCATGGAAATAATGGCTCGGACCAGCGCGGCATCGTTACCGTCGTCGGACACGTCGCGCACGAAGCTGCGGTCGATCTTCAGGGTGTCGATCGGGAATCGCTTTAGGTACGACAGGCTCGAGTAGCCGGTGCCGAAATCGTCGATGGCGATGGAAACACCGAGGTCCCTGAAGCGCGACAGGGTGGCGCTGACGGCGGGGTCATGGTCCATCAGGACGCTTTCGGTGATCTCGAACTCGAGCCGCTGCGGATCGAGGCCGCTCTCTTCTAGGGCTTGCGTCACATCGTTGACCAGACCCTTGTGCCGGAACTGCCGTGACGACAGGTTGACGGCCACCCCGATGTCGCCGATGCCAGCCCCCGCCCAGCGTCCCGCCTCGCGACAGGCCTCACGCAACACCCAGTCGCCGACCGGCACGATCAACCCGCTTTCCTCGGCCACGGGGATGAATTGCGCGGGCCCGATCAGGCCGCACGCCGGCGACTGCCAGCGCAGCAGCGCCTCGACCCCGATGATGCGGCCGGTGGCGAGTTCGATCTTGGGCTGGTAGTGCAGACGAAACTCGCCGCGGTCGAGTGCATGGCGCAAGCTAGTCTCGATCGCCAGACGGGTCTGCGCGCGCGCCGTCAGCTCGGCCGAGTAGAACTGGAAGTTGTTACGGCCCTGGGACTTCGCGTGATACATCGCCGCGTCGGCATTCTTGAGCAGACCGTCGATCTCGTGACCGTCGAGCGGATAGAACGACATGCCGATGCTCGCCGACAGATAAACCTCCCGGTCTTCGACCAGGAACGGGGGGGCGAACGCATCGAGGATTTTCCGCGCGAGCGTCAGTGCGTTCGGGGGGCTGTCCATGCCGGGCGCGAGGACCGCGAACTCATCGCCCCCGAAACGGGCCAGCGTGTCGCTCTCGCGCATGCATCGACGGACCCGAACCGCAACTTCACGCAACACCGAATCGCCAACCTCGTGCCCCATCGAATCGTTGATGACCTTGAAGTTGTCCACATCGAGCAGCATGACGCCGACGAACGAGCCATCGCGCCTGGCCTCCGCGACGGCATGCAGCAAACGGTCATGGAACAGGGCGCGGTTGGCGAGCCCCGTCAGTTCGTCGTGGTGGGCAAGGTAGCGCAGTTGCTCTTCGGCAAGACGTCCCGAGGTCACGTCCTGCGCCAGCGTGATCACCGAAACCACCCGACCGTCCGCATCGACCAATGGCGTGTAGTACCACTGGCACGCGACAGTCTCACCGGTGCGAGTGCGGTTCTCGATCACGGTCGACGCGCCGCGACGCTCTTCGATCAGTTGCTTCCATAGCGCCGATACCTGGCTGCACACGTTGTCACCCGCGATCAGGCGCAGCGCATGCCGACCGACCGCCTCGGACCGCGGATAGCCGAACATGCGCTCCGCCGCCGGATTCCATTCGATCGCCCGGAATCCGAGATCCCACTCGATGAAGGCGAGTGGCGTCTGTTCCAGATGCAGGCGCAGGCGCTGCTCCGATCGCCGCAACACCTCCTGCGCACCGCGCCGCTCGAAGACTTCGGTTGCCAGTGCCGCGTTGCCGTCGTTGAGGCGCACGTTCGACTCCGCAAGCGCGCCCAGCAGATGGACATTGCGAAATCGCATGTGCAAGGAATCCCGGATCCCGCCCGCCAGCCGTCCCGACGCAACCAGCATCGTGACGGCGAACAGGAGCGTGATCGAGCCCATCGCGAAATGCAGCGCATCGCCGCCGAGTTGCATGCGAAGAACGAAAGGGATCAGCGCCGGGAGGAGGAACGCGGCGTACGCCCGCGCGGACGAGAACATCGTCGCCAGTGCCCCCGCTGCCAGTCCGGCGAGAACGAAGCCGACGAAAGCCTGATGCACTTCACGCTCGGCAAACAAAGGCAACGCAGCCCCCAGCCCCCAACACAGGCCGTAACAGGCGGCGCCGAACACGTATCGACGCTCCCATGCCGGCATGGCCGTGCCATCGGGGTCAGCGACCCGGAAGCGGCGCCAGGCCAGGTAGCAGCAGGCGGCTGTCAGCAATGTCATGGCAAACCACGACAGCAGCAAAGCGGCATCCACGACCTCGTGCAGGACCGCGACCACCACAACGGCCACCAGGGCGCTGGCTGCCACGCCATTGCGAACATATGCAAACAGCAGCCGGACCTGCTCGGCGCGAACCAGATGCTCCGCCTCCAGCATCGCTGGACCAGTATCGGCTTCGACCGCCGCGGCTGCTACAACGCCGGGGTCCGCAACGCTCATCGGCGATCCTCAAGGCCGGTCACGATCCGCATTCGTGGGTGCCCGGGGCGGCTCGGTGCGCTCATTGCCCGACCGCGCAGGTGAACTCGATTTCCACGGCAGCCCCGCGCGGTAACGCCGCCACACCCACCGCGCTTCTCGCATGTCGCCCGGCATCCCCGAAGATCTCGAGCAAAAGCAGCGAGGCGGCGTCGACTACCGTGGGCTGGTCGTGAAATGTCGGCGCAGAAGCGACGAATCCGGTCACCCTGAGGAACCGGCCGACCCGGTCGAGCGATCCGATCGACTGCTGCAACACCGCCAAGGCATTGAGGGCACACATGCGCGCCGCACCCGCGGCATCCTCGACTGTCACATTTTCACCGACCCGGCCGGTCGCCACGAGTTCTGTCCCCAGCCACGGGAGCTGGCCGCTGACATAGGCAATGCCGCCATGCACCACCACCGCGTCGTAGGCATACCGTGGCGCGACCGGTCGCGGCAGTACCAGACCGAGCGTGGCCAGCCGGTCGGCGATGCGGGACGTTGCAACTGTCATCGGCCTTCCCTTGAAACGAGGCCGTGTTCCGCCATATTCAAGGCATGGAAGTTGCGGCGATTTCCGCAGACCTCAAGGAGGCTAGCGCCATGAACGTTGTCTATAGCAGTCATCATTACCATGTGGTCGAATTCCCCGGACTCGGCTTTGAAGTGATCAAGAAGCCCTCGGCCATGGGCACCTATCTGCAAGGCGACACCGCCAACCGGTTCCGGCAGCACTTCGCCGAACTGGTCGCCGAGCAGGCCTCGGTCGAATCGGTCGACGACTACCTCGGCAATTTCGATGTCCTCATGAATCAACCTGCCGTGTATCACTGACGCGCCGACATCCGAAAGTGGCAACCGGGCCAACGGCCCGGCGTCGCATCAACCACCGCCCGCCGTCGCGTGCACCACCATACTGGTGAACGGTGGCACGTAGGCCTGCAACATCACTAGCAAACCGACCAGCACCGCCAGTGCAAGGGAGTGCCAGAACACGAAGCGCAGGATGGTGCCTTCCTTGCCCACATAGTTCGTCGCCACCGATGCCACCACGATGCTCTGGGCGTCGATCATCTTTCCCATGACCCCTCCGGAACTGTTCGCTGCCGCCATCAGCATCGGATCGAGCCCCAGCTTGTTGGCTGTGATCACCTGTTGGCTGCCGAACAGCGCGTTGGATCCGGCATCGGTTCCGGTCAACGCGACACCGATCCAGCCGATCAGCGTGCCGAAAAGCGGATATAGCCAACCCGTGTTTGCCAGCGCCAGACCCATCGTGGCGTCCATCCCCGAGTAGCGCGTGGTGTAGCCGAGCGCGAGCATGGCGAGAATGGTGAGGATCGAATGGCGCATCACGACAGCGGTCTGGACCCATTCCTTCGCCATCTGCGAGAAGCGGAAACCCATGATCTTGCCCGCGATCAGGGCGGCGATGAGGATGCCGGTACCGGTTGCCGAGAGGATCCCCAGCTTGAGCACGGCGCCTTCGATGGTCGGCTTGGCGACCGCGGGCGCCACCCGTTGCACCATCTTGTCGAGTCCATCGATCGGGATCGCCCAGAACGTCACGCCCGGGATATTGAGGACGTGGTCCTTGATCCACTTGATGCCCCACATCGCGAGCACCACAGTCAGGATGATCCACGGCGTCCAGGCCTTGAGGACCATCTCGCGGCTGTGACCGTGACCGGCGATCGCCTTTTGCGCCTCGGCGTACGACACCATGCTGTCGGCGCTGCCGTCGGCTGCGGTCATCACCATCTTCGGTTTCCACACGGTGAGAAAGACCGCCAGCGACGCCATGGCGATCATGGCAGAGACCATGTCCACCAGCCATGGTCCGTGATAATTCGAGATCAGGAACTGCGGCACCGCGAAGGTCACACCGGCAACTAGGATCGCGGGCCAGACCTGCAAAGTGTTGCGCAGCCCGCAGAAGGTGACCACGAGCCAGAACGGGACGATCAACGAGAAGAAGGGCAACTGACGGCCGACCATGGCCGACAGGTTCTCCAGGCCCAGGCCGGTGACGCTGTCGAGCACGATGATCGGCGTGCCCAGTCCGCCGTAGGCGACCGGGGCGGTGTTCGCGATCAGCGACAAGCCGGACGCCGCCAATGGCGAGAAACCCAGGCCGATCAGGATCGCGCCGGTCACCGCGACCGGCGTGCCGCCCCCGGCGGCGCCCTCGAAAAACGCGCCGAAACAGAACGCGATGAGCACCAGTTGCAGGCGGCGATCGTTGGTGATGGCCCCGATCGAGTCCTGCAAAATCTTGAACAGGCCGGCCGCGAGCGTCAGCCGGTACAGGAACATCAGGTTGACGATAATCCAGACAATGCCGACAACGGCGAACCCGCCACCGAAGAGCGCCGCCCTGGCGGCCATGCCGGCCGGCATGCCGATGACGAAGATCGCAATCACCAGGGCGGCGATCAGTCCGCCGATCGCGGCTACGTGCGCCTTGATGTGGAACACCCCGAGCCCGCCGAGCAGAACCAGCACCGGCAACGCCGCGAGCAGCGTCGACAGCACCGTGTTTCCCAGCGGGTCGTAGACTTGCGACCAGAGTTCCATTGGTACTCCCCCTTGTTGATCTTCTCGTTTTTTGTGGGCGCCGCGCAACCGAACGGGATCCGCCGCGCCGCCGATACCACTCAGGGCGCCGGCCCGGATCTCTTGTACCCTACGCCCGATGCGGCGGGAGTATAGACGCAATCCTGCATACTCCGACCCGGCCAAGCCCTGCGGGCCGCCGGGCTACACCCCTCTCATCGCAACCCTGCTTCGCACGATCCTCGGCGCATGATCCAACCTGTTGCTCCCGGCCGTGACACCCGTGGTGCCGCCGCCGCCCTTGCGCTGGTGTCGCTGATCTGGGGCTACAACTGGATCGTGATGAAGCTGAGCCTGATCGATGCCGCGCCGACCGACTCGGCCGCCTGGCGATTCCTGATCGGCGCGCTGGCGCTCGCTCCCGTGGTGTGGCGCATGGGGCATTCGCTGCGCGTGCCGAGAAACGAGTGGTGGCTGTGTGTCCTGCTCGGCGTGCTGCTGGCCTGCAATTTCACCGGCACTCTCTGGGGTTTGAAGCTCGGCGGTACCGGGCGGGTGGCCGTCCTGACCTACACCATGCCGTTCTGGACCGTGCTGCTGGCCAGAGTGTTCCTGCATGAGCGCATGCGGACCGCGCAATGGATCGCCCTCTCGCTCGCCGCGGCCGGCCTGATCGTTCTCATCGACCCGACCCATCTCGGTGGCCTGCTGCCAAGCCTGCTCGCCTTGTTCGCCGGCCTGTCGTGGGGCGCCAGCGTCGTGCTGGTCAAGCGGATACAGGGCAAGACCCGGAGCCATCTCACGACGCTGACGTTCTGGCAGATGCTCATCGGTGCCGGACTCCTGGCGCTGGGCAGCCTGGCGGCGAACACGCCCCCGGTCAGGTGGACGCCGTTGTTCACGGCATGCCTGCTGTACAGCGCCGTGCTCGGCAGCAGCCTCGCCTGGATCCTCTTCTACTACGCGCTCGCCCGGCTGCCAGCGGGCGTTGCCGGTCTCGGCACCCTCGCGACGCCAGTCATCGGCGTGATTGCCGCCGCGTTGCAATTCGGCGAACGTCCATCCGGGACCGAGATGGTGGGCATGGCTCTGATCGGGGTCGGACTCGCCATGCTCGCGCTGCCGGCGGGAAGCCTGCGCGGGTCGCGGTCGTGATGCCTGCCGGCCGTTGACGCAGTACCATTCGCGAACGAGATGCGGCGGGCAACCGCTCACGGCGCCGCCGAAGCATCCGCCACCGACGAGGAGATTCACCATGTTTCGTGTTAGCTGGAGTGCCGCGGTCGCGGCCACATTGCTGGCCGGTGGCGCCGTCGCCGCCGACCCGATCCGCATCGGCTTCATCGACCCGCTGTCGGGCGCTTTCGCCAACGTCGGCGAATCCCAGCTGCGCCACTTCCAGTTCGCCGCCGACCTGATCAATGCACGCAGTGACGCGGCCGGCGGCCGCAAGCTCGAGATCGTTCCCTTCGACAACAAGGCCAGTCCGCAGGAAGCCGTGCTGGTGCTCAAGCAGGCCATCGACCAGGGTATCCACTACGTGCTCCAGGGCAACGGCTCCGGCGTCGCGCACGCCTTGGTCGACACCCTCGAGAAGCACAACAAGCGCAACCCCGAGCAGGCGGTGGTGTTTCTCAACTACGCGGCGGTCGATCCGGCCCTTACCAACGAGAAATGCATGTTCTGGCATTTCCGTTTCGACGCCGACGCCGACATGAAAATGTCCGCCCTCACCGACGTGATCGCCGAGAACAAGTCGATCACCAGGATCTATCTGCTGAATCAGGACTATTCCTTCGGCCAGGCGGTTGCGCGCGCCGGACGCGCCATGATCAACAAGAAACGGCCCGACATCCAGATCGTGGGCGACGACCTGCACCCGTTGGGCAAGGTCAAGGACTTCGCCCCCTACGTGGCCAAGATCAACGCCGCCGGCGCCGATGCGGTCATCACCGGCAACTGGGGCAACGACCTCGCCCTGCTGGTGAAGGCGAGCAAGGAAGCCGGCCTCAAGGTCGATTACTACACCTATTACGGCGGCGTCACCGGGACCCCGCCGGCCATCGGCGAGTCGGGCATCGGTCATGTGCGAGCAGTCAGCATCTGGCATTCGAACGTCGGCACGCCGCAGGCGGCGAAGATGTTCGCCGCCTACCATGAGCGCAACAAGGCAATGCGCGACGACTACTGGTTCAACCCGGTGAACGTGCTCGAGATGCTGGCGAAAGCCATGGAACAGGCGAAATCGGCCGACCCCCTGCCCGTGGCCAGAGCCCTCGAAGGCATGAAGTTCGAAGCCGACACCGGTGAGGTCACCATGCGGGCGGACAATCACCAGTTGCTGCAACCCCTGTTCGTCGCGACCTTCGCCAAGGTGGATGGCAAGAGCGTCAAGTTCGACATCGACCGGACCGGCCTCGGTTTCCGTACCGATCGCCGGGTGGAAGCCAAGGACACCGCCATGCCCACCATCTGCAAGATGGAGCGGCCGTAACCATGGCCCCGGCGGCGGTTACCGTCTCGATGGAGCACGCGCCCTGACGACATGTGCCTCGTGCCGGGCCTGCTGCTGCCGGTTGGAGGTGATGTTGATGGGCGCAGACGACCCGCCGGCGCATCTCACCGAGCAGAACCGCTGGGGCGGCTGGATCATGCGGCGGCTCGACGACGGGTGGTGCGCCGCTGTCGACCGCGTCACGATGCGCTGCACGATCTACGCGATGCGTCCGACCGTCTGCCGTGGCTTCGAGGTCGGCGACACCGACTGTATCGACGAGCGCGCGAAGCACGGACTCGGCCCCTGAGGGCGCAGCGCAGCCGGGTCAACGAAGGGGCAGTTTGCGCCGGGCCGGCCAGCGGCCGGCGTCCGCTGGCGTTCGGCAGGCACAGACAGTCCGCAGGGACTGTCTGTGTCCGGCCTCACTCCACAAGCGAACTGCGCCCCCTCGAGGGGGAAGGCGTAGCGCAGCCTGGGGGTGGGCGTCACCTCAGGCGGTCACGACTGGCGGCGACGCCACCGCAAGCACGTACTGCCGATAGATGGCCTCGAGCCGGTTCAGCACGATGGCCTTGCCGTCGAGGTCCGCGCCGGTGATCGCCTCGGCGATGATGGCGGGCGTCAGGATCGCCATCGCCTCGCCCGCCACCGTGACGAAGCTCCAGTGCCAAGGCTCGGGCCGAACACCCCCGAGATAGGTGGCGTAGGGCCGGTAGAAGCCGTGGCGCGGCGCATGGTTCTCGAGCCAATCGGCCAGGCGCGCGAACACCCCGCCCGGCGCAAACTCATCCGGAACCAGTTGCACCCGGTAGCCTGACGGTATCGCGGCAGCATCGAACAGATCGACCTCGCTGCCCCAGTGATGACGACTGGCGCCGGGCAGCGCCGACCAGCGCAGGATGTGGCCGACCCTTTGTTCGTCATCGAGCCCGGCCGCATCGATCTCGGTGCCATGCTCGTCGAGCAGGGCGCGTTCGCCGCGAAATTTGCGGTTCCAGATGCCGCACTGGGCTTCGAAATCACGGAAACCGCTGGACACGACGAGATCGAAGCCGGCCGCCGCGGCCGCAGTACGCAGATCGAGAAACGGTTCGACGACGTCGCAATGGAGAGCCAGGCGCGGCGATTCGAGCTGCACGACGTGGGTCCGGCTGCGACCGGTCAGTTCGAGGGCATCGAGCAACCTGGGCATGCGCCGATTGTAAGCTTGGCAGCCTGTCGGACTCAGGATGATTCGGCTGCAAGGCATGCCGCCGAAAGCTCGCGCCGGACTATCCCTGGCGCCCACCTCGCACGGCACGCAGCCGCTCGCGACCCGGCGCTCCCGTCACCGGCTGCGGCGCCTCGGGGACGCGGTCGCGCGCACGCGACCCGGTGCCCCGGAGGCGCTTGCCGGTCACCACATGCACACCCGCAACCACCGGCAACCCCAACCCGATCACCCAATGGATGACGCTGGCCCAGTTGCGCCACGTCTCGTCGCCGAGGTAGTAGAGGAAGTACCCCGTAATCACTAGTACGAGGAAGACCGCGACATTCACCCCGCCGGTGATGCGATTGCGCCGCCGCTGCCAAGCCTTGGTGATGTGGTTGGGGATCAGACTGCCGAGCAGGACGAGGGCAAACATGGCGACAGCGCCATGAATCTTCAGCCACCAAGGCTCGAGCGGATGGGTCATGTACCCGTATTCGCCATCGCCACTGACGAAGAAATGGAACAGCAACCACAGGGCGCCGGTCAGCGTGAGCCCCGCTACCACCACATAGAGCGTGAACTCATGCCAGCGCGCGAGGCGGGTGACCGGTGCCGACATGGCGTGCCCGACCGGCTGCTAGGAGCCGGTCGGGTCGGTGACGAAGCCCAGCTTGGTCAGACCGGCCTTCTTCGCCATCGACATGATTTCGGCGAGCCGCTGATACTTCGTAGCCCGATCGGCGCGGATATGGACCAACGGCTGCGGCTGCTGGCCGGCCGCCTCGGCCATGACAGCTTGCAAGCGCGTGTCATCCACGTGCTTGTCGTTCCAACTGGTCTTGCCATTGGCCTCGATGGCGATGGTGACGGTATCGGGTTGTTCCGGATTCGCCTGGCTCGACGCCTTGGGCAGGTCGATGCGGATGCCATGCGTCAGCAGCGGCGCCGTGACGATGAAGATGATGAGCAGCACCAGCATCACGTCGACCAATGGCGTGACATTGATGTCGGACATGGGGGGCGGTCCGCCACCGCCGGGGTCGTCGCTGAAGCTGCCGAATGCCATCGCCGCGTGCCCCTTAAGCCGCGGCCTGCGGCCGCACCGCGCCCGGGCGCACCGCTTCCGTGGGTGCGGCAGCGGCGTCGAGGCGGGCGCCGGTTGCCAGGAATGCATGCAGGTCGTGCGCGAACGCGTCGAGTTCAGAAAGGATCAGGCGGTTGCCGCGGTTGAGCGCGTTGTAGCCCAACACCGCGGGAATCGCGACCGCGATGCCGAGCGCGGTCATGATGAGCGCTTCCCCGACCGGCCCT
Organism: Betaproteobacteria bacterium; assembly: GCA_025350245.1. Taxonomy (GTDB): domain Bacteria; phylum Pseudomonadota; class Gammaproteobacteria; order Burkholderiales. Next base: position 12,025 of record JANXYG010000141.1, read on the forward strand.
GCGACCTTGTCGATCGTCGCCGTGCCACTGGCGCTGATGCCGATGAGGGCGTGATAGATGCCCCAGACGGTACCGAACAGTCCGACGAAGGGAGCCGTCGAACCGACCGACGCCAGTACCGACAGTCCGGTCTCGAGCCGGGCCTGCTGGGCGTTGATGCCCTGCCGCAACGCCCGCGTCACGAACTCGGTGAGCGGCAAGGCGTCGCCGAGATGTCCCGCCTGATGTCGCTGATGATGGGTGGCGGCTGCCACCCCGGCCACTGCGAGCGCGGAGAAGGGATTGGCCCGATCGGCCCTGACCGCGTCGACCGCACGGGTGATCGAGGGCACGTTCCAGAAACGCTCGACGAAATCGCGGGCACCACTACGCACACTCCAGGTCCGGAACGCCTTCGACAGGATCACCGCCCAACTGGTGACGGACATCGCCAGCAGCAGCAATGCCACGGTCAGACCGACCGCATCCGTCTGGGCAAAAAAGGCGCTGAAGCCGAACTGTTGTTGCATTGCTATCTCCGAGTGGCGGGCCGCTGACTTATCCCACCAGCCGGGCTGCCGGGTGCAACTTGCGAACGACTCTTATTCTTGCCAGCCTGGGCGCCGGTGTCAATTGCAACGCCGCCGCATCGGGAAAACTTCCCGGGTCCTCCACGCGTCGGCGGGTGCAGCTATCCGGACTCGAGGAACGCAAAGCGGAGGGGTAGCATTCGCCAGGGTTCCCGAGGAATGCTGCGCCCCCTCGAGGGGGAAGGCGCAGCGCAGCGCAACCTGGGGGTGGACGTCAACTCTAATCGCCGTACATTTTCTGCATACGCTCGCGACGCTCCTGTGCTTCGATACTGAGCGTCGCCGTCGGGCGCGCGAGCAACCGCCGGACGCCGATCGGCTCTCCGGATTCGGTGCAGTAGCCGTAGTTCGACTCGTCGATGCGCTGCAACGCCTCGTCGGTCTTCTTCAGCAGCTTGCGCTCGCGATCCCGGGTCCGGAGTTCGATCGCCTGCTCTTCTTCCTGGGTGGCGCGATCCGATGGGTCGCTTGCAGCTTCGGTTTCCCGCAAGTGCTCGCTGGTGTCGCGAACGTTTTCGAGCAGCTCCCGTTTCAGGTCGAGCAGTCGCTGGCGGAAGAACCCGAGCTGGTCGGCGTTCATGTAGTCTTTCGCCGGGGCTGCGAGCAACTGGGCCTCGGTTAACAGTTTCGTCATGCGGGTGTCCCGATTCGTCGATCCAAGAGGTGCCCCTGCCGGAGCGAGGCGGGAGTTTAAGCGGATTTTCGGATGGGGCAAGCCCTTCCGTACGGTCGCGACGGTTTTTTTGCAACCCCGTGGTCGCGGCTTCCGACCGTGACGCTTGGTCTACACTCCTGGCAACGCATCGCTGGAGGACCAACACATGAGATCGCCCCCGATCCAGACCATCATCGGTCGCGTGGTAGCTCCCCACCGTGGAATACCGGCGTTCCGCGCGGCTGTCGTGCTGCTGCTCCTGGCGCTTGCCCTGCCGGCACACGCCGAATTCGTGACATCGAAGAAACTCGCCGACTGGCTCGATGAAGCGGCCCGGCCGAGTGGCGATTTCGAGTACCGGACCATGGCCCTGGGCTTCGTGGCCGGCATACACGACCTGTTGCGCGACTCTGCCGTCTGCACCCCGGACCACATTCGCGGGCGCAAGTTGCTGCTGGCAGTGCGTAGCTGGATGAAGCGCAACCCCGACAAATGGGACGACGTCGCCGCGGTCACCGTGCGCGCGGCACTCATCGAGACCTATCCCTGCCCACCGGCGGAAAAACCGTGACCCCGGTCGCCACCGGGCGGCGACTGCGGGTCGGCATTGCCGGCGCCGGCGCGATCAGCCGGTTTCATCTCGCCGGGTGGCGCGACACGGCGGATATCGACCTGGTGGCGATCTGCGACCCCGACATCGACCGGGCGCGGGACCAGGCGGTCGGCTTCGGGATCCCGGCGACCTACACGGATTTCGCGACCATGCTCGCCCGGGAGCAACTCGACGCCGTCGACATCATCACGCCCGTGGCCACGCACGCCCCACTCACCCGGCTCGCCGCCGATGCAGGGGTGCATGTCTGCTGCCAAAAACCGCTTTGCCCGACCGTGCGGGAGGCAACCGAACTGATCGCATCGGTTGGCGAGCGGGTGCGTTTCATGGTCCACGAGAACTACCGCTTTCGCCCGCACTACGCCCTGATGCGGCGCTGGTTGTCCGCGGGCAAGATCGGCCGAATCCTGCATGCCCGCATGACCGTGCGCTCAGCGTCGTGCTACACCGCCGACGGCACCGAGCCACCGCTGCTCGAGCGCCAGCCCTACCTGCGTCGGTTTCCGCGCCTGTTGATCTTCGAAGTCCTGATCCACCAGCTCGACGCCATGCGCACGCTGCTGGGTCCACTTGTGGTGTGCTCGGCCCGGATCGCCCGGGTCAATCCCGCTCTGGCCGGCGAAGACGTCGCCGTGATCACTCTGGCGGGCGCCGACGGCATGACCGTGGTGCTCGACGGCAACATTTCGGCGCCGGGCTATCCACCGTTGCCGGTGGACCGGTTCGAGGTAATGGGATCCGAAGCGACCCTCATCTACGACCGCGACCGCCTGTATGTCGAAGGCGCCGCCGAGGAGCCGACGTACTTCGACCTGGCCGCCAACTACCAGGTCTGCTTCACCGAAGCGGTTCGCGCGTTTGTCCACGGGCTCCGCTCCGGGCAACCGTTCGAGACCGACCGGCTGGACAACCTCGAAACCCTGAAACTGATGGAAGCCTGCTATGACACTGCGGGGCGGATGCCGTAGGGTGCGGCCCATCCGAGCCCGGCACGGGTATCGCCGCGGGGCCGGTACTCGCAGCCGATCCAGCCCCGGTAACCGAGCGTGTCGATCAGATCGAACAGATAGGGATAGTGGATCTCGCCCACATCCGGCTCGTGCCGCCCGGGTACGCCCGCGATCTGAAAATGGCGAACCAGCGCGATGTTGTCGCGGATGGTGTCGGCCAGATGGCCTTCGAGCACCTGCATATGATAGCAATCGAGATGCAATGACAGATTGGGATGGGCGACCGCGTCGATCACCCGGCGGGCATGTTCGCTGTGATTGAGAAAGTAGCCGTGCATCCCCTCGGTGGTGTAGTTCGGTCCGTTGCCAGATGACACCCCCCCCAGGCTTCCTTCGGTCGCCACCCCCCGTTGGGGGGCGGCACCCTCGGGAGCGGCCCAGCGGGTACCACATGACAACCCCCCCAGGCTTCCTTCGGTCGCCACCCCCCGTTGGGGGGCGGCACCCTCGGGAGCGGCCCAGCGGGTACTAATGATGCCCATGCGCCGGTTGATCGGTTCGATCACGGCATGCACGCCATGCGGTTCGAGGAAGCGCGCCGCAAAACCGAGATTGTCGAGATACGTGCGCTCCGCCAGAGCGTAGTCGCCGCCGGGCGGCACCACACCCGCCATCACATGCACGGTGTCGCAGCCAAGGGCCTCGGCGTAGGGAAGTATCCGCTCGAGGCTGGCCCTGAACTCGGCTTCGCGGCCGGGAACCGCCGCAAGGCCCCGGTCGCCGGCATTCCAGTCTCCCATGGGCGCATCGAACAGGACCATGGTCAGATCGTGGTCACGAAGGCGGGTCCGAAGCTCGGCGGCGGGGTAGTCGTAGGGCACCTGGAACTCGACGCCGCGAAAGCCGCAGTCGGCGGCAGCCGCGAAGCGATCGAGAAACGGCACCTCGGCAAACAGGTAGTGCAGATTGGCGGCGAAGCGAGGCAAGGCGGTCTCCAGAAACGTCTACGGCTTGTGCAGGGGAGTATTCCACAGCCGGGCAGCGCCCCGTACGCCGCTCGCGTCGCCGTGGACATTGCGCAGCAGACGGGTCGCGACGTGGTCGGAAAACACGTGCCGCCCCCACTGCAACGGGACTTGCGAGTAGATCGCGGCGATGTTGGACAGGCCGCCGCCCAGCACGATCACATCGGGATCGATCAGGTTGATGACATGCGCCAGCGCCCTGGCCAGGCGGTTGATGTAACGGTCGAGGGTCGCGACCGCAGCCGGTTCGCCGGTGGCGGCACGGGCGGCGATGTCCGCGGCCGTGAGGCGGACCTCGGTGGCCGCCAGATGATCGCGCGCCATGCCGGACCCGGAAAGCCAGGTTTCGATACAGCCCGATTTTCCGCACCAGCACGCAGCGCCCGGCATCTCGTCGGGCCCGGCCCACGGCAGCGGATTATGTCCCCACTCGCCGGCGATCGCGTTGGCGCCGGTGAGGAGCAGCCGATCGATCACGATCCCGGAACCCGTACCTGTGCCCAGGATGACGCCAACCACCACCTTCGAACCGGCGCCGGCGCCGTCGACCGCTTCCGACAGCGCAAAGCAGTTGGCATCGTTCGCGATCCGCACCGGCCGCCCCAGGCGCCGTTCCAGATCGTCGAGAATGGGCGTGCCATTGAGCCAGGTGGAGTTGGCGTTGCGCAGCCGCCCGGTCACGCGTGACAGAGCGCCCGGCGTGCCGATACCGATGGTGCCGCGGACGCCGACCTGCGATTCGACCGCGGCGATAGCGTGCTCGATCGCCTCGAGAGTGCGCAGATAGTCATCCTGCGGCGACTCGAACCGCTGCTGCGCCATTACCGTCCCGCTCGCATCCAGCGCGATCACCTCGAGCTTGGTTCCACCCAGGTCGACGCCGATGCGCACCTCGCCGCTCATCGGCGGGCGGTCTCGCGTGAGATGTAAGCCGTTCGGCCCATCAATTCAGCACCCGGACTGACATGAATCGGAAATGTCTGGTTGCCACACTCTTGACGTAATCGGCCGAATTCCGCAAGACGATGGACGTGAACCCCAGACCTTCCCAGGTACCGACGCTCAACCGCGGACATGGCACGCCATTGCCGGCATCGGGTACGCCCGCGGTCGCCGAACGCGACGTGCTGTATCGCGACAACCTCGAGCACCGCCAGCATCCGCGCAAACTGCGGCAGGACGACATCGACACCTCGACGCCGGTATCGGTGCTCGGACTCGAACAGATAACGATCAGCCGCCTCTATCGCGCCGGCCATGTGAGCCTGCGCCAGTTGCTCAACACCTCGGTGGAAGACCTCTGGCGCAGCATCGGCCGCCACGGCATCACCGACATCCTGCGGCAACTTGAATTCCAGGGGCTCGCCCTGCAGCCCCTGAACGACTACGAGCGCTGGCGTCTGGGGCTGATCGACCGCAGCGGCATTCAGGTCGACATCACGCTCGACAGCCAGGTCGCGGACCTCTGGCCGAAGTTCGGCCCGGCATTGACCGATCTCCTGCAAAAGCGCGGCCTGCACCGGGTCGCAGACCTCGCGCCGCGCGACGAGTCGGAACTGCTGGTCCTGTATCGGCTCGGCAAGAGCAACCTGCGCAAGATTCACGACGTTCTCGAAGACCTGTCGCATCGGGCTGACAACCAGCACCTTGCACGCCTGCGGCGCGCGCTGCAACTCATCGCGGCGCGCAGCGAGGGGCGCCGGGCCGAGACATGCGCGGATTCGAGCGACCGGAACCTGACCAATCCCACCGGCGACATGCCCCGGAAGGCATCGGCCTCTGGCCCCGGCTTTGGAGAGCAAGATGCAGAACGATGATCCGGCGGACGAACTCAATTGGGCTGACTACATCGACAATCTGCAGACCTCAACGGCTGCCGCGTGGTCCCGCACCTATCGCCGGTGCAAGAAGCCACTGGTCGAACAACAGACGAGAACGCGCGTGGATCCCGAGCATGACAGCTTCGAAGAGGAGAATCCGAAACTCCCTCGCGGGGATCCGCACAAATCCAACGTGGATTGACCTATTGGTTGGGTCGAGCCGCAATCCGGCGGAGGACCACCCTGGTCGACGCGTACGTGGCGCTAGAAAGTCAGCTGACCCGAAACAGTTAACGTGGTTGCGCTGTAATTTGAAAAGACTGCGTTCGAATGGCGCATGGCCTGCGTCAACGCGGCATTCACGGCCACATTGCGCGCGGGGGCATAGCCCATGGTCAATGATAATGTCTGCATGTCATCGACTCGATTGGCATGACCATGGACGACAAATCCCGGATCACCGAGAAACTTGCGTTGGGAGAAAGTGTAGTTCGCCCCGACGATCACCTTGCCGGTGATCGAATAGCTGGGTCCGACGGTGAATCCCTGGGTCAGAACATACGTGGAGACGGTGTTTTCAATAGGCCCCAACTCGCGGAACACGGAAGCATTCAGGGAGCTCTTGCCGGACCAGACGTAATTCAAGTTCAACCTGCCAGTGAGGCCGGTGAAGTCGCGTTGCGACAACTCATCGCGCTGAAAATTTGTCCACCCCAATGACCCGCTCAATCGGGTCTCCCCCGAATAGCGCCAATCAACCGTGCCCTGCAGATCGTACTGGTGAAAACCGCTATCGACCTTTGAAACACCAGGTATGAACACCCGATTCGGGAATCGAACGGCGGTATCCTTGAAATTCAGCCCTAGAAAACTATCCCCTCCCTTACTGTAATAGCGTGAACCGAGATCCATGACAGTGCTCTCGATATTGCCTGCGCGAAACGCCGGCGCGCCGTTCTCGATGGTTGACTGAGTCAAGGCCGCTCGCAGTTTCCAGTCATAGAAGACGCGATACATCGCGCTGCCGAAGACCGACTGGGTGGTGCGCGGATTCTTCTGTTTGGCTTGGATATCGACGAAGCTGCCCAGACTCTCGGCGAACGTGGCGCCGAGGTCTCCGTCCCAATTCGACCCGATGACCCAGTTCATCGCGCCCCTCGCGTTGTAGGCGATGTTGTCGAGAGCGCCATTGGTCTGGAACTGGCTCTGGGTGGCCGTCGCGTTGAGCGTAAAGGACTGTCGACTAAGATAATAGTCGGCAGCGATACCGCCGCGCAGTCCGTAACTGAAATCGCTCTGCACACCCTTGAAGAAGCGATTCGGCGGGATGCGATCGTCCGTGTAGAACAGATTCGAATAGTAAGTACCGACCACGCCGATGAATGGTCGGATTCGATCGCCATCCAACGCGTTCGCCTGCGTAACCCAACAGAACAACGGCACGACTGCCAACGAACATGCCCTCCCGAGGAAACGGCAACCGTTTCGGATGAAACTGGACAACATCGGGGTCACCAGAATTGCCACGCGCCAGTATAGAGCACCCATGCGCCCAGCACGCCATTGGTGACGGCGTGGGCGATGACTGGCACCCAGAGGTTGCCGGTGAACCGGTAGAGCCAGCCGTAGGCAAGGCCGGCCACGATACCGGCAAACCAGAGGTGATGTTCGAAGCCGAACACCACCGAAGACAGCACCAGCCCCTTCATGGTCACCGTCGTCGGCGACAGCGACAGAAAATCGGGCTTGTCGATCCAGCGCATCACGAAAGATCGCCAGAACAACTCTTCCATGACCGGGACCACGACTGCCGCCCCGAGGACGCGGACGGTCGCGAGCACGACATTGATGCGACCGTCATCCCGGGGGTCGTAGCCGGCGCCGCCCTCACCCACGACCATCCACGGCAGATCGAGCCAGATCCAGAGGACGAACACCGCCAGACCCACCGCCCCCCCCAGCGCCGCGTGGCCTGCCGACAGGGCGCCAGGCACCCGAAACTCCGTGTAATGACGCCGGAATACGACGATTGCAAGAGCCACCAGGCCGACCTGGACCGGATAAAGCCAACGCGTGTCGATGCCCGATATCTGGCCACCGACCGCGAGAAACAGGATGTAAAGCGCGAATGGCACCACGCGGGGAACCGCAGGGTGCGCTAGCAGGTTGCCGGACATGGATTGGAAGGGCGTCGGTTCGGGCTTGTTGTCGTATCGGGATTCGAAAGCGCCCCGGGGCGCACGGATTATCGCAAAAGCCATTCCTACCGCAACCCGGGATTTTCATGCTGGGCCAAATCGCGCTGCACTGATCGGCAGCCCATCAGCCGCCGACCGGCGTCAGCGTACCGGTGTCGCCGCCGGGTCGGTCCGGGCGGCATCGGCCCGATCCAGGTAGGCCTCGAGCAGGTTCTCCACCTCGGCCTTGCGCAGTCCGGTAAACGGCTCCTTGCGCCGAAGAGTATCGAATACGCCCTGACTGCGATACTTGCCGATCAATTCCGTCGCGACACCATAAAGTTTCAGGTTCCGATCCTCGCAGGACCGATTGGCCGCGGTCATCCGGGTCGCCAGGTCGGATCGGGCAGCGAGTTCGGTCTGCGTGGACACCAGGGTTGCCTTGGTCCTGCCCAGTTCGTCGCCGGCCTGCTTCAGTTTCACATCGAGTTCGGCAACCCGGGCAGCCAACGCATCCTTTTCCTTCTGAAGCTGATCGCGCGCCTTGGCTGCGACGTCGAGGCTTGCCTGAAGCTCGGCCACCCGGCGGCGTTCCTGCGTCGCGGCCGCCGCGGCCTTGCTCAATTGCGTCCTGGCTTCGCCCGCGCCGGCCTCGAGCTTCTGCTTTTCCTGGAACAGCACAGCCTTCTCGTCTTCGGCCTTGCGCTGCGCCTGTTGCGCGCGACGGGTCATTTCCCGGTCACGGGAGGCCTGCTTGCCGGCGTCCTCGGCATGAACCGGGGTGGTTGCGAAGCCCGCCAGGATCAACGCAACCGCGAACAGCCGGCCAGCGCCACGCAATCGGTCAGAAGCGGACATTGAAGTCCACCTGGAGCGTATCGATCGCCAGCGGCGGCCCGGCGATCTGATTGGCCGAGAACCATCGGGCCCGCAGGAACACGTTGCGGTCGATCCCGAATGTGCCGCCGACGACGTAACCCTTCGCGTTGGTGCCCCCGCCCAAAAGGTTCGAATCGGTGTAGGCATCCAGCAACGCGTCGCTCTCGACATACCGATAGCCGATGAATGCCTGCCAGTCCTTGAACTTGCGAATGGCGTCGGCGCCGACGGTCAGGCGCGCCTGATAGGCGGTGGTGCGCTCGCGCAGAGTCACGCCGGTGCGGGCACGAATATCATTCTGGTCGAAGCCCACGTTCTTGGCGTATTCGAGACCCACATTGACGAAATACGGATCCATCTGGGCCAGACTCAACTCGCTGCTCAACGTGAGCACCTTGAAGTGCGACGCCAATCCCAGCAATGTCGGGTTGCCGGTGCCGAAGTTCATGTCGAACACGGTGTTGCCCTTCTGCCGGAACTGCGGTGCCGACCAGTCGTTGAGATTGGGCCGGAACAGATCGCGATTGGGCTCACCCGCCACATTCTGGAAATCGAACAGTCCGGCAGCCAGCTTGAGCCGGGTCTGCGTGCCCGGTTGCCATTCAACGCCCCCCTGAACACCGTACAGCCATTTGTTCTTCGGATCGGGGGTGTTTGGCGTAGGCGACGTGTACTGCAACGGCAGCGCGCCCAACGTCAGGAAGCCGGCAACGGACGCCGAGAACGTCGGCTTCCAGGACCCGGCTGCGCCGTCGAAGTTGATGTATTCATCCCACATCAGATCGGTCGGCCGGAACCACGGGTTCGCGATGCGCCCGCCGGTGAAGCTCCAGCGCTCGCTCGGATCCCAGCGGATGAAGGCCCGATCCATGATCAGTTGATACGGCCGCTCCGAATTGCCCAGCACCTGGTTCGGAAACACCGGATTGGCCAGGGAACCCGTTCCGAAGCGGATGCCGACCCCGATGGTATCCGTCACCCTTGCCGTCATGCCCAGCCGCACCAGCAGACGCCATTGCTCCTGGTCGATCAGCGTATTGCCAAGATTGGCGCCGGTCACGGCGTTGTAGGTCAGAACGTCGGTATTGCCCTTGCCGAAATAGTCCCCCTGATAGCGCAATCGCAGATCGCCTTCCCAGGTGATGCGATCGAGCCATTCCGGCAACGAGCCCGGCTCGGCCCAGCGCTCGGATTTGGCCTGCGCCAGCACCTCCTGCTTGATCTGCTCGCGAATCTCGGCCTTGACCGTTTCGGGCACATAGGGCACCCGCACGGTCTGGGCACGCTTGCGGCGCCCAGGGGCGGACGTATCTACTTGCTCCGGTTTCGCGTCGGCCACGGGTGCGGGTTCAACGGCGGCCGTCTTCGCCTTCGGCACCACATCGGCCAGCACCGCGCGATCGGCTTCCGGCAGCATCGCCGCCGCCTTTTCCCTGGAGATCACGCCCTCCTCGACCAGCAATCGCACCAGATCGAGTGTGGTGCCGCGCACCCGTTCGAGATCCTGACGTTCGCGCGCGAGCTTTTCCTGCTGCTCGCGCAAGGCGTCCGGCATCGAGACCGCGGTCGCGACCGGCGCCTTCGTCACCGCGCGCGGCGCAGGTTTGACAACAGTCTTCTTCTTCCCGGGAGATACCGGCACCGGAGCGGGCACGATTTCGGCGAGTGCGGGAATGGCGCCGGCGAACACGATCACGGCGAGCAGGACAGATAAAGTGCGCATGGATACCGGATCGAATGGGTGACGGTGCCGGGCGCCCGAGGCGCCCATCGAGAGTGGCTTATCCAGCGCCACGGGACGTCAGGCGCACCTTCATCGGCTGCGGCAGGTCGCTCGGTGGCGCCGAACTCAGCGGCGAGATCTCGGCCAGGGCGGTGGTGAGCGTGCGATCGATGTCGGTGTTGCCGGTCGACCCCATCAACTCGGCCCGGTCGACCTTGCCGTTGGCGCCGAACCAGATGCGGATCATCGCCTTGTAGTCGGCGCTGCGCAGTTTCTGGTTGCGCGACAGCTCCTCTTGCAGATGCGCCTGGACCAGGTTGGCGAAGAACGCGAACTTCGCGCGGCCGCCTGCCCCGTTGCCGACCTCGCCGATGGTGGTGATGTCGCGTCCGCCCTTGCGCCCCTCCAGGCCGAAACTATCGCCCGCCCCATTGCCGGCGGCATCGACGCCGAGGTTTTGCGCGGGCGGCGGCTCATCGGCGGCCTTCGGTTCCGGCGTCGGCGCCGGCAGCTTGACCTCTTCCTTCTTGATCTCCGGCGGCTTCTCCGCCGACTTGGGCGGTGGTGGCGGCGGCTGTTGCCGCAGCACTGCGATCACCTGGGTCCTGGGCTTCGGCCCCTTGCCGGTATCCGCGATGAGCAGCTTGATGCCCCAGGCGGCACCCGCCAGCAGCAGCATGCCGCCAACGCCGAGCAACGCATTGCTCACCCACGACTTCGCAACGTTCTCAGGTGCCATGGTTTCCGCTCACTTCACGATGCGCGCGGTCACCAGACCGAGCTGGGTGATATCGAGACGACCGCACAGGTCGAGGACGTCGATGACTTTTTCGTACTGCACCTTGGCGTCGCCCTTGATCACCACCGGAAAATCCGGCGTCACGGCCTTGAACTGGGCCAGACGCGCCTCGAGGTCTGCCATCGTCACCGGATAGGTGTCGAGGAAGATGTGGCCGTCCTCGGTGATCGTGATCGCCTTGGTGGTGGGCTTGGCGAGGCTCGGCGCCGTGCTCGCCTTGGGCAGGTTGACCTTGATGCCCTGCACCGACGCCGTGGTCATGATGATGAAGATGACCAGCAGCACATAGGCGAGATCGAGCATCGGCGTGACGTTGATCTCGTCGTACGGCTCGCTTCCCGCCTGGACCTTGGCCGACACTCAGCAGGCGCCGGCAACGACGTTCGACGCGGCGCTCACGAGGAGTAGTTCTCCGCCATGCGCGTCACCAGCTCGTCGGCGAACACCTGCATGTCGGCGGAGATGTTCTTCGCGCGCGCCGCCAGGTAGTTGTAGCCGAACAGGGCGGGAATCGCGACGCCGAGGCCGGCCACCGTGGCGACCAGCGCCGCGGCGATGCCAGGTGCGATCGCGTTGACATTCACGTCGCCCGCGGCCGCGATGGCGGCGAACGTGATCATCACGCCGACCACCGTGCCAAGCAGGCCGAGGAAAGGGCCGCCGGCGATGCAGATAGTGAGCAGCACCATCTGGCTGTTGATGCGGGCGTTCTCGCGCACCTGGCCGGCATCCAGGCTGGCGCGGATCGCATCGATCGACTGCGCACTCAGGTTGACCTGCGTGCCGTCGCCGCCGCCGAAGCGCTTGCGCAGTTCGCGCACGCCAATGGTGTAAATCTTGTAGACCGACGAGTGGCGCAGCCGGCCCTTGCCGTCGTCGCCATCCAGTGCCGTCAAGTCGCGCCCCAGGTTTGCGAACCGGTCGAGAAAGGTCTTGTTGGCGCTGTCCATGCGCACCAGGAACACCCCCTTGGCGAGCATGACGTAGAAGCTGATCACCAACATCACGCCCAGGATCGCGATCACGACCCAGCCGTCGAGCGTCACGGCGCCGAGCAGAATGGCGACGTAGGACGTGCTGCCACCGCCCTCGCCGGCTTCGCCATCGGCGGATACCGTCACCAGTTTCGCGCCATCGCTTTGCGACTTCGCCTGCACTTCCAGCCATTCCGCGGGTCGTGCGAGGCTCGACAACTGAAGCTCGTCGAGATCGCCCTTGTAGCCGTCGCCGACGACGATCTCGCCACCCAGGTCCGCGGCCTTCACCGCGGCGTTCGCCACCGGCTTGCCATCCAGATAGAGCGTGAGTCCGTCCGCCAGCGTCAGTGCCACGTGATGCCAGGCTCCGGCCGGCAGATCGACCTTCGCGGTTTCCTGCCCGAAGGCGCGCGCGTACAGCTTGCCCTGGTCGTACACCACCTGGACCGCGTTGCTGCCTTCCCGCTGCGAGAACAGCGTGGCGCGCTGGGTCGCATCGGCGGGTTTCACCCAGGCGCTGAACGTTAATCCGGTGGCGCCGACCTTCAGTGGCGGCACCGGCGCCCACGACAACTTCGCACTGCCGTTGAAGACAGCGGCCCCGTCGGCCACGCCGGCGGCGGAATGCGTGACCCCGCTCACCGTGGGCAAATGCCCGTAGGCTGTCGAATCCTTGAACGCCGCGTCCGCTTCCGCGAAGTGCAGCACCGCCGTCTGGTTGCCGTCGTAGGTGGTCTTGCTGTCGGCGGCGGCAGCAGCCTTCTGATTGCCGTAGTAGAGCCAGATGGTGCCGGTGTCGGCCTTCGGTTCCAGCTTCGGCACCTGCACCCAGACCAGCGCCAGCTCGTTGGTGCCGTCGAACAGCTCGACGTGGAACTTGAGCGGCGTCTGGTCGTCGCCATCGACGAAGCGCAGGTCCTTGCCATCGATATCGGCTTCGGGAAACGGAAAATTGCCGGTATGCAATCGCACCAGCACCGGCACATTCGACACCGCGCCACCGATGGCCGCGCCTTTGCCCGACGTATCGAGCGCAATCTTCTTGCGGCTGATCCAGTCCGGGCTCCACCACGCGTGGGACAGCGCCGGGCACAACGAGAGATACAACGCCGCTAACAGGGACAGCCAGTGTTTCATCGGATTTTCTTGAAGGAGGACGGCACAGAGACCACCCGATTGTTGCGGTGCTTTGTTGCAGGCGTGTTAAACAAACATGACCATCGTCCACGCTCGCCCGAAACGCGCATCCGGACCGGCCCTTAGCGCTTCTTGTCGTTCTTGTCGTTGCCCTCGTCTCCCATCGCAATCACCTCAACGGTCAGGAACGACGGCTTGAACGCATTGTTCGATTGGGTCGCCCGATCGCTGATCTGCTGCTGCGCCTTTTCGATGGCTTTCTGGGCATCCGCCGCCGGATTGCCGACGCTCACGTTGCCGGCCACGTTGACCGACACGTTGCTGGCGTTGGTGATCGTGCCGCCAGGGGTCGACACATTGTTGGCGTTGAGAAACACCAGGGCTGCGACCCGCAGCGTTCCCGCGACGCGGATGCCGGCGTCGCCCGCATCGACCGCACCGGCGGGTGCGATCAGGTCGACGTCGCCAGGCACCACGTCCTCACGGCCCAGCAGAACGCCGATGCCGCTGCCGGAAACCGAGCGCGAGGTATCCAGCACGAAACTGGTGCCGTTGAAGATGAGCTGTGGCGGTGGCGTCGCGCTCGCCGTCTTCGCCCCCTTGCCGGCGTCGATGTTGCCCCAGGACGACCACACCAGGATGTCGCCCCCTTGCAAGGTGAACACCCGTGACTGGTTCACCAGGAAATCGCCGGAACCGAACGACCGCACCGTGCCGCCGCGCACTGTCACGATGCCCAGTTCGGAGGCCTGCTTGCTCAGGTCTCCCGGGTTCGCAAGACCCGCGTTGACCAGGCCGTTAGGCACGCGCATTTCAATGTTGCCGCCCTGCTCGCTCTTGATCTGGCTGAAGAACAGATTGATGTCGCCCTGGCCCGCATACGTATCCCGGGAGAACCGTTTGCCCGAATCTCCCGGCAATGGCGGGGCGATGGTGCGGGTCTTGACGCTGCCGGGGAACAATTCACCGATGGCCTCGTAGCCCCGGGCATAGCTGACATCGGTGCCATCCAGCGCCGCACGGCCGCCGGCCTTCACTTCGGCGAACAGGACGTGATTTACGAATCCGGTCTGCGCTTCCGGGGCCAGCGCTGCGAAGCGGTCGCGCGCCGTCGACGTGACGAATCCCGAATCACCGTCGAGCACCTCGAGATACGTCAGCAGATCGGAACGGTAGCGGACACCGGTGCTGGCGTTTGCAAGCCGGGCCACGAGCGCCGTCTGTTCCCGCGTCTGACCCGATTGGTCCGCGCGGTAACGTGCGATCGCATCATCCAGATAGAGATTCCTGTCCCCCAACTTCGAGCGCATCGACGCGAGGAAATCGGCGCCGCTCACCGCCAGCGGATCTTCCCGAGCCTCGACATAGCGCTGGACGAACGCGTTGACGCCGAGCGGCGCACCGCCAGCGGTCAGACGAATCGATGCGCCCTGGTCGGCGAGAAACGGATTGTCGAGGCTGCCGCGGGTCACGATGCCCGAGCTGTTCCCGAGGTCGATCGACCGGCCGGCCTGAACCTGCAACTCGCCGGGCCCACCGACAGCGATCTGGCCACTGTTGCCGACCTGGCCACCGGTGATCGGATCCCGCAATGTGGTGTAGGTCAGGTCCCGGCCGGCCCGAAACACCGACCGGTCCGAGACCGCGACATTCTGCGCAGAAACCCAGACATCGCGGATGTCGCCGGCCGCCTCGAACAGCACTGGCTTGGCGAAGATACCGAATCGCTGGTTCGGGGTACCGACGATGTCGCCATTCAGGGCGATGATCTCGGCCCGATCCCGATCATCGGCATGCAACACCGTGCTCGAATGCGTGACCGCTCCCTCGAATGCGGCGCCGACCAGCCCGGAGATAGCGGTGCCGGTACCGATCGAGGTGTCCGGCGACAACGCCCGTGGCAGAGCGGCCGGCGACACGTCCGACATGAACACCGTCTCACCCACCGCGACCGAGCGATCGGCATACAGATTGAAATCTCCCACCCGCGACGGATAGAGCGACATGGCGTGATGCACCGACACGTTGCCCGAATAGGCGGTTGCGGTCACCTGGCCCGGATAGGCGAACATGCTGTCGCGCGACTCGGTGCTGGCCCGGGCCAGAAGCGGCACGGCGTCCAGGGTGAGGCGATCGTTGGACAGCACGACATCGCCCCGGGCCGATTCGATCTGGACCGAAGACGATTCCGAATAGGTGAAGGCGTAGGTGAAAGTCGCACCACCGCGACCGCGGTTCGGGGTCGCCTGCAGGATCACGGTGGGGTTGAAGACAGACTCGATCGCGACGTGACCACGGCCCTTGACCTGGAAACGCCCGTCACCCAGCCCGAGGAAGGGGTTGGCAGGGTTGTCGCCCGAACCACTGGAGGTGATGCTGCCGTCTGCCACCACGCCGCCATTGCCCCTGGATACGTAGAACAGGCCGCCCTGGATATCGCCACCGGCCCGCGCGGCGAGATCGCCGCCGCCCTGTTCGACGAGGTGCGAGCTGTCGGGTGCGCTCGCCACCGCGCCACCGAGCCGGCTATTGGTCGGGATCACCACCGTGACATTTTGCAGATTGCGCCCGGCATTCAGTGTCACGTCACCACCTGCGAGCGCCCCGATGCCCTGCTGGAACTGATCGAACCGGACCCACCATGAGGTCTGGGGATTCGTCGCCAGGGTGGTCGAATCGGAACGCTTGCTGTTGCGGTACAACCATTCCGAAATCATCTGTGCCGACTTTGCCCCGACGATATCGCGACCCGCATCGATGGTGATGTCACCGCCGCGATTCGGGAATATCGGCGCGGGAACCCCGAACGCCAGGTTGGAAAACTCGTCCGAGGCACTGGGCAGCACGAAACCATCCACGGCAGGTCCCGGACGTCCGGCCGTGTAGATCACCGCCGTCTGCGCCACGAGCTGGACATCGCGCCGCGCCGCGAGCGCTATGTCGCCGGTACCGGTACGAACGATGCGCTGCGCCGCGAGCACGATGTCACCGTTGGTCGCCCCGGTCGCCGGCAATACCGACATCGGATTCGCCGCGCTTGCGTCGGCGCCAGCCACGATCCGATACGACCACGAATTGGTCGCCTGAAGGACAGCGTTGGTCGCCACGCTATTGAACCCGTCGCTCAAGGTGCGGTTCAGAAGCACGTCTCCACCCGCCCGCAAGGTGAGCACACCCGGCTCCTGGTTGCCGAAGCGCCATGCGGCCGACCCCGTGCAGGTCGCCTGCGTGCCGCACAGATTCCAGTCCGATGCGAGCGTGAGGTTGCCGCTGCTGCGCACCTCGATACCGGGCCGGACCCGAGTGCCGCTGCCGAACTTGTCCTGGATGTTCTGCGTGCTCAGCGTCATGTAGTCGCGCGTCTCGTTGTAGAGGCTCGCGCCGGCACCGGCAGAAGAGATGTTGAGGTTGCCACCGCTCACCGTCGCGCCCGGCGTGGACAGCGAAGACGCCAAGTACACCTTGTAGGCTTCGACGATCACATCGGCGGCCCCGTTGATCGTGCCGTTGAATGCGCCGGCATTGACGTCATTGGCAGCGACCAGTCGAGGTACGCGGAAGGTGACGCTGCCACCGCCGGCCGCACCGGCGCCCGCCACGTCGAACACCGGTTTGTGTTCGCCATCCACGACGAACGTGAGCTGGTCCTGCTCGCGCAAGCCGGTGGTGCCAAGGACGATCGAGCCGCCGCGGCCCGCGCTGCCGACACCGGTCGCGGCGGTGTCCTTGCCCGAGGCGTCGAAATGCGCGGTCGACCCGACCCGTATGCCACCGCCCGACCAGACCGCGATCGAACCGCCCTTGCTGCCGGTGGCGTCGATGAGCCCGCCCAGGTCGATGCTGCCAACGTCAGTGGCCAGCGTGACCTGATGTGCCTTCACCATGGCGTCAGTGGACCCCTGCACCAGATCGCCAGTGCGCAGCCGGACCGAGCGCGCCTCGAAGAAGCCGCCGTCGTTCAACTTGCGGTTGAGCGTACCGAAATCATTGGTCGAGCCGGCAACCCCATCGTCGAGACTGGCAACATCGATCTTGATACTGCCACTTCTGGCATCGGCGGCGGCGTGGCCATCAACCACGCCGCCGAATCCAAAGCGTCCTTGCTTGGCCGACACGTCGATCCTGCCGGCGTCACCACCCGCCGCGGCGCTGCGTACATTGACCAGCGCACCAGCGTCGAGGGC
>JANXYG010000143.1 GCA_025350245.1 Betaproteobacteria bacterium
GATGGTGATGCCTGGAGACAACATCTCGATCACGGTGCAGTTGATTCAGCCGATCGCGATGGAGGAGGGGCTGCGATTCGCCATCCGCGAGGGTGGCCGCACCGTGGGTGCCGGCGTCGTGGCCAAGATCATCGAATGACGGCCGAGCCGGGCGGCGGCGACGCGGCTCGGCGGTGAAGTCGGAAGCTCTACAGGCCAGTAGCTCAATTGGCAGAGCGTCGGTCTCCAAAACCGAAGGTTGGGGGTTCGAGACCCTCCTGGCCTGCCAATGCGGCGCGCGGATCCAACGGGTTCGCGCTGCCTTCCTCAACCAGAACGACCACATCGGCATCGGATATGTTCAATGGCTGACAAAGTGAAGCTGGCGGTCGCGCTCCTGCTGGTGGTGGCGGGCGTAGCGGGCTTTTATCTTCTCGGAGAAAACCCGCTGATCCTGCGCGTGTTGTCCGTGCTCGCCGGTGTCGGCCTCGCCGCCCTGGTGGGGTGGACCAGCGAACCCGGCAAGGCGTTCTACGTATTTGCCCAGGAGTCGGTGGCCGAGACTCGCAAGGTGGTCTGGCCGACACGCAAGGAAACGGTGCAAACCACCGGAATCGTGATGGTGTTCGTGCTGGTGATGGCGATTTTCCTGTGGATTGTGGATGCATCCCTGGTCTGGGCGGTGCGGATGATGATGGGTCGTGGAGAATGAACGCAGCCACCAAACGTTGGTATGTCGTGCACGCCTATTCGGGTTTCGAAAAGAGCGTGCAGAAGGCTCTGCTGGAACGCATCACGCGGGCCGGCATGGAAGACAAGTTCGGGCAGATTCTGGTGCCGGTCGAGGAAGTGGTTGAAATGAAGGCCGGTCAGAAGAGCATCTCGGAGCGCAAATTCTTCCCCGGGTATGTTCTGGTCGAAATGGAGATGACCGACGACTCGTGGCATCTGGTCAAGAACACGGCGAAAGTCACCGGCTTCATCGGCGGAACCGCCAACCGGCCCACGCCGATCAGCCAGCGTGAGGTCGACGCGATCCTGCATCAGATCCAGGAAGGGGTCGAGAAGCCCAAGCCGAAGGTGCTGTTTGAAGTGGGCGAAGCGGTCCGGGTCAAGGAAGGTCCCTTCACCGACTTCCACGGCAACGTGGAGGAAGTGAATTACGACAAGAGCAAGCTGCGTGTTTCGGTCTCGATTTTCGGCCGTTCGACACCAGTGGAACTTGAATTCAGTCAGGTCGAGAAGGCCTGACGCAAACATTCGGAGCCGATGTCGCGACAGCGGTGTCGAAACATGGCGGCGAACAGCCGTTTTTGATGGGGAGGGCGCCGCAGGCGTCCGCATGAACCCGACAGGAGAAGCGTACCGTGGCAAAGAAGATTGTAGGGTTCATCAAGTTGCAGGTGCCGGCAGGCAAGGCCAATCCGTCGCCACCGATCGGCCCGGCGCTCGGTCAGCGCGGCCTGAACATCATGCAGTTCTGCAAGGAGTTCAACGCGCAGACGCAGGGCATGGAGCCGGGTCTGCCGATCCCGGTGGTGATCACCGCGTTCGCGGACAAGAGCTTCACCTTCATCATGAAGACGCCGCCTGCGACGGTGCTCATCAAGAAGGCGGTGGGGGTGCAGAAAGGCTCGCCCAAGCCCCATACCGACAAGGTGGGCAAACTGACTCGCGCCCAGGCGGAGGAGATCGCGAAAGCCAAGATGCCCGATCTCACGGCTGCCGACCTTGAGGCCGCGGTGCGAACCATCGCCGGCAGTGCCCGCAGCATGGGCGTCACCGTGGAGGGACTCTGATCATGGCCCGTGAATCGAAGCGCCTGGTGGCAGTGAAGGCGAAAGTGGACCGCAGCAAGGCCTACCACCTCGACGAAGCGATCACGCTCGTCAGGGGCAATGCCACCGCCAAGTTCAACGAGTCGATCGACATCGCGATCAATCTCGGCGTCGATGCCAAGAAGTCGGATCAGGTGGTGCGGGGTTCCGTCGTGCTGCCCAAAGGCACTGGCAAGAGCGTTCGTGTGGCCGTTTTCGCCCAGGGTGAAGCTGCCAAGGCGGCACTTGCGGCCGGCGCAGAGATCGTGGGCATGGAAGATCTCGCCGAGAAGATCAAGGGCGGCACCATCGATTTCGATATATGCATCGCCGCCCCCGATGCGATGCGGGTGGTTGGTCAGCTGGGGCAGATTCTCGGTCCGCGCGGTCTGATGCCGAACCCGAAGGTCGGCACAGTGACGCCGAATGTCGCCGAGGCCGTCCGGAATGCCAAGGCCGGTCAGGTGCAATACCGCACCGACAAGGGCGGCATCGTGCAATGCACGATCGGACGGGCTTCGTTCGAGCCGCAAGCGCTTCGCGAGAATCTCCTCGCGCTGGTCGATGCCCTCAACAAGGCGCGGCCGGCGGCAGCCAAAGGCATCTACCTGCGCAAGCTTTCCCTCTCCAGCACCATGGGGCCGGGCGTGCGTATCGATTCGAGCAGTCTGCAGGCGCAGCCGCAGCAATAGCGAGACAACATCGGTCCCGCGGGTATCGCGGGTCGGATAGCAGAACTTTGTGGGATCGTCGGTGCGCCGCGAGGCGTGCGGACGATGTGTCAAAGACCGTTGGAGCCGCGAGGCTTAATCGGGGGCAGACGATGGTGAGCCGCTGTTTCTCGTCATTTGCCGCCAACGTCCAACGCAGACGGTGTGCCCGACAGCAGGAAGACCGAATTTCCGCGATGTCCGCCGCAAGGTGGGCGTCGCGGCGTGATTCAACCTGGAAGATGGTCGCCGTGACGGGGGGGTCGCCGCAGTGCCGGGCGATCTCGAACTTCAAGCGCTAGGAGGCAAGACCTTGGGTCTGAATCTGGAGCAGAAAAAGGCGGTGGTGGCCGGTGTCGGTGCGGAAGTCGCACAGGCGCAGGCAATCGTGCTCGCCGAGTACCGTGGACTGGAAGTCCGCCACATGACGTCGCTGCGTGCCAAGGCGCGGGAGTCGGGTGTCTATTTCCGTGTCCTGCGCAACACCCTCGCAAGGCGGGCGGTGGCGGATACGCCGTTCGCCGGGCTGGCTGGTCAGATGATCGGTCCGCTCGCGTACGGCATGTCGGCTGATCCGGTCGCGGTCGCGAAGGTGATGCACGAGTACTCGAAAGGCAACGATAAGTTCGTGATTCGCGGTGGTGCGATGAAGAACGTCGTGATGTCCCCCAAGGATATCGCTGCGCTCGCCACGCTGCCGAGCCGCGATGAGCTTCTGGCCAAGTTGCTGGGCACCATGCAGGCGCCGATCGCAACGTTCGTACGGACCCTCAACGAAGTGCCGTCGCGCTTCGTCCGGACCGTGGCGGCCGTGCGCGACGCCCGCGAGCAATCGGCCTGAAGCAGAACCACCCGACGACGATCTGTCCCGGTCATGGCGCTGATGGCGCCGGCCGGAACCAACCTTACAGGAGCAATCATGGCTGTAGCCAAAGCTGAAATTCTGGACGCGATCGCGAACATGACCGTTCTCGACCTGTCTGATCTCATCAAGGAAATGGAAGTGAAGTTCGGTGTCTCGGCCGCTGCCGCTGCGGTTGCGGTTGCGGCACCGGCTGCCGCTGCCGCGGCGGTCGAGGAGCAAACCGAGTTCACCGTGATTCTCGCCAAGATCGGCGACAACAAGGTGAACGTGATCAAGGCGGTGCGGGAAGTGACCGGCCTGGGCCTCAAGGAAGCCAAGGACCTGGTCGACGGCGCGCCGAAGCCGGTCAAGGAAGCGATTCCGAAGGCGGAAGCCGACGCGATCGCCAAGAAGCTGACGGACGCCGGTGCTACGGCGGAAGTCAAGTAACCGCGAGTCTGTGTACCTGCAACAGGCTGGCGGGCGACCGCCAGCCTGTTGTCATCTTTGGGCCCAGCCACCATCACACAGCGCCGTCCACCTGTTTTCGGTTGCCGCCCAAGCCGGGCGTGTTGTGTCATGGCCGTTGCCGGTTCGACCGGGAGACGATGTTGCGCCGATCGCGCCATGTCGTGATCCGGTCCCGTGTCTTGTTCGTTCTTAGTACCACTGCGGTTCGCCGCAGCCCCGTTAACTCTTACGCGGAGTGGTGATGACCTATTCGTTCACTGAGAAGAAGCGCATTCGCAAGAGCTTTGCCAAGCGCGCATCCGTGCTCCAGGTGCCGTATCTGCTTGCCATGCAGCTTGAGTCATTCGCCGCGTTCCTGCAGGCTGATGTCGCACCTGAAAGCCGCAACAACCAGGGGTTGCAGGCGGCCTTCACGTCGATATTCCCGATTGCGAGTCACTCCGGCAATGCCCGCCTCGACTTCCTGAGTTTCCAGCTCGGCACGCCGCCGTTCGATGTCAAGGAGTGCCAGCAACGGGGGCTCACCTTCGCGGCGCCGCTGCGCGCCAAGGTCCGCCTCACCATCATGGACCGTGAAGCGCCGAAGCCAACGGTCAAGGAGGCGAAAGAGCAGGAGGTCTACATGGGTGAGATTCCACTCATGACCGACACCGGCTCCTTCGTCATCAATGGCACCGAGCGGGTCATCGTCTCGCAGCTTCACCGCTCGCCTGGCGTGTTCTTCGAGCACGACCGCGGCAAGACCCACAGTTCGGGCAAGTTGCTGTTCTCGGCACGGATCATTCCCTACCGTGGCTCCTGGCTCGATTTCGAGTTCGACCCGAAAGACTATCTGTACTTCCGCGTCGACCGTCGCCGCAAGATGCCGGTCACGATCCTGCTCAAGGCCATCGGCCTCACGCCGGAACAGATTCTCAAGGCGTTCTTCGACTTCGATAACTTCCATCTGGGCGAGACCCAGGTGCAATTCGAGATCGTCCCCGAGCGGCTGCGTGGCGAAACCGCGCGCTTCGACATCTCGGCCAAGGGCAAGCTGATCGTCGGCAAGGATAAACGCATCACCGCGAAGCACGTTCGCGACATCGAAGCGGCCGGACTCAAGAAGATCGAGGTCACCGACGAGTTCCTGCTCGGACGTGTCCTCGCGCACAACGTGGTGAATCCCGACACCGGCGAGATTCTCGCCATGGCCAACGACGAGGTCACGGCGGAGGTCGCCACCAAGCTCAAGGTCATGGGCGTCAAGACCGTTCGTACGATCTACACCAACGACATCGATCACGGGGCCTATATTTCGTCGACGCTTCGCATCGACGACTCCACCGACCAGCAGTCGGCCCAGGTTGCCATCTACCGCATGATGCGGCCCGGCGAACCACCGACCGAGGATGCGGTGAAGACGCTCTTCCAGGGTTTGTTCTACAACCCCGATCGCTACGACCTCTCGGCGGTCGGCCGGATGAAGTTCAACCGCCGTGTCGGGCGCGACGAACTGCTCGGACCGATGACCCTGTCGAACGAAGACATCGCGGCTGTGATCAAGATCCTGGTCGAGCTGCGCAACGGCCGTGGCGAGATCGACGACATCGATCATCTCGGCAATCGTCGCGTGCGCTCGGTAGGCGAACTGGCCGAGAACCAGTTCCGCGCCGGCCTGGTGCGCGTGGAGCGCGCGGTGAAGGAGCGTCTGTCGCAGGCGGAATCCGAGAACCTCATGCCGCACGACCTGATCAACGCCAAACCGGTCAGCGCCGCCGTACGCGAGTTCTTCGGATCGAGTCAGTTGTCGCAGTTCATGGACCAGACCAATCCCCTGTCTGAAGTGACTCACAAGCGGCGCGTGTCCGCCCTCGGCCCGGGTGGCCTGACCCGTGAGCGCGCCGGTTTCGAGGTGCGCGACGTACACCCCACCCACTACGGGCGCGTGTGCCCGATCGAGACGCCCGAAGGTCCGAACATCGGCCTCATCAACTCGCTCGCGTTGTACGCCCAGACCAATAGCTACGGCTTCCTCGAGACACCCTACCGGGTGGTTGCCGACGGCCGTGTCACCGACGAGATCCACTACCTCTCGGCCATCGAAGAGGGCAAGTACGTGATCGCCCAGGCTAACGCCTCGGTCGACAAGAAGGGCAAGCTGATCGACGAGCTCGTGTCGTGCCGCAATCACAACGAGTTCATGCTTTCCGGTCCGGACAAGGTGCAGTACATGGACGTCGCGCCGGCCCAGATCGTGTCGGTCGCCGCCTCGCTGATCCCGTTCCTCGAGCACGACGACGCCAACCGCGCGCTGATGGGCTCGAACATGCAGCGCCAGGCCGTGCCTTGCCTGCGAGCCGAGAAGCCGCTGGTCGGTACCGGCATTGAACGCACGGTCGCCATCGACTCGGGCACTGTCGTGCAATCCCGGCGTGGTGGCGTGGTCGACTATGTCGATGCGAGCCGCATCGTGGTGCGGGTCAACGATGACGAAACCGGCGCCGGCGAAGTCGGGGTGGACATCTACAACCTGACCAAATACACGCGCTCGAACCAGAACACGAACATCAACCAGCGGCCGCTCACCAAGGTGGGCGACAAGCTCGCGCGTGGCGACGTGGTGGCCGACGGCGCCTCGACCGACATGGGTGAACTCGCTCTCGGCCAGAATCTGCTGGTCGCGTTCATGCCCTGGAACGGCTACAACTTCGAGGATTCGATCCTCATTTCCGAGCGCGTCGTCGCCGACGACCGCTTCACCTCGATCCACATCGAGGAACTGTCGGTGGTTGCGCGCGACACCAAGCTCGGACCCGAGGAAATCACCCGCGATATTTCCAATCTGAGCGAAGCTCAGCTCGGTCGCCTCGATGAGTCGGGCATTGTCTACATCGGTGCCGAGGTCGAAGCGGGCGATGTCCTGGTGGGCAAGGTGACACCGAAGGGCGAAACCCAGTTGACCCCGGAAGAGAAGTTGCTGCGGGCGATCTTCGGCGAGAAGGCGTCCGACGTGAAGGACACCTCGCTGCGGGTGTCGTCGGGCATGACCGGCACCGTCATCGACGTGCAGGTGTTCACCCGCGAGGGCATCGAGCGCGACAAGCGCGCCCAGCAGATCATCGACGATGAACTCAAGCGTTACAAGACCGACCTCGGCGACCAGTACCGCATCGTCGAATCCGACGCCTTCGCCCGCATCGAACGCCTGCTGCTCAACAAGACCGCCAACGGTGGTCCGAAGAAGCTGGCCAAGGGCGCCAAGATCGCCAAGTCCTATCTCGACGACGTCGAACGCCATTCGTGGTTCGATATCCGTCTCACGGAAGACGATGCCCAAGCGCAGCTCGAGCAGCTCAAGGACAGCCTTGCGCAGAAGCGTGTCGAGTTCGACGCGGCATTCGAGGAGAAGAAGAAGAAGCTCACCAGCGGCGACGAATTGCCGCCGGGCGTGCAGAAGATGGTGAAGGTCTACCTGGCCGTGAAGCGCCGGCTGCAGCCCGGCGACAAGATGGCTGGCCGGCACGGCAACAAGGGCGTGATCTCGAAGATCGTTCCGATCGAGGACATGCCGCATAACGCCGACGGGGTGCCAATGGACATCGTGCTCAACCCGCTCGGCGTGCCGTCGCGGATGAACGTGGGTCAGATCCTCGAAACTCACCTCGGCTGGGCTGCGAAGGGCCTGGGCAAGCGCATCGGTGACCTGGTTGCCGCGCAGGCCAAGATCGCCGAGCTGCGCAAGGCGCTGGAATTGATCTACAACTCCAGCGGCAAGTCCGAGGAGATCAAGGATTTCAGCGATGAGGAAGTGCTGGAGCTGTGTCACAACCTGACCCCGGGCGTGCCGTTCGCGACGCCGGTTTTCGACGGCGCCAACGAAGACGAGATCAAGAACATGCTCGAACTCGCCGGCCTGCCGCGTTCCGGGCAGATCCAGCTCACCGATGGTCGCACCGGCGAGGCGTTCGAACGCCCGGTCACCGTCGGTTACATGCATGTGCTGAAGCTGCATCACCTCGTCGACGACAAGATGCACGCTCGCTCCACCGGGCCGTACTCCCTGGTGACGCAGCAGCCGCTCGGTGGCAAGGCGCAGTTCGGCGGTCAGCGGTTCGGCGAAATGGAAGTCTGGGCGCTCGAAGCCTACGGCGCCTCGTACACCTTGCAGGAGATGCTCACGGTCAAGTCGGATGACGTGGCCGGCCGCACCAAGGTCTACGAGAACATCGTCAAGGGCGAGCACAGGATCGATGCCGGCATGCCGGAGTCGTTCAACGTGCTGGTCAAGGAAATCCGCTCGCTGGCGATCGACATCGATCTCGACCGTTATTGATTCACGGCGGTTCGGCGTTGCCGATACCGATCTGTCAGATATGTACGCAGCCTAACTGGGAGTGCACATGAAAGCGCTACTGGATTTGTTCAAGCAGGTCACCCAGGAAGAAGAGTTCGATGCCATCAAGATCGGACTCGCCTCACCGGAAAAGATCCGTTCGTGGTCGTACGGGGAGGTCAAGAAACCCGAGACCATCAACTACCGGACTTTCAAGCCCGAACGCGACGGCCTGTTCTGCGCCAAGATCTTCGGGCCGGTGAAGGACTACGAGTGCCTCTGCGGCAAGTACAAGCGGCTCAAGCATCGCGGCGTGACCTGCGAGAAATGCGGCGTCGAAGTCACCTTGTCGAAGGTGCGGCGCGAGCGCATGGGGCATATCGAGCTCGCGAGCCCGACGGCGCACATCTGGTTCCTCAAGTCGCTGCCGTCGCGTCTGGGCATGGTGCTCGACATGACGCTGCGCGACATCGAACGCGTGCTGTATTTCGAAGCCTACGTCGTCACCAATTCCGGCATGACGCCGCTGCTTGCCGGTCAGCTGCTGTCGGAGGACGACTACCTCGCCAAGATGGAGGAGTACGGCGACGAGTTCTCGGCCTCGATGGGCGCCGAGGGCATCCGGGCACTGCTGCGCAACCTCGAGCTCAATCGCGAGGTCGAGAAGCTGCGCAAGGATCTCGACGCAACCGAGTCCGAAACCAAGATCAAGAAGTTCTCCAAGCGCTTGAAGGTGCTTGAGGCGTTCCAGAAATCGGGCATCAAGCCCGACTGGATGGTCATGGAAGTGCTGCCGGTGCTGCCGCCCGAATTGCGCCCGCTGGTGCCGCTGGACGGCGGTCGTTTCGCGACCTCCGACCTCAACGATCTGTATCGCCGCGTCATCAACCGCAACAATCGTCTCAAGCGGTTGCTGGAGCTGAAGGCGCCCGAAATCATCGTCCGCAACGAGAAGCGCATGTTGCAGGAGGCCGTCGACTCCTTGCTCGACAACGGTCGCCGTGGCAAGGCCATGACCGGCGCCAACAAGCGGCCGCTCAAGTCGCTCGCCGACATGATCAAGGGCAAGGGTGGTCGTTTCCGTCAGAACCTGCTCGGCAAGCGGGTCGACTACTCCGGCCGCTCCGTGATCGTGGTCGGTCCGCAGCTCAAGCTGCATCAGTGCGGGCTGCCGAAGAAGATGGCGCTCGAACTGTTCAAGCCGTTCATCTTCCACAAGCTCGAGGTCCTCGGCCTGGCCACCACCATCAAGGCGGCCAAGCGGCTGGTCGAAGCCGAGGTTCCCGAGGTCTGGGACATCCTCGAGGAAGTCATCCGCGAACATCCGGTCATGCTCAACCGGGCGCCGACCCTGCACCGCCTCGGCATCCAGGCGTTCGAACCGGTCCTGATCGAAGGCAAGGCGATCCAGCTTCACCCGCTGGTGTGCGCCGCCTTCAACGCCGACTTCGATGGTGACCAGATGGCGGTTCATGTGCCGCTGTCGATCGAAGCGCAGATGGAAGCGCGCACGCTGATGCTGTCGTCGAACAACGTGCTCTCGCCTGCCAACGGCGATCCGATCATCGTCCCGTCGCAGGATATCGTTCTGGGTCTCTACTACGTCACCCGCGAACGCGTGAACGCCCGTGGTCAGGGCATGATCTTCAGCGACGTGAGCGAGATGGCCCGGGCCTACGAGACGCGCCAGGTGGACGTGAGCGCAAAGGTGCAGGTGCGCATCCATGAAAAATATTTCGCCGAGGACGGCTCCCTGAAGGACCGTACGACGCGTTACGAGACCACGGTCGGCCGCGCGCTCCTGTCGGAGATCCTGCCGCCCGGACTGCCGTTTCCGCTGATCAACAAGGCGCTGAAGAAGAAAGAGATCTCCAAACTCATCAACGCCTCTTTCCGTCGCTGCGGGCTGCGCGAAACGGTGATTTTCGCCGACCGCCTGATGTACATGGGCTTCAGCATGGCGACCCGCGCGGGCATCTCGATCTGCGTCGACGACATGCAGGTGCCGCGGCAAAAGGAGCAGATCATCGCTGCCGCCGAGAAGGAAGTGCAGGAGATCGAAGCGCAATATACCTCCGGTCTGGTGACCCAGGGCGAGCGCTACAACAAGGTGGTCGACATCTGGGGCCGGGCCGGGGACGTGGTGGCCAAGGCCATGATGGAGCAGCTCGGCACCGAACCGGTGATGAAATGGGACGAGGGTACGTCGACTTGGGTCCAGGCCACCGACGCGGCTGGTGCCCCGATGTCGCAGGAGTCATTCAACTCCATCTACATGATGGCGGACTCCGGTGCGCGCGGCTCCGCTGCGCAGATCCGGCAACTCGCTGGCATGCGCGGCCTGATGGCCAAGCCCGATGGCTCGATCATCGAGACGCCGATCACCACCAATTTCCGCGAAGGCCTCAACGTATTGCAGTATTTCATCTCGACGCACGGTGCGCGCAAGGGTCTGGCCGATACCGCGCTCAAGACCGCTAATTCGGGCTATCTCACGCGCCGTCTCGTCGACGTCACCCAGGATCTGGTCGTGACCGAAGATGACTGCGGTACCGTCAATGGCGTCGCCATGAAGGCGCTGGTCGAGGGTGGCGAAGTGGTCGAGGCTCTGCGGGAGCGAATCCTCGGCCGCGTATGCGCCGACGATGTCGCCCATCCGGAGAGCGGTAATGTCCTTTATCCGTCCGGCGCCCTGCTCGACGAGGACGCTGTCGATGCCATCGAATTGCTCGGCATCGATGAGGTCAAGGTGCGCACCCCGCTCACCTGCGATACGCGCTATGGCTTGTGCGCCAACTGCTACGGACGCGATCTCGGTCGTGGCGTGCTGGTCAATGTCGGCGAGGCCGTCGGTGTGATCGCCGCGCAGTCGATCGGCGAGCCCGGCACCCAGCTCACCATGCGTACCTTCCACATCGGTGGCGCGGCGTCGCGGACGGCGGTGGCCAGCCAGATCGAGAGCAAGTCGAACGGCATCGCCCGCTTCAGCCCGCTGATGCGTTACGTCACCAATGCCCGTGGCGAACAGGTTGCCATCTCGCGTTCCGGCGAAGTCCAGATCTTCGACGACAACGGCCGGGAGCGCGAACATCATAAGGTTCCGTATGGCGCCACGCTGATGGTTGCCGACGGCAGCAATGTGAGGGCCGGTTCGGTACTTGCCAACTGGGATCCGCACACGCGTCCCATCATCACCGAATACGCCGGCAAGGTCAGATTCGAGAACGTCGAGGAGGGCGTCACGGTCGCCAAGCAGATCGATGAGGTGACCGGGCTCTCGACCCTGGTGGTGATCGACCCGAAGCGCCGCGGGACCGCCGCGACCAAGGGTGTGCGTCCGCAGGTGAAGCTGCTCGACGAGGAAAGCCACGAAGTGCGGCTGGCGGCAACCGACCAGCCGGTCAACTATACCTTCCAGATCCACTCCATCATCACCGTCAAGGATGGTCAGCAGGTACAGGCCGGCGAGGTGCTGGCCCGCATCCCGCAGGAAACCGCCAAGACCAAGGACATCACCGGCGGCCTGCCACGGGTGGCGGAACTGTTCGAGGCGCGCTCGCCCAAGGATGCCGGGATGCTGGCCGAAGTGACGGGCACCGTGTCGTTCGGCAAGGACACCAAGGGCAAGCAACGCCTGGTGATCACCGATCTCGACGGGGTTGCTCACGAGTTCCTGATCCCGAAAGAGAAGCACATGCTGGTGCACGACGGCCAGGTGGTCAACAAGGGTGAGTCGGTCGTCGATGGCGACCGCGATCCGCACGACATCCTGCGCCTGCAGGGCGTCGAGGCATTGGCGCGGTACATCACCGACGAGGTGCAGGAGGTCTATCGACTGCAGGGGGTGAA
The DNA here is from genome assembly GCA_025350245.1 of Betaproteobacteria bacterium. Lineage (GTDB taxonomy): Bacteria > Pseudomonadota > Gammaproteobacteria > Burkholderiales. The sequence continues at coordinate 11,983 of JANXYG010000143.1, forward strand.
GATCAACGACAAGCATATCGACGTGATCGTCCGCCAGATGCTGCGCCGGGTCCAGATCGTCAACGCCGGTGATACCCGCTTCATCGTCGGCGAACAGGTCGAACGGGCCGACCTGTTCGACGAGAACGACCGCATTCTCGCCGAGGGCAAGCAGCCGGGCATCTACGAGCACGTGCTGCTGGGCATCACCAAGGCTTCGCTCTCGACCGACTCATTCATTTCGGCGGCATCGTTCCAGGAAACCACCCGCGTTCTCACCGAAGCCGCGATCATGGGCAAGCGCGACAACCTGCGTGGTCTCAAGGAAAACGTCATCGTCGGCCGTCTGATTCCCGCCGGTACCGGTCTGGCCTACCACAATGCGCGCAAGCAGCAGGCGTTGCGGGGCGAGTCTGACCTGTTCGGGGGGGCGGAGGCCGCGGGAGCAGCCACCGTTACTGCCGACAATGAGCAGGTGGCTTGACAGCAAGTTACCCGCTCCCTAAACTCCGCGGTCTTTTTTCCTCGTTGCAGCCGTCGATACACAGTCGATACGGAATGCGCGAAACCACTTCAACGACAGTGAGCGGGACGGCTCTGACAGTGCCGTCCCGGTTTTTTGGGCAACCGAAAACATGCCAACGATCAGCCAGTTGGTTCGCAAACCGCGAACCAGACTCGTAACGAAGAGCAAGGTCCCGGCACTGCAGCAGTCGCCGCAGCGTCGGGGAGTTTGCACCCGCGTCTACACCACTACCCCCAAGAAGCCGAATTCGGCTTTGCGGAAGGTCGCCAAAGTTCGGCTCACCAATGGTTTCGAGGTCATCAGTTATATCGGTGGCGAAGGCCACAACCTCCAGGAACACTCGGTGGTCATGATCCGCGGTGGCCGGGTGAAGGATTTGCCGGGTGTGCGCTACCACATCGTTCGCGGGAGCCTCGATACGCAAGGCGTCAAGGACCGCAAGCAGAGCCGGTCCAAGTACGGCACCAAGCGGCCCAAGTAATACCGCTCCCCCGTAATGTGGCCCATTTGAGCGCAGACCGGCTCCACATTTTCAGCCAGCAGATCGAATTCCGAGGAAGCCATGCCCAGACGCCACGAGGTCGCCAAACGCGACATCCTGCCCGACCCCAAGTACACCAGCCAGGACGTTTCGAAGTTCATCAACGTCCTGATGACCAGTGGCAAGAAGTCGGTGGCCGAACGCATCATGTACGGTGCGCTTGCGCAGATTTCCAAGAAGACCGGTAAAGACCCGCTGGAGGTCTTCAACCAGGCACTTCAGAACGTGCGGCCGATGGTCGAGGTGAAAAGCCGTCGCGTCGGTGGTGCCAACTATCAGGTTCCCGTCGAGGTTCGCGCGATCCGGCGCACCGCGCTGGCAATGCGTTGGCTGCGCGAAGCCGCGCGCAAGCGTTCCGAGAAGTCCATGGGCCAGCGTCTGGCCGGTGAGCTCGCCGAGGCATCCGAGGGTCGTGGCGGCGCCATGAAGAAGCGCGAAGAAGTGCACCGCATGGCGGAAGCCAACAAGGCTTTCTCGCATTACCGCTTCTGAGAGCTGGCGAGATCACCGACAACGTACCGCCGCGAAACGCTCCAAGGTTACCGAAATGCCCCGTTCCACTCCCATCGACCGTTACCGCAACATCGGCATCATGGCCCACATCGATGCCGGCAAAACCACGACGACGGAACGCATCCTGTTTTACACCGGGGTGTCGCACAAGATCGGCGAGGTGCATGACGGCGCCACGGTGATGGACTGGATGGAGCAGGAGCGGGAGCGCGGCATCACCATCACTTCCGCCGCCACCACGTGTTTCTGGAAGGGGATGGAAAACAACTATCCCGAGCACCGCATCAACATCATCGACACGCCCGGCCACGTCGATTTCACCATCGAGGTCGAGCGCAGTCTGCGGGTGCTCGACGGCGCCTGCACGGTGCTGTGCGCGGTCGGCGGCGTGCAGCCGCAAACCGAGACGGTGTGGCGCCAGGGCAACAAATATGGTGTTCCCCGGCTTCTGTTCGTGAACAAGATGGATCGCCAGGGCGCCAATTTCTTACGCGTCTACGAGCAGGTCAAGCAGCGCCTGAAGGCGAGTCCGGTGCCGATCCAGTTGCCGATCGGGGCCGAAGATGGCTTTGAAGGCGTGATCGACCTGGTGAAGATGAAAGCGATCTTCTGGGACGAGGCGAGCCAGGGCATGAAGTTTGAAGAGCGGCCGATTCCCGAGGCGCTGGTTGCGGAGGCGCTGACCTGGCGCGAGCAGATGCTCGAATCGGCGGCCGAGGCGAGCGAAGACCTGATGAACAAGTACCTCGAGAATGGCGATCTGTCGATCGACGATTTGAAGCTGGGGCTGCGCACCCGTACCATCGGGAACGAAATCTTCCCGATGCTCTGCGGCTCCGCGTTCAAGAACAAGGGCGTGCAGGCGATGCTCGACGCCGTGATCGATTACCTGCCGGCGCCGGTCGACATTCCCGATGTGAAAGGCTTGCTCGAGAACGGCGACGCCACCACCCGTCGTCCGAGCGACGACGAGGCATTTTCCGGCTTGGCGTTCAAGATCATGACCGACCCGTTCGTCGGGCAGCTGATCTTCTTTCGGGTGTACTCCGGTGTCGTCACCTCGGGCGACACGATCTACAACCCGGTGAAGCGCCGCAAGGAACGCATTGGTCGCATCCTGCAGATGCACGCCAACCAGCGTGAGGAAATCAAGGAAGTTCGCGCCGGCGACATCGCCGCGGCAGTGGGTCTCAAGGAGGCCACCACGGGCGATACGCTATGCGATCCCGACAAGATCATCGTGCTGGAACGCATGGAGTTCCCTGAGCCGGTGATCCACGTGGCGGTCGAACCCAAGACCAAGAGCGACCAGGAGAAGATGGGCATCGCCCTGAACCGCCTGGCGCAGGAAGATCCCTCGTTTCGTGTCCGCACCGACGAAGAGTCGGGTCAGACCATCATCTCGGGCATGGGCGAACTGCACCTTGAGATCATCGTCGACCGCATGAAACGCGAGTTCGGCGTCGAAGCCAACGTCGGTGCCCCCCAGGTCGCGTACCGCGAGGCTATTCGCAAGCAGGTCGAAGTCGAAGGCAAGTTCGTCAAGCAGTCGGGTGGCAAGGGTCAGTACGGCCATGTCTGGCTCAGGCTCGAGCCGCACGAGGCCGGCAAGGGCTTCGAATTCGTCGACGCGATCAAGGGTGGCGTGGTTCCACGCGAATTCATCCCGGCCGTCAGGAAGGGTCTTGAAGAGACGCTGCCGAACGGCGTGCTCGCGGGCTTCCCGGTGGTGGATGTCAAGGTCACCTTGTTCGACGGCTCGTATCATGATGTCGATTCGAACGAAAACGCCTTCAAGATGGCGGCGTCGATCGGGTTCAAGGACGGCATGCGCAAGGCCAGTCCGGTCCTGCTCGAACCGATGATGGCGGTCGAGGTGGAAACCCCCGAAGATTTCATGGGTAACGTGATAGGCGATCTCAGTTCCCGTCGCGGCATGATCCAGGGCATGGACGATCTGGTGTCGGGCATCAAGGCGATCAAGGCCGAGGTGCCGCTGGCGGAGATGTTCGGTTACTCCACCGCGCTGCGGTCCGCGACTCAGGGCCGGGCCACCTACACAATGGAATTCAAGCACTACGCCGAGGCGCCGAAGAACGTCGCGGAAGCAATCATCAACAAGAAATAACGTCGGACTCAGGACAAGGGGCACATCATGGCGAAGAGCAAGTTCGAGCGGACGAAGCCGCACGTGAACGTAGGGACGATCGGGCACGTGGACCACGGGAAGACGACGTTGACGGCGGCGATCACCACGGTGCTGGCGAGCAAGTTCGGTGGCCAGGCGAAGAAGTA
>JANXYG010000017.1 GCA_025350245.1 Betaproteobacteria bacterium
TGGCTTGGGCAGTGGTCAACGCCACCACTTGATTGGTGGTCAGCGCGGCCACCTGGCTCGTCGTCAATGCAGCCACTTGCGCAGTGGTCAGTGCGGCAACCTGCCCGGTGGTCAAGCCGCTGGCCACCTGCGTGGTGGTCAACGCCGCGATCGCTGCGGTCTTCAAGGCCGCTACGTCGGCGGTCTGCAGTGCGGCAACCTGCGTCGTGGTCAAGGCCGCGGCTTGCGTGCTGGTCAACGAATTGATCTGCGTCGTGGTCAACGCCACCACCTGATCGGTGGTCAGCGCCGCAACTTGTGAAGTCGTCAGCGCGCTGATCTGGGCGGTCTTGAGTGCGGCAACATCGCCGGTTTCGAGGGCGGCAACCTGAGTCGTGGTCAGTGCGGCGGTCTGCGCCGTGGTGAGCGACCCGACCTGCGTCGTGGTCAGCGCCACGATCTGGTCGGTGGTCAGGGCTGCCACCTGCGTGGTGGTCAGCGCGGCGATCTGCGCCGTTCGCAGCGCGGCCAGATCGCCAGTCTCGAGCGCCGTGAGCTGGGACGTGCTCAAAGCCGCGGTCTGTGCCGTGGTGAGCGCGCTCGCCTGAGAGGTGGTGAGGGCGACGACCTGGTCGGTGGTCAGCGCGCCCAGTTGGGTGGTGGTCAGCACCACCAGGTCACGCGTCTCGATCGCGGGAATCTGCGCCGTGGTCAGCGCCGCTATCTGGGAGGTGGACAGCGCGACGAAGTCAGCCGTGGTCAGCGAAACAATCTGGGAGGTCGTCAGTGCAGCGATCTGCGACGTGGTCATTCCAATGACGGGGGAAGGCATATCGAACTCTCCTGGATTTCACTTGCACGCCAACGAAAGAAACGGGACTTGCTGCGCATTCATGCCAAAGGCGGCGGGGCCGTCGGTGGCGGTATCCGAGCAGTCGAACAGCCCAATGCGGAACCTGCGATCGAACGTGATCCAGGCTGTCCCCTGCACTTAACGTCGGCTTGCTTTCGAACTTGAGAAACGAAGTCCGGTCAGGGCCGATCGATCACCAATGACCAGGCGTCACCGACGACGCGACGTATCGCGGACAACGCGATCGTCGCTCGCACGGGTTCTCCGGATCACGCGGCAGATTGTGGTTTCGGCGGGAGAAGCGTCATGGCCGAAAAAGACGGGGGAAAGGTGCCCAGATCGGTGCGCGCGACGCTTCCGACGCCCCACCGCGACCTAATCGTTTCAGGGAATGACCCCGGCGCGCAAACCACTCATGAGGTACCGGAAGCGCTCCCCAGAACGCCCCGCAGGAACACCTCGGACACGACGTCGGCCATGTCTTCGTAGTTCACCGGTCCGTCGGCATCGAGCCAGGTGAACATCCAGTTGATCATGCCGAACAGCACCATCGCGAGCGGCACCCGCAATGCCTGCCGTGACAGCCGCGGCTTCAGCGCCGAGATCGCCGCCACGAATGCATCGACCACCTGCCGCTGATCGGCCACGACGCGTGCGCGCGCCTGAGCACCGAGAAACTTCACGTCCTGCACCAGGATCGTGTGCCGGGCCTGCGAATGCCGGTACTCGTGCATGAAGCATCCGACCAACGCGCGGAAATGCGCCTCCGGGTCGAGACGCTGCTGCTGCACCTCGTCGACGATCGCGAGCAACCGGCGGATATAGCCATCGGCGATGTCGAACAGCAACTGGTCCTTGTCGCGATAGTAGTGATAGACGAGCGGCTTCGACACGCCGCAGGCCCTGGCAACCTGAGCCATCGACGCCGCCGCGAAACCCTGATCGGCGAACACCCGCGTCGCGGCATCGCGGATCGCGGCCTGCTGAACCTCGAACGTCGCCGCTCTAGGCCGCGCCATGAGAGTCTGCCGCCCCCCCAGAGAATCCTGAACGAAGGGCCACTCGCAAGCGAAGGGGCAACATCCGCAGGGTTCCCCGAGGAATGTTGCGCCCCCTGGAGGGGGAAGGCGTAGCGCAGCGCAGCCTGGGGGTGAGCCTCATCCTATCGGTCGTCGAAGCTGACGGTCACGTGGTCGGTGAGCGGATGCGACTGGCAGGTGAGCACGAAACCGGCGGCGAGATCGCGCGCGTCGAGGCTGAAGTTGCGATCCATGCGCACGTCGCCGGCCAGCTTGCGGGCACGGCAGGTGCAGCACATGCCGCCCTTGCAAGAAAAAGGCAGGTCGAGGCCGGCGCGCAGGGCGGCATCGAGGATCGACCGGTCGGCGTCGCGAAAGTCGATGTCGCGGCGCAGGCCATCGAGCACCACGGTGATGGTGGCGCGCGGCGCATCGCCGGGTTGCGCGTGCACCGGAGCCGTCACCCGTGCCCCGGCAACGCCGAAACGCTCGGCATGGATGCGGTCGGATGGCATGCCGGCGCCAGTCAGCGCCGCCTCCACCTGGTCGATCATCGCCCCCGGCCCGCAGACGAACGCGTGATCGATGGTGTCCGGCGGGATCAGCGCATCGAGCAGCGCACGGGTACGGCTGGCATCGATGCGACCATTGAACAGGCCGACATCGGTGGCCTCGCGACTGAACAGGTGATAGAGCCGGAACCGGGTGAGATAGCGGTCCTTCAGGTCTTCGAGCGCCTCGTGAAACATCACGTCGGCCTGCTGCCGGTTGCCGTAGACCAGCGTGAAGCGGCTGCGCGGCTCCTGCTGCAAGGTGGCGCGAATGATCGACAGCACCGGGGTGATGCCGCTGCCGGCGACGAAGGCGACGTAGTGCCGCGCCTGCAACGGATCGAGGGCGACGTGAAAGTGCCCGTCGGGGGTCATCACCGAAAGATCATCACCGACCTTGATCCCGCCATGCGCGAACGCGGAGAACACGCCGCCCGGAACGCGCTTGATCGCCACCCGCAGTTCGTCATCCTGCGGCCCGGTGCAGATGGAATAGCTGCGACGCACGTCGACGCCATCGATACTGGCCTTCAGGGTGAGGTGCTGGCCCTGCACGAACGCATACGCGGCACGCAGGTGTGCCGGCACGTCGAACCGCAGGCTGATCGCCGCCGCCGTCTCGGGCCTGATTTCCGCCACCCGCAGCAGGTGAAACTGCGGCGTCATATCGGCTGGGAGTCCTCGAACGGCTCACCGCACCCGAGGCAGCGAAACCGCGGCTTGCGGACCGCCTCGGCAGTGATCATGGCTTCACCACGTTGCCCCCGGATAGGTGCGCTGCAAAACCTGCATCTCGCTCAACAGCGGACCCAGATGCTCGCCATGCACGCCCAGGCGTCCGGTGGAACGGAACGCGGTACCCGCGGGAATGACGAGCGTTGCCGCCTCCAGCACCGGCGTGACCGCGTCGGTCCAGGCACCTCGGGTGTTGCTCCAGCACAGCGCGATGCCGGCACCGGCAAGCGCCTCGTCGCCGGCATCGGGCGCGAACCACTCTTCGGTGTAGGGCCACAGTTCATCGACGGCGCGCTGAATGCGGGCATGCGACTCATCGGTGCCGTCGCCCAGGCGCACGACCCAGCCGGCCGCATGCTCGAGGTTGTAGCGCGTCTCCTTCAGGCTCTTGACGGTGATCGCTGCCAGCGCGGCATCGGCCGACCCTTGCAGCCCGGTCATCACTTCGCGCTGGAACGCCGTGAACAGGAAATTGCGCAACACGGTGCGGGCGAAATCGCCATTGGGCAACTCGACCATGGTGACGTTGCGGAACTCACGCTCGGCGCGCAGGAAGGCAAGCTGGTCTTCGTCGCGTCCGTGCCCTTCGAGCACGCCGGCGTGCGACAGCAGCAGGCGCGCCTGTCCGATCAGGTCGAGCGCGACGTTGGCGAGTGCGAGATCCTCCTCCAGCACCGGCGCGTGCCCGCACCATTCGGACAGGCGCTGGCCGAGGATGAGCGCGCTGTCGCCCAGACGCAGCAGGTAGTCGACGTGCGCGGCGCGCAGGTCATCGGCAATGGCAACGGACATGGCGGCGATCACATGTGGTTCACGTCGTCGGGCAGCACATAGAACGTGGGGTGCCGGTAGATCTTGTCGGCGGCCGGATCGAACAACTCGGCCTTCGCGTCCGGGTCGGACGCGACGATATGCTCGGCGCGCACCACCCAGATGCTGGTGCCTTCCTGCCGGCGGGTGTAGACATCGCGCGCGCTCTGCAACGCGAGTCGCGCATCCGGCGCATGCAGGCTGCCGCAGTGCTTGTGATCGAGCCCGTTGCGGCTGCGAATGAATACCTCCCACAACGGCCATTCGCGACGGTCCATCACCGCCCTCCCGCAGCGCGCGCTTCGCTCTTGGCGGCGTGCGCCATCGCGGCCTCGCGCACCCAGGCGCCCTCTTCCCAGGCACGGATGCGAGCGGCCAGCCGTTCCTGGTTGCAGGGGCCGTTGCCGTTCACCACCGACCAGAATTCGTCCCAGTCGATGGCGCCGACGTCGTGGGCACCCCGGGCCTCGTTCCAGCGCAGATCGGGGTCGGGCACCGTGACGCCGAGCAGCTTCGCCTGCGGAATGGTCGCATCCACGAACTTCTGCCGCAGTTCGTCGTTGGTGATGCGCTTGATGCCCCAGCGCGTGCTGTCGCCACTGTTGAGCGACTGCGCGTCGTGCGGCCCGAACATCATCAGCGCCGGCCACCACCACCGGTTCACGGCGTCCTGGACCATATCGCGCTGCGCCGCCGTGCCGCTCATCATGGCGAGCAGCAGGTCGTAGCCCTGGCGCTGGTGGAAGCTTTCTTCACGACACACGCGGATCATGGCGCGGGCATACGGGCCATAGGAACAGCGGCACAGCGGAATCTGGTTCATGATCGCGGCGCCATCGACCAGCCAGCCGATGACGCCGACGTCGGCCCAGGTGAGCGTCGGATAGTTGAAGATCGACGAATACTTGGCCCGGCCGGCATGCAGCGCTTCCACCAGCGTGTCGCGCGACACCCCGAGCGTTTCAGCGGCGGCATACAGATAGAGTCCGTGGCCGCCTTCGTCCTGCACCTTGGCAAGCAGGATGGCCTTGCGCTCGAGCGTCGGCGCGCGTCCGATCCAGTTGCCCTCCGGCAGCATGCCCACGATCTCGGAGTGCGCGTGCTGCGAGATCTGGCGCACCAGCGTGCGGCGATAGGCTTCCGGCATCCAATCCTTGGGCTCGATGAAGTCGCCGCGATCGATCTTGGCGTCGAATTCCGCCTGGTAGCCCGCATCCGTCACCTGACCGGGCGCCGGGTCTTCCCCGCGTGCAGCGGCGATATCCATTGCCTGCGTATACATCCCTGCCCTCCTTCCTTGGTTGGCCGCTACACCGCCGGGCGGCGGTCCAGCACCCGTTTTGCCTTGCCCACGCTCACCCGTTCGAGCGCGAAGGGCGGCATGACTTCCACGCTCGCCGACACCCCGACCAGACTCTTGATCAGGCCCCGGAGCTCTTCGCCCAGCCGCCGGTGCGCCTCGTTGCCGCCATCGGCGGTTGCCGCGATTTCGACTTTCACGGTGAGCGAATCGAGGTGGGCATCCTTGTCGACCACCAGCAGGTAGTGCGGCGCGAGCGCGGGCATGCCGCAGATCAGTTCCTCGATCTGCGACGGAAACACGTTGACCCCGCGGATGATGAGCATGTCGTCGGACCGGCCGGTGATCTTGCCGATGCGGCGCATAGCCCGGGCCGTGGGCGGCAACAGCCGGGTGAGATCGCGCGTGCGGTAGCGGACGATCGGCAGCGCTTCCTTGGTGAGCGACGTGAACACGAGCTCGCCCTGCTGTCCGTCTTCGAGCACCGCGCCGGTGACCGGGTCGACGATCTCGGGATAGAAATGGTCTTCCCACACCACCGGGCCATCCTTGGTCTCGACGCATTCACTGGCCACGCCGGGCCCCATCACTTCTGACAGGCCGTAGATGTCGACCGCGTCCAGCCCCGCGCGCTGCTCGATGCTCGCGCGCATCGCCTCGGTCCAGGGTTCGGCGCCGAAGATGCCGATCGCCAGCGACGTGGCGGTCGGGTCCATCCCCTGGCGCGCCATCTCGTCGATCAGGGTCAGCATGTAGGACGGCGTGACCATGATGATGTCGGGCGCGAAGTCGCGGATGAGCTGGACCTGCTTCTCGGTCTGCCCGCCAGACATGGGGATCACCGTGCAACCGAGCCGTTCGGCGCCGTAGTGCGCCCCGAGACCGCCGGTGAACAGGCCGTAGCCGTAGGCCACGTGGACGATGTCACCCGAGCGCCCACCCGCCGCGCGGATCGAGCGCGCGACGAGATCGGCCCACACATCGAGATCGCGGCGCGTGTAACCGACGACGGTGGGCCTGCCGGTGGTGCCGCTCGACGCGTGCACCCGCACCACCTGCGTGCGCGGCACCGCGAACATGCCGAACGGATAGGTGTCGCGCAGGTCGCTCTTGGTGGTGAACGGAAAACGGGCGAGATCGGCGAGCGAGTGCAGGTCATCCGGGTGCACATCGGCGGCATCGAACTTCTGCCGCAAGGGGGCGACGTTGTCGTACGCGTGCCGCAGGCTCCAGCGCAGGCGCTGCAACTGCAAGGCCTGGAGCTCATCGCGGGATGCGCGCTCGATCGGATCCAGATCGACCGCGGCCACCGGTCTCACCGGCATCGACGTGGCGCCACGGTCATGACGCGCCCGGCACCGGCACGGTGTTGCGGCCGCGTATCCGGTGCGAGCGGCCGCGCAGCACCGCCACCGGTTCGCCGCGCGCATTGCGCACCGTCACGTCGTACACACCGGTGTTGCCTGCCCGCGAGATTTCGAGCGCCTCGGCAACCAGCTCCTCGCCGACATAGGCCGGCGCCAGGAAATCGACCACGATGCCGGCCGCCACGGTGAGCTGGTTGTAGCTGTTGCAGGCGAAGGCGAAGGTCGAGTCGGCCAGCGTGGTGATGAACCCGCCGTGGCAGATGGCAAAGCCGTTGAGCATGTCGGCACGCACCGTCATCGCCATCACCGCCCGGCCCGGCGCAATCGATCGCAGCACGATGCCCAGCCCGCGCGTGGCCGGGTCGTTGGCGATCATGCCGGCGCCCACGTGGTCGGCGATCTGTTGCGGCGTATGGCCGGCGGTATCCATGGGTCGATGTCGGCACGCGCACCGGGCGCGGTTCAGTGCCCGCCGAAGCGCGGCGCTCGTTTCTGCAGGAACGCGGTCACGCCCTCGAGATAGTCGGCGCCGGCGCCGAGTTCGCGCTGGAAGTCGCGCTCGACATCGAGTTGCTGCTCGATCGTGTTGTGCTCCGCCATCCGCATGGCCTGCCGGGTCCGCAGGAACCCTTGCGTCGATCCGCTGGCCAGCCGCCCCGCGAGTTCGAGCGCCAGCGGCATCAGCTCTTCGTCGGCCACGCATTTCCAGATCAGGCCCCAGTGTTCGGCCTGATCCGCACTGATCCGGTCGCCGAACCACGCGAGCCCGAGCGCTCGCGCCGGCCCCAGCAGCTTGGGCAGCCAGTACGTGCCGCCGGCATCGGGCACCAGCCCGAGCTTGCTGAACGACTGGATGAACGAGGCGGAACGCGCGGCGAGGACCACGTCGCAAGCCAACGCGATGTTGGCGCCAGCGCCGGCGGCCACACCATTGACCGCCGCGATCACCGGCTTTTCGAGATTGCGCAGCGCCAGCACCAGCGGTTTGTAGTAGCGCTCGATGGAATCGCCGAGGTCCGGCCGCACGCCGTTCGGCGTCACCGCACGGTCATTGAGGTCTTGTCCGGCGCAGAAACCGCGACCGGCACCGGTGAGCACGAGGGCGCGCGCGCTGGCATCTGCGGCCACTCGCGCCAGAGCGTCGCGGACTTCCAGGTGCATGGCCACGGTGAAGCTGTTGAGGCGTTCCGGGCGATGCAACGTCAGGACAGCGACGCCGCCGCTCACCGTGAACCGGATGCTCTGGTAGTTGTTATTCATGGAACCTCGTCATGTTCGCCATTCGTCGACCGATCGGTCGACGAACTGTAATCTCGATTCGATCGGCGCCGCAAGTACCCCGTTTTCATGGCGGAGACCAGCATGACCCAGGCCCAGTTCGACCAGCATCGCCCCACTCTCGACCGCGCCGTCACGGCCATCCGCGATCGCGGCTTCTGGAGTCCCTGCCCCGAGCAGCCGAGCCCGAAAGACTATGGCGACACCGCCGCCAATCCGGCCGCGAATGCTAGCTACACCGATGCGGCGTTCGTGGCCAGCCGGTTTCGGGTGGTGCAGCGGCGGTATCACGTCTGAACGCCTGGATTACTCGCACAACCGCGATGTGCCGCTCTGAAAACGGGGCGAAGCGAGCGCGAGCACACAGTGCCATCGGACGAGATCCGCTCGTGGGTCACGTCACTGACGATTCATGCCATGAATGAATATCATCCACCGCATGAATACCTTACCCCGCCTCATGGGCTTCCCCGCTCGCGAAGCGGCTGCGCATGATGCCAGCGGTCGTGATCACCGATGCACGCCAGCGGCAAGCTGTTACCGGTCGAGGTGAAATCGACGACCAAGCCGCGGCTGGCCGATTGCGTGTATCTGCGCACCTTCCGCACCGAGTACGGCGCGAAGGCTCGCGCCGGGCTGCTGCTGCACACCGGAAGCACGCTGGAGTGGCTGGCGCCGGACGTGCTTGCCGCGCCGTGGTGGCGAGTGCTTTGAAGTAAAGCTTCGCAACTTCATTGTGTCGAGGTAGCGCGGTAGCCATCCCGCAGTTCACGCTTGAGAATCTTGCCGATGCCGCTGCGCGGCAGCACGTCGATCGGCTCGACCGCGGAGATACGCTGCATCTTTCCGAGCCGTGAATTGGCCCAGTCGAGCAGCGCCTCGGCATCGATCGCCTGGCCCTCGCGCGGCACCACGAAGGCCACCGGCGTCTCGCCCCAGCGCTCCGACGGCACCCCGACCACGGCGACTTCGAGCACTTGGGGATGCTCGCGCACGACGCCTTCGAGGTCGCTCGGATACACGTTGAAGCCGCCGGAGATGATCATGTCCTTGCGGCGGTCCATCAGCGTGAGAAAGCCGTCGGCGTCGAAGCGACCGACATCGCCGGTGCGGATGAAGCGCCGGCCGGTGGCATCGAACCATTCTGCATCGGCGGTCTTGGCCAGCTGGTTGTGATAGCCGTTCATCATGCCCGCCGAATGCCCCACGATCTCGCCGATGCTCCCGGGCGGCAGCTCGACGCCGTCCTCGTCGATCACGCGCATGTCGTGCCCCGGCGCCGGACAACCGACGGTGCCGAGGCGGTCGGTGTGCAGGTGCGCTTCGAGGATGCAGGTGCCGCCGCCTTCGGTCATGCCGTAGTACTCGATCAGTGCACCGGGCCAGCGCCGCACGATGTCGGCCTTGAGCGCCGCTGCGAACGGCGCGCTGGTGCAGAACTTGAAGCGGAACGCCGACAGGTCGAAGCGATCGAAGTCCGGCAGCGCCATGATCCGCTGGTACTGCACCGGCACCAGCATGGCGTGGCTGGCGCGATGCCGCTGAGCAAGTTCGAGCAACCCGCGCGCCTCGAACCGTGGCATCAGCACGCACGTGCCGCCCATCGCCAAGGTCGGCAGCACGCTCACCAGGGTGGTGTTCGAGTAGAGCGGGGTCGACACCAGGGTGATGCAGCCGGGCACATAACCGAAGGTGCCGGCGCGCTGCATCTGCACCCAGCGCATGCCGTGGGATTGCACGATGCCCTTGGGCGACCCGGTGGTGCCGGACGAATAGATGATGTTGAACGGCTGCTGCGGTTCGACCACGGTCGGCGGCGGCGCCGATGGCGAAGACGCCAGCCAGGCGTCGAGGCCGGGCGCCACCGTGGCATCGCCGAAACCGATCCAGCGTGCCGCGATCTGGTCGCGCAGAGGTTCGAGTGTACCGGCCACCGCAGCATCGACGAACAGCACCGTCGCACCGGCATCGTTGGCCATCGTCACCAGGCTGGCCGGCGTGGAGCCGGGCGCGAGCGGCGCCACCGGCACACCCGCCCGCAACGCTCCGAGAAAGATCGCCAGGTAGTCGATGCACATGACGCCGCAGATCGCGATGGCATCGCCCTTGCCGATGCCCGCCCCCGCGATGGCACCGGCGACCCGGTCCACGCGCGCATCCAGCTGCGCGTAGTCGAGCATGTCGTCGCCGAGGATCAACGCCGGATGCGCCGGGCGTTCGGCGGCGTGATGCCGGATCAGGTCGGCGATGTTGCAGAAGTCGAGAGCGAGGAAGTCGTCGAGAGTCACGGCCGGAAACCAGCGAATGGGCGATGGCCGCGAGTTTACCGGGCACGGCGCCGTGTCTCAGTGCGAGTTATCCCGGGCGTTCGGAGAAACGATGGCTCTGACTATGCCGAGAATCGAGACGCCAACCAGAGCGCAGGGGATGCTCCAGTGGGCACCCAGGTACGCGGTGTAAACGGCGGCGCAAATTGCGATCACCGATATGGCGGCGCCCAGATACTGCCCGCGCTTTATGTCGCGGATCGAGGCATGCAAACCAGCGTTTTCGCTTTCGATTCTTGCTGTCTGCTCCAACTCGACCATCTTGAAAATGCGTTCTGCGCCATTCGGAACGATTTGGTCGAAACGGGCCAATGCATCGGGAGGCGGCAGTGAGCCTTTCCATTCCTGCGATTGGAGCTGAATCGTGGTTTTTGGTGGGGGCGCCGACTGCCCCGTCACAGAGGGAGAATTGCTATTTCTCGGCGGTTTTGCCATGTTCTCGGTTGATTACAGCGCGCATGGCGTTGCCGACACGAGTCCAATCAGATCGCATCGACTCGGTGTCTGTCCGCGCGCGGACATACGGTTCTGGCGAAGCGTAAATGCTGCCAGGAGCCGCCATACCCGCCAAAATACCGGCCCAGAGGGCTGATCGGTGTCGTCGATACAGGTTCATGGCGTTTAGTGTAGCGCAGCCCCATCGGGCTTGCTATGAGCCTGCTATTCCGCAAACCGCGCGGTTTCTTCAGGGGCCCGGACGTGATCCGAAACGCCCGCCGCCATCGGGCGCATCGGCGGTCACATCGAAACCGGGACATTCCTGGCGCCGGGGACGAAGCGGCATCGGGCAGCGCCTGCGCTACGCTACGGCATTCTTGTCACCCAGGACTTCACCATGCCCTGCTACAGCATCGACGGCATCACCCCCGTCGTCCATCCCAGTGCCTACGTGCATCCCACCGCCATCCTCATCGGCGACGTGCTGATCGGCGCCGATTGCTATGTCGGTCCGGCGGCGAGCCTGCGTGGCGACTTCGGACGCCTCGTGCTCGAGCCCGGTTCGAATCTCCAGGACACGTGCGTGATGCACGGCTTTCCGGGTACCGACACGGTGGTCGAGGTCGACGGTCACATCGGCCACGGCGCCGTACTGCACGGCTGCCGCATCGGCCGCAACGCGCTGGTCGGGATGAACGCCGTGGTGATGGACAACGCCGTGATCGGCGAGTCGGCGATCATCGCCGCCTGCGCCTTCGTCAAGGCAGGGCTGCATATTCCGCCGCGAATGCTGGCTGCCGGCGTGCCGGCGCGCATCGTTCGGCCGGTGACCGACGAAGAGTTGGCGTGGAAAGCCGAGGGCACCCGCACCTATCAGACATTGGCGCGACGATCGGCAGAGACGATGCGCGAGGTGACGCCATTGCGGGAGATCGAACCCGATCGAAAACGACTCACGATCGAGAGCGTGCCGCCACTGATGACGCTGAAGCAGCGGCGGGCCGACTGATCCCGGACTATCGCGCCACCATCCAAGGAGTTGACGCGGGCGGCGCAAGCGGGGCTTTCGAATCAGCGGCCCTGCTCGCCTGCGCCAGGGGAATGGCGCCGGGCTTCGAGTGCCAGTGCTGATGTTTGGGTGCGGAGGCGCCGTCCGGCGCGTGATGCTGGGCGATCGCCAGCGATCCCGTCGCGAGCAGAACACACAGCACAAACAGCCGGACGATCCCCATCACCAGACCTCCACCTCTCGCTGCACCCGCCGTCATCGGCCTTGTCCCGGGCTCGCGCTGCCGACACGCCAGGAATCCACATACGCCGGCTGCTCCACCCCCGCCGGCAGCGCCGCCACCTCCACCGGATAGCGGGTGTCGATCATGACGGCAACTTCATCCGTTTCGGTTCGCGTCGCTTTCGCACCGGCCGCGAACGCCTTCGGATGCGGGCCGTGAGTGAAGCCGCAGGGGTGCAGGGTCACCATGCCCGGATGGATGTTGTCGCGCGAAAAGAACTGGCCGCGGTGATAGAAGATGATCTCGTCGTAGTCGTCGTTATTGTGGAAGAACGGCACCTTGAGCGCACCAGGATCGGTCTCGATCGGGCGCGGGCAGAAGGTGCAGACCACGAAGTTCTTCGCCACGAACGTGGTGTGGGCCGACGGCGGCAGGTGATAGCGATGGCTGGAGAGCGGGCGGATGTCGCGCCAGTTCAGGCGCACCGGCGTCAGGTCGCCGTGCCAGCCGATCGCGTCGAGCGGATTGAACGGATAGGTCAGGGTCGCGAGCTTGCCGCGCCGCTTGACCAGCACCTTGGTCTGCGATTCGCCCTGCTGTCGCAGAAAATGGTCGTCGATGCGCGGCACGTCCAGCACCGCGGGATCGAAGATGGCATGCGGGCCGACCAGCCCGCGGTCGGGCAACTGATAGGAGCCCTCGGTGCATTCGATCAGCAGCATCGTGGTCGGCGCTGCAGGCTCCAGGCGCCACATCGCGCCGCGCGGCAGCACGATGTAGTCGCCGTCGCGGTAGCTCAGGTGGCCCCAGTCGCAATACAGTTCACCGCTGCCCTCGTGGACGAACAGCAGTTCATCGCCGTCGGCGTTGCGCACCAGATGATCCATGGCCCGCTCGCAGCGCCACCAGCGAAACTGCATGTCGCCGTTGCCCAATAGCGAGAGTGCATCCCATGGGCTGGCGGTGAAACCGTCGGCGCGCACCAGGTCGTAGGCGTGCGGCTGGAGCGCGCCGTCGAAGCTCTGCCACCCGGTCGGCGCATGCCGATGATGGAAGTGCGTGCTCGGGCCGAAGAAGCCCTCCTTGCCCATCTCGCGCTCGAAGGTGCCCGCGGGCAGATCGGCGTGGGCCTGGCGGGAATGCTCGCCTTCCCGGTGTGGCAACGAGATCCAGCGTTTCATGTTTCGCTCCCGGAATCGAAACTGCTACGCGCCGCTTGCAGCGCCTGGACCAGCACCTCGGCATCGCCGACGTGGTTGGCTAGCAGCAGCACGAGGCGCGCGTTCAAGGCTTCGCTCTGCGCCCGATCGAGACCCGCATGGACCTCGATCAGGGCCTGATAGAACTCGTCAGGCCGCGCGAGATTGGGCGTGGTGGTCAGCGGCAATGCTGTTCTCCGAAGAAGCACCGCAGGCACGCGCCAGCGCCACCGCCACGTCGGCCGGCGTACCGCGCTTCCAGCGCGCGGCAACATGCTGATCCGGGCGGATGAGGTAGGCGCTGCCGGGCTCGGCGCCGTATCGCCGAACGAGCAAGCCGTGGGTGTCCACGATCACCCGCTCGCCTTCTGCACCGTCGCCGACGGCGCCGGGCTCGATCACCCGGACACAGCGCAAGCCGTTGATGGCGCGATAGGCCAACATGTCGATCCGATCGCCGAAGACGAGCAGATCGAAACCGTGACCGACCTCGGCGCTCAGCCATCTTGCGGCACCACCGATGGTGACCGGCGCATCCAGCAGCGGTGTGCCGGGTGTCAGCGGCGAATCCCACGCATCACGATCCTGGGTGTCGAGTGCGCTGCCGCGGTATCGCGCGGGCAGCGACAACCGCCCGCTGTTGACCAGCCGCCGCGCGAACTCGTGCTGCGCGGCCAGCGCCAGAACCGAGTCGCGAAACACGCGGCTCATGTCGGACTTGGGCGTGATGAAATCGGTGGATCGCGTGGACTCGAGGATGTTCTCGTCGGCCGCCTGGCCGCGCTCGTGGTCATAGCTCGCGAGCAGCGACACGGGCGATTCAGCCTTGATGACGCGCGCCAGCTTCCAGCACAGGTTGTCGGCATCCTGGATGCCGCCGTTGCAGCCACGCGCGCCGAACGGCGAGACCTGATGCGCGGCGTCACCGGCGAAGATCACGCGCTCGTGCACGAAACGTTCGAGACGCCGACACTGGAAGGTATAGACGCTCACCCATTCGAGCGTGAACGGCCGCTCGCTGCCGAGCATGGCACGCAGCCGGGGCAGCACACGCTCGGGCCGCCTCTCGTCTTCCGCGTTGGCGTCGGGGCCGAGCTGGAAGTCGATCCGCCACACGTCGTCGGCCTGGCGATGCAGCAGCACCGACTGGTGGCGATGGAACGGCGGATCGAACCAGAACCAGCGTTCGGTGGGAAAGTCGCCGGTCATGCGCACGTCGGCGATGAGGAAGCGGTCGTTGAACACCTGCCCGGGAAAGGCGAGCCCCATAGCCTCGCGCACCGTGCTGCGCGCGCCATCGGCGGCGATGACCCGGTCGGCGCGCAGGCGATACGTGCCCCCGGGCGATTCGACCTCGAGCGTGACGCCGTCGTCGTCCTGCATCACGCCGGCGCAGCGGTTCTTCCACCGGACCTCGCCGCCGAGCGCCGACAGCCGCGCGAGCAAAGCTTCTTCCAGGTGGTACTGCTGGAGATTGACGAACGCCGGGCGGCGGTGCCCGTCTTCGGGCAACAGGTCGAACTGGTAGGCGAGCCGATCGCCGACGAACACCTTGCCGACACGCCAACCGACACCGCGATCGACCACGGCGTCGCCGCAACCGAGGCGATCGAGGATTTCGAGGGTGCGCTTGGCGTAGCAGATCGCGCGCGATCCGGCACTCACGGTGTTGTTGTCATCGATCACGATCGCCTGCACGCCGTGCAGCGCGAGATCGATGGCACAGCACAGGCCTACCGGCCCCGCACCGACGATCACGACCAGCGCAGGCGTCGCCGCCGAGTCAGACGACGGGACATATCCCTCGAACGACGGCGGCTGGTAACTGGCGTGCATCGTTGCGTCGACCTGGGACGGGCGGTGGCTTGCGGGGAGCCGGCGGCAGAGACCGGTCAATCGCCTTCGAGCTGCACCCACATCTCGCGGTCGCGCTGCGCGGTCCAGATGCGCGGGTCGCGGATGCCGTTGGCTTCGTCGTAGGCTCGGGTCACGTCGAAGGGCAGGCAATGATCGAAGATCACCCAGTGCCCGAACTTCGGCTTCAGCGCGGCATAGGTGTCGCGGTAGATCTCGCGCAGCGGCTTGCGGGCCGCAGCGCCCTGCCTGACGGCGGCGAACATCTCGGAGACGAAGGCGCGCGTGTCGGCCAGCCCCTTGGCTACTTGCGCGGGCGTCTGCAAGGCGTCGCCGCGACCGGGCACCAGGGCCGCCGGATCGAGCGCTGCGATACGGTCGAGCGTGGCGGGCCAGTCTTCGAGGTAGGCATCGCCGGTGTAGGGCGTCGCGGCGAACTCGACCAGGTCACCGCTGAACAGCACCCGGTCCTGCGGCAGCCACACCACAGTGTCGCCTTTGGTATGACCCCGGCCAAGATGCATGATCTTGACCTCCAGTTTGCCCAGCCACAGCGTCAGTTCGCCCTCGAACACCATGGTGGGCCAGGTGAGCCCGGGGATCGATTCGACCGCCTGGAACAGGCGCGGAAAGCGCTCGATCTCGGACTTCATGTCGGCCTCGCCACGCTCGCGGATGAGTTCGAGCGTGCCCTTGCTGGCGATGATGTGCTCGGCGCCGTAGGCGCTGGCACCGAGCACGCGGACGGCGTGGTAGTGCGACATGGTCACATAGCGGATCGGCTTGTCGGTCACCTCGCGGATGCGGCGGATCACGTCCTGCGCCATCACCGGCGTGGCCTGGGTGTCGATCACCATCACCGCGTCGTCGCCGATCACGATGCCAGTGTTAGGATCGCCCTCGGCCGTGTAGGCATAGGCGTGATCGGAGAGCCGGGTGAAGCTGACGGTCTTCTCGACCAGATCGGCGTGCGATGCGAATTTCTTTTCCATGGCTCGAGAGTCTCCACCCTTCGGATTGCGGCGACGAACTCATCGATTGTACCTAGCAGCCTGTCGGGATCGGGCTTCGGATCGCCACTGCGCCAAATACCCGTTCACATCGCACCTCTGGACACTTCGAACATGGAAACAACAATTCTGAACATTCGCGGCATGACCTGCAACGGCTGCGTGGCCAGTGTCACGCGGGTGCTGACGGCGCTGGGCGGCGTCGATGGCGTGGAGGTCGCGCTGGCCGCCGGACATGCCACGGTGCGCTTCGATCCGTCGCTGATCGATGTCGGCCGGCTCGAAAGCGCGGTGCGTGCGGTCGGCTTCGAAACGCCCTGATTGTCGCCAGTCCGACCACTGGTCGGCCCGGCATAGCCTACTTCGTCAAACCGGTCGATGTACCGGCGCTGGTCAACAAGCTCGACCGGCTGGTCACCTGGGAACTACCCGAGTCCTATCGGGTGCTGGTGGTGGATGGCGATGGCACGATCGCCACCGCCCGCGATCTGGTGCTGGCTGCCGACCTCGCGCGGTATCGAGCCAGGGACATAGGCCGCAACCGGGTCGAACCATGGGACGGGCCGCTCGCGATGGCCACTGCCGGGAGCGACCGTTAAAAAAAGTCCCACCAGGCCTTGCCGGCGCGGGCATCGAGCAGCTTGCTCGATGGAAAATTGAGCTTCAACATCCGCTCGGAATCCTTCTGCAGGTCGGTCATGCCCATGGCCGCGTACGATTTCGACAACACGGCGAAGGCCCGTTCGAGCGCCGGGGCCTGGGGAAAATTCTGCAAGGCGTACTGCGCGCGGTTCACCGCCGCCACGTACGCTCGCCGCCGGTAGTAATACTCGGCCACCTTCACTTCCGAATTCGCCAGCGAGTCGACCAGGTATTGCATGCGCTTGACCGCGTCGGCCGAATAGCGGCTGTCGGGAAAGCGTGTGACCAGGTCGCGCAGGGCATCGAACGACTCGCGCATCGCCTGCGGATCGCGGTCGGTCATGTCCTGGTCCGAGATCTTCGCGAGCAACCCGAGATCTTCGTTGAATGAGACCAGCCCCTTCAGGTAATAGGCGTAGTCGACATTCGGATTGTTCGGGTACAGCTTGATGAAGCGGTCGCACGCGGCGATGGCCGAGGCCGGCTCGCGCTCCTTGTAGTAGGCGTAGGCCACCTCGAGCTGCGACTGCTGGGCGAACCGGCCATAGGGAAAACGGGCCTCCAGCTTCTCGTACAGGCCGATCGATTTCTTGTAGTTGCCGCCGTCGAGCTCCGATTTGGCTTCGTTGTACAGCCGGTCCGGGCCCCAGGTCTTGGTCACGTCCTTGGTCGGACCCGACGCGCAGGCGCCCAGAAGCAACATCATCAGGATTACCGCTACACTTGTTCTCATGTCTTCCGCCGAAAAAACGCGAGCGGATTATAGCGTGGCACCTGCCGGCGCCGCGGTACGCATTGCGGTTCCCGATGCCTGCGTCGGCATGCGCCTCGATCAGGTACTGTCGCGGTTGCTGCCACAGCACTCGCGCAGCCGCCTCCAGGCCTGGATCGGCGACGGGCGCATCACCGTCGACGGCGCCAAGGTACTGCCGAAGCAAAAGGTGTGGGGTGGCGAGCGCATCGATGTCGACGCCCCACCAGACACTGCCGACGGCACCGATCTGCCCGAGGACATCGCGCTGACCGTGGTGCACGAAGACCCGGACCTGCTGGTGATCAACAAGCCGACGGGCCTGGTGGTGCATCCCGGCAATGGCAACCGCACCGGCACCCTGCTCAACGCCTTGCTGTCGCGACATCCCGAACTGGCGTTGCTGCCGCGCGCCGGCATCGTGCACCGGCTCGACAAGGACACCAGCGGCCTGATGGTGGTGGCCAGGACGCTGGAGGCGCAGACCGCGCTGGTGCGGCAACTGCAGGCACACAGCGTGTCGCGCACCTACCTGGCCATCGCCGCCGGCGACCTGACGCAGCACCGCAAGGTCGACGCGCCGGTCGGACGCCATCCGACCCAGCGCACGCGCATGGCAGTCGTCGCGTCCGGAAAACCAGCCGTCACCCACATCCACATCCGCCAGCGCGGCGGCAACTGGACCCTGATCGAATGCAGCCTCGAGACCGGGCGCACGCACCAGATTCGGGTGCACCTCGACGCGATCGGCCATCCGCTGCTTGGCGACCCGGTGTACGGAACCGGGCGGCACGCGCGGGTGCCCGTCGACGTCGTGGCCCGGTTCCATCGCCAGGCACTACACGCCTGGCGCCTGGCACTCGATCATCCGTCGCGCCCGGAACGCCTCAGCTGGCAGGCCGAGCCGCCCGCGGACTTCGCGGCACTGCTGGCCAACTTGATGGCCAACTCGATTCGATGACCAGCCTGCTCGCCGATTCGATGCTGCAACCAGACTGGCCGGTGGCGTCGCGGGTGCGCGCCCTGGTCACCACCCGGTATGGCGGGGTCAGCATCGGTCCGTATGCGAGCCTGAACCTCGGCGTCGCGGTGGCCGACGAGCCCGCCGCCGTCGCCGAAAACCGGGCCCGCTTGCGAACGCTGCTGCCTGCCGGGCCACGCTGGCTACGCCAGGTGCATGGCACCGAAGTCGTGGACGCCGCTGCGGTCGCGGGCCCGGTCGCCGCTGACGCGAGCATATCCACGGTAGCGGATGTGGTGTGCACGATCCAGATGGCTGATTGCCTGCCGGTGCTGCTGGCGTCGGGCGACGCCGTGGTGGCCGCCGCGCACGCGGGCTGGCGCGGTCTGGCCGCAGGTGTGATCGAAAGCACCATCGCCCGCATGGACGTGCGCCCGGACAGCGTTGTCGCCTGGCTCGGCCCCGCCATCGGTCCTGACGCCTTCGAGGTCGGCGAGGATGTCCGGCGTGCATTCGTCGACCACGATGCCGGTGCGGCAACGGCGTTTCGTCCGTACCCTGGTCGCGACGGCAAGTGGTTCGCTGACATCTTCGAACTGGCCCGACGGCGCCTGCGCGCCCAGGGTCTCACCGCGATACACGGCGGCGGTATCTGCACCCATGGCGACCGCACGCGCTTTTTTTCGCATCGTCGCGATGGCGTCACGGGGCGGATGGCGGCATTGATCTGGATCGTCGGCGAGCAGGGCTGACCGGGCGGGACGCTTCACCCCCTATACTCACCGGCTTTTCGGTCAAGCTCCGACGATGTCGAGTTTCTTCTGGATTCTCATCGCCTGCACGGCGGGCGGGTTGCTGTCGGTGCTCCTGGCGGCCCTGCTATCGCTGGGGGCCAGCGCGCGCCACGTGACGCTGCTGGTGAGCTTCGCGGTGGGCGCGCTGCTCGGCGCCGTGTTCCTCGAGATTCTGCCGTATGCATTCGCCCGGACCGCGGAAGCATCGACCGTCACCGCCCAGCTCCTGGGCGGCATCCTGCTGTTCTTCATGCTGGAAAAACTGGTGCTGTGGCGTCACAGTCACCGCCACAACCACGATCCGAACGCGATCATGGTGGCCGCCGAGCACGACCACGGCCGCAGCGGGTCGCTCATCCTCATCGGCGACACCTTCCACAATTTCGTCGATGGTGTCCTCATCGCAGCCGCGTTCGCGGCCGATTTCCAGGTCGGCCTGATCACGGCCCTGGCGATCGTGGCGCACGAGATCCCGCAGGAGCTTTCGAGTTTTCTCATCCTGCTGCACTCTGGGTTCACGCGGCGCCGCGCCCTGCTCTACAACCTGCTGTCCGGGCTGGCGATGCTGCTCGGCGGCGTGCTGGCATGGACCGCGCACGAATCGTTGCAGGCCTGGGTGCCGTCGATGGTCGCGATCGCGGCCGCGAGCATGCTCTACGTTGCGGTCGCGGACCTCATCCCCGGCCTTCAGAGGCGCCTGCAGCTCGCGGAAACCCTGCAGCAGATGACGCTGATCGGACTCGGCGTGGGGTCGATCTGGCTGGTGGGATCGCTTCTCGGGCACACGGTGCAGTAACCATGGACTCACCAAGCCTGCCGAACAACTATTTTTCTGCTTGGCTCGCGGTCGGTTGTTCATCGCCCGTGCTCTCGAGCGGCGCATGGTCAGCGGCATCCGCATCGGTGCTCATGGCCGCGGCGCGCGCCGCATCGCGGCGTCGGCGCGGACCGCCGAACAACCACAGCAGCAGCGCCAGTGGCGCCAGGCCGTAGGCGAGAAACGTGAGCACGCCGGCCGTGATGCTGCGCTCGGTTGCCGCCATGAGCACGGTCACGTACAGCCAGGCGATGGCGACAATGTACAAGGAGATACTCCGATGATGTCGATGCGGGAACGATGATCGCCGAGCAGCGATGACCGATGCAACGACAGATTCGGACGCCGACCCGGGTGCGCCGATGGAGCGTCTGCTGGCGCTGCTGCTGCCGCCCGCAGACGCCGCATCGGTGCCATTCGCGACGTTGATGGGTGCAATCGTCGCCGCGATGCGCGATTCGCCGGCACCGTTCGAGGCGATCCTGCGCGAGCTGTATCGCGAGCAGTACGCCTTCTGGCAGCGATGGCTGCTGCCGTCGCCCGGTGACGAACCCGGCGCCTCGGCGGACGAACCGACGGCGCGCCCCGACCCGCCGCCATTCTTCGCCATGGTGGCGGAGCAGCACGGGATCTGGAACCGGTGGGCAGCAGGCATGGCCAAGGCCATGGACGGCAACGATCCACAGCGGCAGCGCGTGCGATTCATGCTCCGCCAGTGGAGCGCGGCGACCGCGCCGGCCAACTTTCTCGCCACCAACGCCGAGGCGATCGCGGCAGCCTCGGCAACCCACGGCGCGACGCTGGCACGAGGCCTGGAACGGGCGCGGGCGGATACGCAGGTGGGGCGCGTCACCCTGAGCAATGGTCCGGATTTCGCCGTCGGACGCAGTCTCGCGTCCACCGGCGGCGCCGTCGTGCTCGAAACCGACGTGATGCAGCTCATTCAGTATCGGCCGCGACAGCCGCGGGTGGCGTCGCGCCCGCTGGTCATGGTGCCGCCATTCATCAACAAGTATTACATCCTCGACCTGCGTCCCGGGCGCTCGCTGGTCGAGTGGGCGCTGGACCAGGGTCAGCAGGTGTTCATGATCTCGTGGCGCAACGCCAGTGCCGCGATGGCTACGTCGACCTGGGAAGATTTCGTTCGCAAGGGCGTACTGGCCGCGGTCGACGCCGCCACGGCCATCACCGGTAGCGACCGCGCCAACGTGCTCGGATACTGCGTCGGCGGCACGCTCTCGGTCTGTGCTGCCGGCGTGGACGCCGCCGCCCCCAGCCCCGCAATCAACAGCCTGACCCTGCTCGCGACGCTGCTGGACTACACCGACCCCGGTGAAATCGGGGTGTACATCGACGAGCGCTCGGTGCGTGACATCGAAAATCGCTTCGGCGACGGCGGCGTCGTGCCCGCGGCGACCGTTGCCAATGCGTTCGCCAGCCTGCGTCCGGGCGAACTGGTCTGGGACCCGATCGTGCACCACTACCTGCTCGGACAAACGCCGCCCGCATCCGACCTGTTGTACTGGAACGACGACGGAACCGACCTGCCCGGCCCCGTGTATGCCTGGTACCTGCGCCACCTTTATCTGATGAACCGGCTGTGCGTGCCGGGCGGCGTGCACATCGGCGCCGTGCCCATCCACCTGTCGAAGATCGCGGTGCCGGCCTATGTGCTGGCGGCGCGTGACGACCACATCGTGCCGTGGGCCTCCGCGTTCCGCTCGTTGGCGTACCTCGGCGGGCCGTGCCGGTTCGTCCTGGGCGAGAACGGCCACGTCGGTGGCATCGTGAATCCCGCCGCGCGCGAGCGCCATGGCTACTGGACCCAGGGTGAACCCGCTCGGGATGCGCCGGCATGGCTGGCGTTGGCACAACACAACCGTGGCAGTTGGTGGCACGATTGGAACAAGTGGCTCGCGCCCCGGTCGGGGCGTTTGAGAGCGGCGCCGAAGCGACCCGGAAACCAGGCGCACCCGCCGCTGGAGGATGCGCCCGGGCGGTTCGTGCTCGAACGCGCGGCCGCGATGCCAGGAAACACGGCCTGACCGCACCCGGTCCGGACGCAACGACAAGAACATCGAGGAGAACGCAAAAATGCAAAAGCGAAACGTGCTGGTCACTGGTGGCATGGGCGGATTGGGCGAATCGATCTGCACCAAGATGGCCGACGCCGGCTACCGGGTGGTGGTGACCTTCTCGCCATCGAACAAGACCTCGACCGAATGGCTCGCGGCGATGAAGCAGCGCGGCTACGACTTCGCCGGCGTGCCGTGCGATGTCGGCGACTTCGATTCGTGCGCGCGCGCCGTGCAGCAGATCGAGAAAGAGGTGGGGCCGGTCGACATCCTGGTCAACAATGCCGGCATCACCCGCGACATGACCTTCAAGAAGATGACCAAGGCCGACTGGGACGTCGTGATGCGCACCAACCTCGACAGTTGCTTCAACATGTCGAAGCAGGTGGTCGACGGCATGGTCGAACGCAATTGGGGGCGCGTCATCAATGTTTCGTCGGTCAACGGCCAGAAGGGCGCATTCGGCCAGACCAACTACTCGGCGGCCAAGGCCGGCATGCACGGCTTCACCAAGGCGCTGGCGCTCGAGGTCGCGAAAAAAGGCGTGACCGTGAACACCATCTCACCGGGCTACATCGGCACCAAGATGGTGACGGCGATTCCGCAGGAGATCCTCGACGCCAAGATCCTGCCGCAGATCCCGCTCGGCCGGCTCGGCAAGCCCGAGGAGGTGGCCGGCTTGATCATCTACCTGGCATCGGACGAAGCCGCTTTCGTGTCCGGCGCCAACATCTCGATCAACGGCGGGCAGCACATGCAATAGGGTAGACGGCACCAAAAAAAACCCCGGTAGTTGCCTACCGGGGTTGAACCCTTATCTTTCGATAAAGGGGGAGGAGCCATTCGGAGCGGGGCCATGGCCGCCGCTCCGTGCACATTCGCCGGGTCCGGAACCTTCACGGATGGCCAGCGCAAGGCGAAATCGGGTACTGCTCTTACTGCCTCTGTGGCGTGGTCACGAACCCTTTGCGCCAGCAAATCGCTCCACTACTGTTTTGGGACTGCTCGGGCAGAAATTCAAGCCCGTCTTGTCATGCTTCGGTGCCGCAATCCTTAAACTGACAGCCTACTCCTGTTCCGCGTTGATTCGATTACGAACCCTGTCGGAAAATATCGCTCTCGTTGCGATCGATCGATGAATTGATGCAATGCACAATCTCATAATATTGCCCTCTCGAAGACCTGTCAACGATTTCTTTGCGCGGCGCACCATGCTTCGGTTACAGTGAATTAGCAACGGCTTGTCGAGCCTTGAAGACGAAGGGGATTTGAGCAGCCGCTCAAGACCGTCGCATTCATCAACACGACGCGAGGGCTGCAAATGGCAGACAACATTCGCCTCATCAAGAAATATCCGAATCGCCGACTTTACGACACCGCGACCAGCAGCTATATCACGCTCACCGATGTCAAGGCGCTGGTGCTCGA
The DNA here is from genome assembly GCA_025350245.1 of Betaproteobacteria bacterium. Classification (GTDB taxonomy): domain Bacteria; phylum Pseudomonadota; class Gammaproteobacteria; order Burkholderiales. Next base: position 23,421 of record JANXYG010000017.1, read on the forward strand.
AGGTGTAGCGTTCAGGGTGGTGGACGCAAAATCCAGCGAAGACCTGACCCGTAGCATTCTGCTGCAGATCATTCTCGAGGAAGAGAGCGCCGGTACACCGATGTTCTCCTCGGACATGCTGACGCAGGTCATCCGGTTCTACGGTCATGCGATGCAAGGCATGATGGGCAACTACCTGGAAAAGAACGTCCAGACCTTCATGGAGATGCAGCGTCGCCTCCAGGAACAGTCGCTGGCGAAGTTCGGCGACAACCCGATGATCGGTTCCGAAGCCTGGACCCAGTTCGTGAAGATGCAGGGCCCGGCGATCCAGGGCCTCATGGGCACCTACCTCGAGCAGAGCGCCGCCACTTTTGTCGACGTTCAGCAGCAACTGCAGAAGCAGGCTCGCACCATGTTATCGGCGTTTCCGTTTCCCGCATTCGGCGCACCGGCGGGTACCGACGGCAGCTCCGACAAAGGGTGAGCCATCCCGCGTTCGGCCCGCGGGATGGCCGCGAGCGCAATGCGCGGTCGCCGAGGGCACCCACCGTCGGCTTCGTTTCCCTCGGGTGCCCCAAGGCGCTGGTCGATTCGGAACAGATCGTCACGCGCCTGCGAGCTGAAGGCTACGACATCGCACCGAGCTACGAAGGTGCGGATCTGGTCGTGGTCAATACGTGCGGCTTCATCGATTCGGCGGTCGCCGAGTCGCTCGACGCCATCGGCGAGGCGCTGGCGGCGAACGGCAAAGTGATTGTCACCGGGTGTCTCGGCGCGCAAGGCAACGTGGTGCGCGAAACACATCCTGCTGTGCTTGCCGTCACCGGACCGCACGCGACCGAGGCGGTGATGGATGCCGTGCATGCGCACCTGCCGAAACCACACGATCCGTTTCTCGATCTGGTGCCACCCCAGGGCATCAAGCTGACGCCGAAGCACTATGCCTACCTGAAAATCTCCGAAGGCTGCAATCACCGCTGCACCTTCTGCATCATCCCGTCCATGCGCGGCGATCTCGTCAGTCGCCCGGTTGGAGATGTCCTCCAGGACGCCGAGAATCTGGTCAAGGCGGGGGTCAGGGAATTGCTGGTGGTGTCCCAGGACACCAGCGCCTACGGCGTCGACCTGAAGTACCGCACCGGATTCTGGAAGGGCCGTCCGGTGAAGACGCGCATGACAGAAATGGTGCGGCACATGGGCGAGCTCGGTGCTTGGGTGAGACTGCACTACGTCTATCCGTATCCGCATGTGGACGAGGTGATCCCGCTGATGGCGGAAGGGCGGGTCGTGCCCTACCTGGATGTTCCGTTCCAGCATGCCAGCGCCCGCATCCTGCGCCTGATGAAGCGCCCCGCCGCCGCCGAAAACAACCTCGCGCGGGTTCGTGCCTGGCGCGAGGTCTGCCCCGACCTCACCGTGCGCTCCACCTTCATCGTCGGCTTTCCTGGCGAGACCGAAGCGGAATTTGAAGAACTCCTCACCTTCCTGGAAGAGGCGCAGCTCGATCGCGTCGGCTGCTTCCCTTACTCGCCGGTGACCGGTGCCGCGGCGAACAGCCTGCCCGATCCGGTTCCGGATGACGTCAAGCAAGACCGCCTTGCCCGCCTGATGCAGGTGCAGGAGCGCATCTCTGCCGCACGCCTGTCGCGGTGGGTAGGACGCGAGATCGACGTGCTGGTCGACAAGGTGGATGGCAATACCGCGCAGGCGCGTAGCACCGCCGATGCTCCGGAGATCGACGGGCGCGTGTACGTGTCGCAGGCGCGGTGGCTGCGCGCCGGTGAGTTCGCGCGCGTGCGCGTGACCGGTGCCGACGAACACGACCTGTTCGCGGATTCGCTCACGGTGTGACAACGGTGTGGCGCCGCCTGAAGCAATGGGCGGCGCGGCTGCGGCGGGATGTGCTGACGCTCTGGTATGCCGGGCGTGATGGCGCCACCCCGCTGGCGGCGAAACTGCTGGCACTGGCAACCGCGGCCTACGCGTTCAGTCCGATCGACCTGATACCGGATTTCATCCCGGTCCTCGGGATGCTCGACGAACTGATCCTGCTGCCACTGGCGATCGCGCTGTGTCTGGCGCTGATCCCGCCGGCCATCGTGGTTGACTGTCGGGCTCGGGCGGACGCCTGGCTGGCGGCGCGCGGCAGGCATCCGCGAAGCCTGATCGCGGCGCTGGCCATCGGTATGGTCTGGATCGCCGCGGCCGGCGGCACCCTTTATTGGTGGTGGAAATCCTGAGCCCGCCGTGATCGCGGAAGCCGCTTTTCATACCCGGTTCATGCGGCCGCGCCCACCGGTCGGAGAGACCCACAGGACGCGTCGACCGATCGCGTGTCGCCACTTCAACCGCGGTCGGTCGAAGGCAACGTCCGACCCCACGCATCGCCCAGGCTCTGGGCGAGGTTCATGCCGAAGATTTCCTAATGGAACAGCACCACCGCCTTCTGGAAGGTCATCCAGATGCCCCACGAGAGAGGGATCCCGACCAGGACCCAGAAGCCGCCCACCAGCGCCGGACTGCTCGGGGTATCGCCACCACCGGTTGCCGCGGTCCCGACGGCAGACTGCCGCGCCTTGTCGTGCGCCAGTTGCCGTTCGGCCGCAAGTTCGTCGTCGGTCATGAACCATTTTGCCGCCACCGGACGCACCAGAAGATTGCAGACGAACCCGCCGACCAGCAGGCCCGCCAGCACGTGCATGGTGGTGTCATAGGCAGCGCTCTTGGGCACACCGGCGTGAATCTGGGCGTCGTTGATGTAGTTGACCAGCACCGGACCGAGGATGCCGGCGACCGACCACGCCGTGAGCAACCGACCGTGAATGGCACCGACCATCTGGGTGCCGAACATGTCGGCCAGATAGGCCGGAATGGTCGCGAACCCGCCGCCGTACATGGTGAGGATGATGCAGAACAGGCCCACGAACAGTGCCACGCTCCCGCTATGCCCGGCGGAGGGTGCATAGGCGTAGAGCACGAAGCCGAGCGCGAAGAACACGAAGTAGGTCACCTTGCGGCCGATGAAGTCGGACAGCGATGCCCACACGAAACGCCCGCCGATGTTGAACAGGCTGAGCAGCCCGGTGAAGCCGGCGGCGATTGCCGCGACCTGCCCGAGCTGTTCCTTGGAAAGCTGATCGAACCGCAGATCGAGCCCGATCAGGTGGCCGGCGAAGATCTCCTGGAGCATGGGCGACGCCATGCCGATGACGCCGATGCCGGCGGACACGTTGAGGCACAGCACGCCCCACAGGCACCAGAACTGCGGCGTGCGCCACGCCTTGTTCAGATGCACGTGACGGGTCGTGATCATCGCGTTCGAGGCCTGACCAGCGGGTGGCGTCCAGCCTGCCGGCTTCCAGCCCGTGGGCGGCACACGATACGAGAGCGCGCCGATCATCATGAACACGAAGTAGATCGCCGCCATGGTGAGAAAGGTCTGCCACACGCCTACCGATCCGACGCTGGCGTAGGCCTTCATCAGCTTGTCGGCGAGCGGCGAGCCGATCATCGCGCCACCGCCGAACCCCATGATCGCCATGCCCGTGGCCATGCCGCGGCGATCGGGGAACCACTTGATGAGCGTGGACACGGGCGAGATGTAGCCGAGACCCAGGCCGATGCCGCCGATCACGCCGGACCCCAGCCACATGAGCCAGAGTTGATGGTTGTAGACCCCGATGGCCGACAGCACCAGGCCACCGCACCAGCACACGGCAGACACCACCCCGGCCTTGCGCGGACCGGCGTGTTCCAGCCAGCCACCCAGCAGCGCAGCACTCGAGCCCAGGACAACAAAGAAAAGTGTGAACATCCAGCCCAGGATCGGCTTGTCCCAGTCGCAGGTCGTGGTGAACAGCTTGTCGATCCAGGACACGTCGGCGCCGCAAGGCACCGATGCGGTGATGCCGATCGCCTTGGTCAGCGGCAGCCAGAACACCGAGAAGCCATAGGCCATGCCGATGCACAGGTGGATGCAGAGCGCCGCGGGCGGTACCAGCCAGCGGTTGAACCCCGGCCCCGCAATCGTGTTTTCCTTGTTCAGAAATCCCGCCATGCTTGATCCTCCCGCGCTGATTCTTTTTCGTTGGCCGACCTTCATATGTATTCTGTTGCCGAAGCCGTGTCCACGGCCGACCATGGATGCGCTCATCGTCGGGGCGGGTTCGATGATACCGGTGCAGGGCATGATGGAACAAGGCGCTGACACGGGCTGAAAACGGCATATGTCGCGATCGGAAAACAGGAACAATCCAGGGTTCGCCGTCACCGGCATCGTGCTCGCGGGTGGTCGCGGCCAGCGCATGGGTGGCGCCGACAAGGGTCTGGCGTTGCTCGGAACCCGGCCGATGGTGGAACTCGTGATCGTCCGGTTCGCGCCGCAGGTCGACGAATTACTGATCGTCGCCAACCGCAACCAGGAGCGGTATGGCAGCTTCGGCCATACCGTGGTGTCCGACGCCATCGGCGATTTCGCCGGCCCGCTCGCGGGGTTGCATCGTGGCATGCGCGAGGCCGCGAACGAACTGGTGTGCACGGTGCCGTGCGACTCGCCTTTCCTGCCGGCGGATCTGGTGACGCGATTGCGAATGCCGGTGGAGGCAGGTGCCGACCTGGCGGTGGTGACGACAGGTGGACGACAGCAGCCGGTGTTCTGCCTGACCCGCCGCAGCCTGCTGCCACAACTGGAGAGCTATCTCGCAAGCGGACAGCGACGTTTCGACGGGTGGTACGCCGCGTTACGAACCGTCGCCGTATCGTTCGACGACGATACGGCGTTCGCCAACATCAATACCGCCGCCGAGTTGCGCGCCTTCGACCAGTAACGTCCACCCCCAGGCTGCGCTGCGCTCCGCCTTCCCCCTCAAGGGGGCGCCTCGTTCCTCGGGGGGCTCTGTGGACGGGGCCCCTTCGCTTCAGATGTTTCCTTCGTTCAGCGCTCCAGCTGCGCTGCGCTGCGCCTTCCCCCAAGGGGGCGCCCCGTTCCTCGGGGAACCCTGTGGGCGGGGCCCCTTCGCTTCTGAAGTCCCTTCGTTCGGCACCCTCAGGCTTGCGCTATGCGTTCCCCCAGGGAACCTGCGCCCTGGGAGCGGGTGCCCGGAATCAGCCGAGCAACGGCACCCCGGTGTGCGCTTCAATCTGCGCACGGGTGACACCGCTGGCCAGCTCGACCAGCCGCAACCCCGCCGGCGTGACATCCATGACGCCCAGATCGGTGATGATGCGATCGACCACCGCGCGGCCGGTGAGCGGCAGGGTGCAGGCGGGCAGGATCTTGTGCACATCCCCCTTGGCCACGTGCTCCATCAGCACCACGACACGTTTCACGCCCGCCACCAGATCCATCGCGCCGCCCATGCCCTTGACCATCTTGCCCGGGATCATCCAGTTGGCCAGATCGCCGTTGCCGGCCACCTGCATCGCCCCGAGGATCGCGAGGTCGATGTGACCACCGCGAATCATGCCGAACGAATCGGCCGACGAAAAGAACGACGAGCCCGGCACCGTGGTGACAGTCTGCTTGCCGGCGTTGATCAGGTCGGCGTCGACTTCCGCTTCGGTCGGGAACGGACCGATGCCGAGCAGGCCGTTCTCGGACTGGAGCCAGACGTCGATCCCCGGCGGGATGTGATTCGCCACCAGCGTCGGCAAGCCGATGCCCAGGTTGACGTAGAAACCGTCCTGCAGCTCGTGCGCGGCGCGCGCTGCCATCTCATCACGTGTCCATGCCATGTTCGGATTCCTTCAGCCTGCCGCACGCACGGTGCGTTGCTCGATGCGTTTTTCCGGCGTCGCGTTGACGACGATGCGATGCACGAAGATGCCCGGGGTGTGGATCTGGTCGGGATCGAGTTGCCCGGTCTCGACCACCTGCTCGACCTCGGCCACCGTGATGCGACCGGCGGTGGCGATGACCGGGTTGAAGTTGCGTGCGGTCTTGCGGTAGATCAGATTGCCGGACTTGTCGGCTTTCCAGGCCTTGACCAGCGCAACATCGGCCCTGAGACCGCGCTCCATGACGTAGGTGTCGCCATCGAACTCACGCTGCTCCTTGCCGTCGGCGACCACGGTGCCGACACCGGTGCGGGTGAAGAACGCGGGGATGCCGGCACCGCCCGCGCGAAGCCTTTCCGCGAGCGTGCCCTGGGGCGTGAACTCGAGTTCGAGCTCGCCGGCAAGATATTGGCGCTCGAACTCCTTGTTCTCGCCCACATACGACGAGATCATCTTGCGGATCTGGCGCGTCGCCAGCAGCAGGCCGAGACCGAAGCCGTCCACCCCGGCATTGTTCGAGACGCACGTCAGCCCCGAGGCACCCGAATCCCGGAGGGCGGCGATGAGCGCTTCCGGAATGCCGCAAAGGCCGAAACCCCCGACCGCGATCGTCTGCCCGTCCTTCACGATGTCCGTCAACGCCGCAGCAGCGTCCGGATAGATCCTGTTCATGCCACCCCCAGTTGCGGGAAACCCCGTCGATCGAATGCCGGCCCGGATGAGCCGCGCGCATGCACTGCCACTGCCACTGCCGATAATCGTCGGCGCGACGCCATCCTGCCCGCGCCATCGTCAAGGGCGTCGTGGTACCACCCATCGAATCGCCTCATGGTCGCGAAGGCGTGCCACGACCCTCGGCCGGGTCGAGCATCTGGAAGAATGTTTCGTCCTGGCGGACCATGCCCAACTCCGCCCTGGCGCGTTCCTCGATCGCATCGAATCCGGTCTTGAGGTCGCGAACCTCCGCACCCAGCGCCGCGTTCCGGACCCGCAGCCGTTCATTGCCGGTTCGCTGCGCGGCCAGTTGGGTATCGAGTTCACGCACCTTGAGCCACCCGCCCTTGCCGAACCAGAGCGGGTGCTGCAGCAGCAGCAATACCGCAACGATGCCGACGGTTACCAGGCGCATGCACGGTCAGGCGAGGTGATAAAAGGCGTCACGGCCGGCGTAGCTGGCCGAGTCACCGAGGTCTTCTTCGATGCGCAGCAGCTGGTTGTACTTGGCCAGCCGATCGGAACGCGACAGCGACCCGGTCTTGATCTGCAGCGCATTGGTGGCGACGGCGATGTCGGCAATGACCGTGTCTTCCGTTTCACCGGACCGATGCGACACCACCGAGGTATAGCGCGCGCGCTTCGCCATCTCGATCGCCGCGAAGGTTTCGGAGAGCGTGCCGATCTGGTTGATCTTGATCAGGATGGAGTTCGCGATCCCGCGGCGGATGCCTTCGCGCAGGATCTTCGTGTTGGTGACGAAGACGTCATCGCCCACCAGTTGGACATTGCGGCCGAGGCGATCCGTCAGCAGCTTCCAGCCGTCCCAGTCGTCCTCCGCCATGGCGTCTTCGATGCTGAGGATCGGGTACTTGTCGGTCCAGGCCGCGAGGTAGTCGGTGAATTCGGCCGACGTCAATTGCAGGCCCTCGGCCGCGAGGTGATAGCGTCCATCGCGATGGAACTCGGAGGCTGCGCAATCGAGGCCGATGACGACCTGCTCGCCGGCGGTGTAGCCGGCCCCCTCGATGGCCTCGAGAATCAGATCGAGCGCCGCCTCGTTGCTGGCGAGGTTGGGGGCGAACCCGCCCTCGTCGCCGACCGTGGTGGGCATGCCGCGCGCGTCGAGCAGCTGCTTGAGCGTCTGGAAGATCTCCGCGCCGCAGCGCAAGGCCTCGCGAAACGTCGGCAGGCCCAGCGGAATGATCATGAACTCCTGCATGTCCAGGCTGTTGTTCGCGTGCGCGCCACCGTTGATGACGTTCATCATCGGCACCGGCAACTGCATGCGCGACGCCCCACCGAGGTAGCGGTACAGCGGCAGCCCGGCTTCTTCCGCGGCCGCCTTGGCGACGGCCAGCGATACCGCGAGCATGGCGTTGGCGCCCAGCCTCGCCTTGTTGTCGGTGCCATCGAGATCGATGAGTGTCTGGTCGATGAACGCCTGCTCGCTCGCGTCGAGCCCGATGATGGCTTCGCAGATCTCGGTGTTGACGTTCTCGACCGCCTTGAGTACGCCCTTGCCGCCGTACCGGCGCTGGTCGCCATCGCGCAGTTCGATCGCTTCGCGGCTGCCGGTGGAGGCACCCGACGGGACCGCGGCACGACCGCTCACGCCGGATTCGAGCAGCACGTCGGCTTCGACCGTCGGATTGCCTCGGGAATCCAGGATTTCACGCGCGACGATATCGACGATTGAACTCATGTGCTCTCAGGTCCTGGTGGATGAATGACGGCGCGTCAGGCGACGGCCGGGGTTGGTGCGAGAAGATCTTCGGCGAAGCCGTTGCGTTTTACCAGCACGTCGAGGTCCTTCAGCGTGGACAGCAGTGCAGCCATGTGCGCCAGTGGCCAGGCATTGGGGCCGTCGGACAGGGCCTTGGCCGGATCCGGGTGCGTCTCCATGAACACGCCCGCCACGCCGGCGGCGATCGCCGCGCGCGCCAGCACCGGGACGAACTCGCGCTGCCCGCCGCTGGCGTCGCCCTGTCCGCCCGGCAACTGTACCGAATGCGTGGCATCGAACACGACCGGACAACCGGTTGCGCGCATGACCATCAGCGAGCGCATGTCGGAGACCAGGTTGTTGTAGCCGAAACTGAAGCCGCGTTCGCACACGAGGATATTGTCGGTACCGCTGGCCTGCCTTGCCTTCGCCACGACGTTGGACATTTCCCAGGGCGACAGGAACTGGCCCTTCTTGATGTTGACCGGTCTCCCCGCACTCGCCGCGGCGGCAATGAAATCGGTCTGGCGACACAGGAATGCCGGGGTCTGCAGCACATCCACGGCCGCCGCGGCCGCCGCGATGTCGCCGATGTCATGAACATCGGTGAGCACCGGCACGCCGAGCGTGCGGCGGACATCGGCCAGGATTTCGAGGCCCTTGTCCATGCCCAGGCCGCGAAACGATTTCGACGAACTGCGGTTGGCCTTGTCGTACGACGCCTTGAAGATGAACGGGATCCCGAGCGTCGCGCACATCTCCTTGAGCGTCCCGGCGGTGTCCATCACCAGTTGCCGCGACTCGATCACGCAGGGGCCGGCAATCAGGAAGAACGGGTGAGCGAGGCCCGCATCGAATCCGCACAGCTTCATCAGGCAATACGTGCGGCGGGCAACGGCAACGCCGGCACGGCGGCGCCGGCACGAAAACGCACTGCGGCTTCGATGAACGCCTTGAACAGCGGATGACCGGCGCGAGGGGTGGACGTGAATTCCGGATGGAACTGGCAGCCGATGAACCACGGGTGGTCCGGCAACTCGATCATCTCGGTGAGTCGCTCGCTGCCGGTCGACAGCCCGCTGATGCGCAGGCCCGCCGCACGCAGGCGATCGACATAATGGTTGTTGACTTCGTAACGGTGCCGATGGCGCTCGGCGATGTGGTCCGAACCGTAGATGGCCCGCACCTGGGTACCGGCGAGCAGTTCCGCCTCCTGGCGGCCCAGGCGCATGGTGCCGCCGAGATCGGAATCCGCATCGCGCTGCTCCACACGGCCATCGCGATCGACCCATTCGTGGATCAGGGCCACGACCGGAAAAGCCGTGGCAGCGTCGAATTCGGTGCTGTGGGCGTCGGGCATGTTCGCCTTGTGCCGGGCGAACTCGATGACGGCGAGCTGCATGCCCAGACAGATGCCCAGGTAGGGAATGGCGTTCTCGCGGGCGTGCCGGATCGCCCGGATCTTGCCCTCGACACCACGAGGGCCGAAGCCGCCGGGCACGAGGATCGCATCCATGCCTTCGAGTGCCGCCGTGCCTTCGACCCCGATCTTTTCGGAGTCGATGTAATGGATGTTGATCTTCGAGCCGGTATGGATGCCGGCATGCGACAGGGCTTCGGACAGCGACTTGTAGGATTCGGTGAGGTCGACGTACTTGCCGACCAGGGCGATGTCGACCGTCTGCCTGGGATGCTCGAGCGCCCAGACCAGTTGCTCCCATTCGGCGAGGTTGGCGGCCGGCGCCTCGATCTCGAGCTTGCGGCACACGATCTGGTCGAGCCCCTGGGCGTGCAGCAACCCTGGAATCTTGTAGATGCAGTCGACGTCGATCGCGGTGATGACCGCGTGTTCCTCGACGTTGGTGAACAGCGCGATCTTGCGGCGCTCGTCGTCGGGCAGCCAGCGGTCGGCGCGGCACAGCAGGACATCGGGCTGGATGCCGATCTGGCGCAGCTCCTTCACCGAGTGCTGGGTCGGCTTGGTCTTGATTTCGCCCGCCGAGGCGATGTACGGCACCAGCGTGAGGTGGATGAAACACACGTTGCTGCGCCCGACCTGCAGGCTCAGTTGCCGGATTGCCTCGAGGAAAGGCAGCGACTCGATGTCGCCCACCGTTCCACCCACTTCGACGATCGCCACATCGGCGTCGGCGGCACCGAGCCGGATGTATTGCTTGATCTCGTCGGTGATGTGGGGGATGACCTGAACGGTGCCGCCGAGGTAGTCACCGCGGCGTTCCTTCTTGATGACGCTCTCGTAGATCTGCCCGGTGGTGAAGTTGTTGCGCTTCAGCATCCGGGTGCGCACGAAGCGCTCGTAGTGACCGAGGTCGAGGTCGGTCTCGGCGCCGTCGTCGGTGACGAACACCTCGCCGTGCTGGAACGGGCTCATGGTGCCCGGATCGACGTTGATGTAAGGGTCGAGCTTGAGCAGGGTGAGACGAATGCCGCGCGATTCGAGGATCGCCGCGAGCGAGGCGGCGGCGATTCCCTTGCC
>JANXYG010000030.1 GCA_025350245.1 Betaproteobacteria bacterium
ACTTTCCGAAGCGTTTCACCCGCTGGTTCAAGGTGCTGCGGTGTGCCCCTTATCGCTGGTACTTTTACCTCATCCACAAGGTCACCGGCCTGTGACGCTCGACGACATCGTCCGCTACTTCGACACGATGACACCCGAGTCCGTCGCTGTCCTCGGCCGCGTATACACCGAGGACGCCTTCTTCAAGGACCCGTTCAACGAGGTGCACGGGCTGGCCGCCATCGAGGACATCTTCCGGCGCATGTACGTGCCGCTGATCGATCCTCGCTTCGCTGTGGTCAACCGCATTGCGAGCGACGGTCAGGCAATGCTGGAGTGGGACTTCCATTTCCGCATTCGGCGCTACCGGCCCAACCAGGTGCAGACGGTGCACGGCGTGAGCCACTTGCGCTTTGCGATCGACGGGCGCATCGACTATCACCGAGACTACTGGGATACCGCCGAGGAGCTGTATGCCAAGCTGCCGCTGATCGGCGGCGTCATGCGCTTCCTGCGCTCGCGCATGAACTGATGACTATTGCGATCGACAGGGCGCTGGTCTGGTTTCGTCGTGACCTTCGCGTCACGGATCACGCCGCGCTTCACGGTGCGCTGGTGCACGCCCGCGCCGTGCGGTGTGTGTTCGTGTTCGACACCGAGATCCTGGAGGCGCTGGAGCGCCGGGCCGATCGCCGCGTCGAGTTCATCTGGCACACGGTGGCGGAACTGCGCGCCTCCCTCGAAGCCCTCGGCGGCGGCCTGACCGTGCTGCATGGCCCGGCCCGGCATCTGGTGCCGCAACTGGCCGCGGAGATCGGCGCCGATGCCGTCTACGCCAATCACGATTACGAACCCGCCGCCATCGAACGCGATGCGGCGGTGGAGCGCGAATTGCACCAACAGGGCCGCGCATTCCACACGTTCAAGGACCAGTGCGTGTTCGAGCAGAACGAGGTGTTGACCCAGGCCGGCAAGCCGTTCTCGGTGTTCACGCCGTACAAGAATGCGTGGCTGGTGCGCGCGGCGGATCCGTTCTATGTCAAGGCGTATCCGATCGAGTCCCACCGCGAGCAATTCGAGCAGGCGCCGGCCGGGCCGATGCCCACCTTGCAAGAGATGGGTTTCGAGCCGACCAACCTCACCGCCCTGAAGCTGCCGACCGGCGAAAGCGGGGCGCGGCGGCTGTTCGACGATTTTCTCGGGCGCATCGACGACTATCGCGACCGACGCGACTTTCCCGCGGTGCCGGGGCCGTCGTATCTGTCGGTGCACCTTCGATTCGGCACCATCTCGATCCGCGAACTCGCGCGCGCGGCGATTGCGCGCACGAGCGCGGGTGCCGCCACCTGGCTGTCCGAACTGATCTGGCGCGATTTCTATTTCCAGATCCTGTGGCACCACCCGCGGGTGGTCGATCACAGCTTCAAGCCCGAATACGACGCGCTGGTGTTCCCGGATGATGATGATCTTTTCGCCGTGTGGTGCGAAGGCCGCACCGGCTATCCGCTGGTCGACGCCGCGATGCGCCAGATAAACGCCTCGGGCTACATGCACAACCGCCTGCGCATGGTTGCCGCGTCGTTCCTGGTGAAGGATCTGCATGTGCACTGGCGGCGAGGCGAAGCCTATTTCGCCACGCACCTCAACGACTTCGATCTTTCGGCCAACAACGGCGGCTGGCAGTGGGCGGCATCCACCGGCTGCGACGCGCAGCCGTACTTCCGCATCTTCAATCCGGTGACGCAGTCGGAGAAGTTCGACGCCGACGGCCGGTTCATCCGCCGCTATGTTCCCGAACTGGAAAAGGTGCCGGCCAAGTACATCCACGCGCCCTGGACCATGACGCCTGCCCAGCAGAGCGCGGTCGGCGTCGTGATCGGCCGGGACTATCCGGCGCCGGTGGTCGATCATGCGCAGGCGCGTACGATTGCGCTCGACCTCTACGGCGCGGTCAAGACCGGCAACTGAACGAGATCACGCACCACCTGCCGCAAGTGGAGGCGGTGGCGTCAACCGGGCTGCCCTATGGCACCAGGATCAGCGGTATCGTCGCCCCCGAGGACTCGATCACCCGATGGCTCTCCGCGGC
>JANXYG010000042.1 GCA_025350245.1 Betaproteobacteria bacterium
GAGGTCAGCTTCGTGGCTGGGGTGCTGATCGACAAGTTCGCCTACCACTTGCCCTTGTACCGCCAGCACCAGCGCCTGACCGATGCCGGCATCACGGTGAGCCGGGCGTGGTTGACGCAACTGGTGCACCAGGGGGCGAGCCTGCTCGAGCCCATCTACGAGGCACAGTTCGCCTCGATCCGGGACAGCCGGGTCAAGGCCATGGACGAGACCCCGATCAAGGCCGGGCGCGGTGAACCGGGCAAGATGAAGGCGGCCTACTACTGGCCGGTGTACGGCGAACACGACGAGGTGTGCTTCCCGTACTTCGACAGCCGCCGTGCGGTGCATGTGGAGCAAGCCCTGGGGCTGAGCCCGGCACAAGGCGCGGTGCTCCTCTCCGATGGCTACGCGGCCTACAGCGCCTATGCCGCCAAGACCGGCATCACCCACGCGCAATGCTGGGCGCACCCGGCGCAAGGTCTTCGAGGCCCAGGGGGCCGAACCACGAGCAGCGGCCGAAGCCCTGGACATGATCGGCGCCCTGTACCGGGTCGAGGACCAGATCCGGGAGCAAGGGCTCAAGGCCGCGCGCAAGCTCGATTACCGGCTCATCCATGCCAAGCCCGTGGTCGAGCGCTTCTTCGCCTGGATCGACCGGCAGTTCGAAGCCCAGGGCTTACTGCCCAGCAACCCGCTGACCCGGGCGATGGCCTATGCCCGGGAGCGACGAGGGGGGCTGGAGGTGTACCTGAACGATCCGGACGTGCCCATCGACACCAACCATCTGGAGCGGGCGCTGCGCGCCATTCCGATGGGCAGGAAGGCCTGGCTGTTCAACTGGACCGAGGTCGGCGCCAAGTACGTGGGCATCGTCAACAGCCTGATCGTGACCTGCCGGCTGCACCGGATCAACCCGTACGACTACCTGGTCGATGTGCTGCAGCGGGTGGGCGAGCACCCAGCCTCGAGAGTTGCCGAACTCACGCCTCGGCACTGGAAGCAGCACTTCGCCGACCAGCCACTGCGCTCCGCATTACACACCCGGGCGGTCGCGTAAACGACGCCGGGTAGTTACCGGTTACACTGGAACGGCCCATAATTGTTGGAACAATTGGTGGTGAGCGTGGGCAGCCCGTAGGTATGGTGGTAGGCACGCACCAGGTGATCAGACGCGGCTTTGCTCGCCGAGTAGGGCGAATTCGGCGCGTACGGGGTCGTCTCGGTGAAAGCGGCCTCGTGCGGCCCGAGAGTGCCGTAGACCTCGTCGGTCGACACGTGCAGGAAACGAAAGGCAGCGCTGCGATCGAGCACGTCGCGCCAGTAGCCGAGCGCCTCCTGCAGAAGATGAAAACTGCCGACGACGTTGGTCTGGATGAAATCTTCCGGACCGTGGATCGATCGGTCGACGTGGCTCTCGGCGGCGAAATTGACGATCGCGTCGGGGCGGTGTGTCTTCAGCAGGTCCGCCACGAGTGCGCGATCGGCGATGTCGCCCACCACAAACCGATGCGAGCCTGGCCCCAATGGCACTACCTTAAGCCGCGAAGGTACGAAGGTATTTCCGGCGAAGCGCCAGCAACCGTTCCCGTTCCGTACGCCACGGGCGAGTCAGGAAGGGCAGATTCTTGCCCCGTCGCTTCCGTGCGCGCGGCTCCGCGCGACCAGGCCGAAAGGGTATTTTCAGTTGCGCGATGCCGGCCAAAAGCGCTTCGAGTGCTTGGCCGATGAAGGCGCATTTGCCGTGGCGCAGACTGCGCTCGAAGGCGCGTAGTTGCTGCAATGCGCCCGTGAAACTGAGCTGGCGCGGCAACAGCATGATCGATGCCGCGGCCTGGGCCATCACCGAACGCACCAGGTTGTACGCCAGCAGATGCACGGCGATCTCCTTCTGGATCATGGCTGGCGTCTTGCAGCGCAGGACATCCATCTGCATGTGCGCCTTGATCGCACGGAAGTCGAGCTCGATATGCCAGCGCCAGCCGTAGAGCTCGTGCAGGTCCTGCTTGCTCACGGCCTGGCCATCGCACAGGCTGCTGACCAGAATCCAGCCTCCCACACGACACTCTCGCAGGCGCAGCGTTTCGGGCATCGCCGCGTAGGTGACCTCGTCCATCCACGCCGGACGTTGCGGACGTGACCAGAGCACGATGTGGTCGCGCTTGCCCAGTCGCACGCCGCGCCGAAAGTCGGTGTGACGCAACTGATGCTGGCGTGTCACCACATCCACGCCCTGCGACAGCAACCGCGCGAGCATGAAGTAGCCGGCGTAGTAGCGATCGGCCAGCACGATGTCGCCGTCGCGGAGTCCGGCCCCCATGCGCCACAGCATCGAGGTCTCACCGCTGCTCTTGCCTTCGCACGGCCCCACCACCCACTCGAGGACAGCGCCGCAACCCAGCGAAACGATCCCCACCACACGGGCGATCGGAAACCCAAGTCCGGCCTTCTGCTGCGACACTTGTGGATACGCTTGCTGGTTCGCCGCCGTGTCCGGCATCGACACCGTGGTACCGTCGATGAGCTTGACCTCCCGCCCACGCCAGCGCCATGCCCAGGGTTGGGCGTCGACCAGCCCCCGCCCGGTCGCCGCACACAGATGCGTGAGCAACGCCGCGGACAGTCGCTGCCGTGCTTTGCAATACGGCCCGTTGTTCAGCGCGCATGGCTTCTCGCCTTGCGATATCCGTGCGCTCGCGCCCCGCGCCACCGCATCCTGGCAACTGTGGTCCGCACTCATGACCTGATCGACAAACAAGCCAAGTGTGATCAGCGGCGAGTAGATGCGGTGACGGCATCGCGCACTGTGCCGGGCAAGCTGGGCCTCGAGCTCGCGCTGCCCGAGCACACTACCCAGCGCGCTCGCACCGCCTTGTGCGAATCGCGTACGGAAGCGCCTGACTTGTTCCCTGAAACGCCTGACCTTGCTAGCATCCATTCGGGCTGACC
>JANXYG010000006.1 GCA_025350245.1 Betaproteobacteria bacterium
CAGGTTACCGCGCTGGCCCGCGATCTCGCCCATCAACAACTTGTACAGGATGTCGGAGGTCAGGGCGTTGGAGGGCAGTACCGCTGGCGGCTCGACCGGACGCGCCGGCGCTTCGACCACCTGCTCATGGGCATCGTCGGCATCCATCGCGCCCTGTGCCTGAGCGAGAAGCTTCGGGCCATCGGCCGGCGGCGTGCGCGGCGCAACCAGGTTGGCACAAGCCGGCAGGGATACCGCACAAAGAACGGCGACGAGGCGAAGGGTCCACATAGGCAAGGGTCGACCAGGTTGATGGGCAGGAAAGGGAAACAGCCCCGAAACCGCCGGGACAGTCGGTCAAGTCTACTTCACGACACGGCGATCCGGCGCAAGGCGGCCGTCCGCCACCGCCTGAGGGGAGCATAGACCCGTTCTTGGAGCAGTCCGATGCCGCCGAGTTCCGTCCGGCGCCGTGTTCTTTGCTAAGCACGCGAGTTTCGGTATATTCCGGCCGCGCCTGTGATACTGCACGCTGGCGCAGACGCGCCGCACAGCAGCCTCCCTTCGGCCGTTTCCATCTTGGACAACACCTCTTCCGCCACCCTGTCAGCCGTGCAACTATCCCGCGATTTCGGCGGGCGTCGTGCCGTGCACGAGGTTTCGCTCGCGCTCGCCCGGGGCGAGGTGCTCGGCCTGCTCGGGCCCAATGGCGCCGGCAAGACCACCACGATGCAGATGATCACCGGCAACCTCGCGCCATCGGCCGGTGAGATCAGCATCTGCGGCATCGACCTGCTCGATCGACCGGTCGAGGCCAAGGCACGCATCGGCTATCTTCCCGAAACACCACCGCTGTACCTTGACTTCACGGTCGACGAATACCTGCGGCTCGCCGCCCGGCTGCACCGCGTGCCGAGCACAAAGGTCGCCACCGCGGTGACGCGCGCCAAGCAGCGCTGTGGCGTGGCCGACATGGGCGGGCGCATGATCGCGACGCTTTCCAAGGGTTACCAGCAACGGGTCGGCATCGCCCAGGCGATCGTCCACGAGCCCGACCTCATCGTGCTCGACGAACCCACGGTCGGCCTCGATCCGAACCAGATCCGCGAGATTCGCGCTCTCATCCGCGAACTCGGCGCCGCTCACAGCGTGATCCTGTCCACCCACATCCTGCCCGAGGTCGAAACGGTGTGCGACCGGGTGCAGATCCTGAATCACGGCAAGGTGGTCTACACCGACACCATCGCGGCGCTGCGGCAAACCCGTGGCGGGCAGGCGCTGACCGTGGCGTTCGCCCGACCGCCGGCACCGGCGCTGCTCGAAGCCATCGATGGCGTGCGCTCGGTCGAATTGCTGTCGGCGCAGCGCCTGCGCGTGTTCCATGGACCGGATTCGAACCCGGCGCAGGCACTGGTGCGCCGCTCGGTCGAACTCGACTGGGGACTGACCGAGCTCATCCCGGTCGAAACCACGCTCGAGGAAGTGTTCGTCAACCTGACCCAACGCGACGACGATCTCGTGGAAACGACCGCATGATAGGCACCATCGCCGCCAAGGAACTCCGAAGCCTGTTCAATTCGCCGCTCGCCTGGGTGGTGCTGGCGGTGTTGCAGGTGATCTTCGGCTATCTGTTCATGGTCGGGGTCGGGCGCTATGGCGACCTGCAACCGCAGCTCGCGCAATACCCCAATCCGCCCGGCATCACCGAGATCGTGGTGGCGCCGGTATTCGGGGTCGCGGCGATCGTGCTGCTGCTGGTCGTGCCGTTGCTGTCGATGCGCCTGATCGCCGAAGAACGACGCAACCAGACGCTCACCTTCCTGGTATCGGCGCCAATATCGGTGATGCAGATCGTCCTGGGCAAGTTCACCAGCCTGATGTTGTTCCTGCTGATCGCCACCGGCCTGATCGTGGTGATGGCGCTGTCGCTGTACGCGGGCGGTCGCATCGACCTCGGCCTGGTGGCAGCCAACGCGCTCGGCCTGATCCTGCTGAGCGGCGCGTTCGCGGCCGTCGGGCTTTATCTGTCGTCGCTCACGGCGCAGCCGGTGACCGCGGCGATCTCGGCCTTCGCCGCGCTGCTGGTGCTCTGGATCGTGAACATGGGCGCCTCCGATCCGGCAAGCGTGCTTCATCTGCTCTCCCTGCTGCGCCACTACGAGACTTTTGCGCGCGGCTTGCTCAACACCGGCGACCTGGCATGGTTCGGGATGTTCATCGCGGTGTTTCTCTGGCTCACGGTGCGGCGGCTCGACCGCGACCGGCTGGCGTCCTGATCCATGACGCCCACCCCCAGGCTGCGCTGCGCTCCGCCTTCCCCCTCGCGAGGGGGCGCGTTCCTCGGGGGACCCTGTGGACGGGGCCCCTTCGCTTCGGACAGCCCTCCGTTCTTCACCCCCTACGCTGCGCTTTGCCTTTTCCAGGCGGGCTATTCGTTATGAAGGCATCCCGAAGGGCACGTTTCCAGTTGCTGGCGCAGAACGGCATCTTCGCCGCATTGCTGATCGCGGCCGCGCTGCTGCTCGCGCAGCTTGCCGGGCAGCATTCGCGGCAGTGGGACCTCACCCAGAACTCGCGCAACAGCCTGAGCGAGGGCACGCTGCAACTGCTGCGCACTCTCGACGGACCGGTCACGATCACGGCCTACTCGACCGAACAGGATCCCACGCTCGGCGACATCCGGCGCCAGATCGCCGACTTCATTGCCCGCTACCAGCGCATCAAGCCCGACATCGCGCTGAAATTCGTCGATCCGCAACAGCAGCCCAAGGCCACTGCCACGGCCAACATTCGCGCCAACGGCGAGATGGTGGTGGATCTCGCCGGCCGCAGCGAGCACCTGACCAATCTCGACGAATCGTCGCTCACCAACCTGCTCACCCGCCTGGCCCGCAGCCATGAACGGCTGGTCATGTTCCTGGCCGGGCATGGCGAGCGTAACCCGGGCGGCATCGCCAATCACGATCTGGGTGAATTCGGCAAGCGCCTCGAAACCAAGGGTTTCAAGGTCAGCACCCTGAACCTCGCCGCAGCGCAGGACGTGCCCGCAAACGCCGCAGTGCTGGTCATCGCCACACCGCAGGTCGATCTGCTGCCGGCCGAGACCACGAAACTCGCCGCCTGGCTCGAGCGCGGCGGCAGCCTGCTTTGGCTGCTCGACCAGGAACCGCTGCACGGCCTGCAGCCGATGGCCGACGCACTGCACCTCGAGCTGTCACCCGGCGTGGTGGTCGATCCCGCGGCCAACGACATCAAGGCGTCGGCCACGCTCGCCATCGCCTTCAGCTATCCCAACCATGCGGTGACGCGCGGGTTCGTGCTCAACAGCGCGTTTCCTCTCGCCCGCCGCATCGGCCATCAGCCCGACGACAAGGTCTGGCGTTTCTCGCCGCTGGTGGAGGTCGCACAGCGCGGCTGGATCGAGACCGGCGCACTCGACGACAAGGTCGCCTTCGACAAGGCGCGTGACGTGCCGGGTCCGGTCACGATTGCTGGCGCGCTGGAACGCGACCTCAACGGCAAGCCGCAGCGCGTGATCGTCACCGGTAGCGGCCATTTCATTGCCAACACCTATGCGGGCCTGCTCGGCAACCTCGACCTGGGCATCAACATGGTCACCTGGCTGGCGGGAGACGACAACCTGATCGCCATCCAGCCCAAGTCACTCGTCGACGGTAACATCGAGCTGTCGCGGGCCTGGCTCCTGTTCATCGGCTTGGCATTCATCATCGCCGTACCTGGCGCCTTCCTGTTCACCGGCGGCATGATCTGGTGGCGTCGGCGCCGCGCATGAGACGCCGCGTGACGGGGCTGCGTGCGGCGCCCGCGGCCCAACGATGAATCGCCGTCTGCTCATCAATGTCGGGCTTGCCATCGCGGTCGCGGCATTGGGCGCGTGGATGATTCTCGAGCCCGGACCAAAAGGGGCACCAGAGATCGCGCTGTCGGACCGCAAGCCGGCCGAGGCCCGCAGCATCCGCATCGAGCGCAACGGGCTGCCCACCTTCGTGCTGCTGAAATCGGGCGGTCGCTGGCGGCAGACCGAACCATTTTCGGCACGCACCGACAACACCCAGGCGCAGCGCCTGCTCGACCTGCTGGCCGCGAAGAGCCGGACCGTGTTCCCGGCCGATGACCTCGCGCGCTTCGAACTCGACCACCCATTCGCGCGTGTCACCATCGACCATCGCGTGTTCGCGTTCGGCACGGCAAACCCGCTGACCGGCGAGCAATACGTGCTGAGCGGCAACAAGGTGTTCCTGCTGTCACCGGTGTTCGGATACGGCCTGCCGACGCAGGCCGACAGCATGACCACGCACATGCTGCTCGGCGACGACGAGACCCCGGTCGCGTTCGAACTGGCCAGTGGCCGCCTGGAGTCCAAGGACGGCAAATCGCGATGGACCCCGCCGACCGCGGCAACCGAAAAGCTGTCGCAGGACGACGTCGCGCGCTGGCTCGATGACTGGCGCTTCGCATCGAGCCTGGCCACGCGCCCCGCCACCGCCGCCAAGGCTGGTGAAGCGGTACGGATCACCATGAAGGACGGCAAGAACGTCGAGTTCCAGGTGCTGACGCGGGAACCGGAGTTCATCCTGCGGCGGCTCGACGAGAAACTCGAATTCGTTTTCGCCGCCGATAGAGCCCAGCGTCTGTTGTCGCCGCCCAGCGCGGCGAAATAGGCTGGCCATGCCGGAACTGCCGGAGGTCGAGACCACCCGGCGCTCGCTCGAACCGCACCTCGTCGGGCGCCGTATCGTCGCGGTGATCGTTCGCGATCGCCGGTTGCGGTGGCCGGTTCAGGCGGACCTGGAAGCGCGACTCGAGGGGGCGCGCATCGATCGTGTCGATCGCCGCGCCAAGTACCTTCTGATCGGCGTCGCCGACGGTACGTTGTTGCTGCATCTGGGTATGTCCGGCAACCTGCAGGTGGTGGGGCCCGCCACGCCGCTGCGCAAGCACGACCACGTGGACATCGTGCTCGACGATTCCCGCGTGCTCAGATTCCACGATCCGCGTCGTTTCGGCAGCCTGCACTGGACCGAGGGCGACGGTGGCTCACATCCACTGCTGGCGGCACTCGCGCCCGAGCCGCTGACCGACGCCTTCGATGGCGACTATCTGCACCAGGTGACTCGTGGGCGCAGTGCTGCCATCAAGCACATCCTGATGAACGGCACGCTGGTGACCGGTGTGGGCAACATCTACGCGTCCGAGGCCTTGTTTCGTGCCGGGATCAATCCGAGAACGGCGGCGCGGCGGCTGTCAGCGGTGCGTTGCACCCGGCTGGTGGCGGCGGTGAAGGAAACGCTCGCCCTGGCGATCGACGCCGGCGGCAGCACCTTGCGCGACTACGTGGATGCGGGTGGGCGCCCCGGCCACTTCCAGCAGCAGTCTCTGGTGTACGAGCGCGGCGGGCAAGCCTGCTCGCGCTGCGGCGCGAGCATCCGCCACATCCGCCAGGGGCAGCGCTCCACCTACTACTGCGTGTCCTGCCAGACCTGACGGCCAGATCTTATCGGTCAGACCTTGGTCGCCATCAGCGACCGGTATTTGGTCATCAGGACACCGGGCGACTCCGGGATCTCGGGATCGAGAATGATGCAGTCGACCGGACACACCTCCACGCACTGCGGCTGCTCGAAATGGCCGACGCACTCGGTACACTGGCGCGGCTCGATCACATAGATCAGCTCGCCCATCGAGATCGCGTCGTTGGGGCACTCGGGCTCGCACACATCGCAGTTGATGCACTCGTCAGTGATGAGCAGGGCCACCGGTCAGCCCTTCGCGGCCTTGGCTGCGAGCCGGTCGGCCAGCGCGGGATTGACGAACGGGGCGACGTTGCCGCCCAGACTCGCGATCTCGCGCACCATGGTCGCCGAGATGAACTGGTATTGCTCGGCCGGCGTGAGGAACACGGTCTCGACGTCAGGATAGAGTATCCGGTTCATGCCGGTCATCTGGAACTCGTACTCGAAATCGGAGACGGCCCTGAGCCCACGCACGATGATCCTGGCATCCCCCTGCTTCAGGAAATCCATCAGCAGGCCGGAGAAGCCGGTGACTTCCACGTTGGCGTACGGCGCCAGCACCTCGCGCGCCATCTGCACCCGCTCGTCGAGCGTGAAGAACGGTTTCTTGCCGGGACTCGCGGCGATGGCCACGACCACGCCATCGAACAGTTGCGAGGCGCGGCGCACGAGGTCTTCATGACCGCGGGTGATCGGGTCGAAAGTCCCGGGATAGACGGCTTTTTTCATGCTTGGGGATAGCCAGTGATTGAAGATGACTCGGCCGACGCGAACAGGTGCGCGTGCACCCGCCCGGACCGGGCGCTACGCAACAGCATCCAGTCCGCCGCCGGCCCGATGGCGACCGGCGCCTCGACATAGAAACGGCCCCCGGGCACCAGATGCGGACCCACCCGTTCGAGCAAACCCGCCGGATCGCCGTCGGCGAACGGTGGGTCGGCGAAGATCACGTGGAACTTCAGTTCCGGCCGCCGCAGGAATTCTAGCGCGTCGCGAGCCACGATCTCGACCGCCGGAAGTCCGAGGGTCGCAAGATTATCGTGCAGGCTGCGCAGTGCCAACCCATCGCGCTCGACCATCACCACCCGCCGTGCCCCGCGCGAAGCCGCTTCGAACCCGAGGGCGCCGCTACCGGCGAACAGATCGAGACAGTCGCAGCCGGTGAGATCCTGGCCGAGCCAGTTGAACAAGGTTTCTCGCACCCGATCGGGGGTGGGACGCAGGCCGTCCCGGTCGGGAAACCGGATCAGGCGCCGCCGATGGGTGCCACCGATGATGCGGACCGCACCAGCCGGATCGGCGGCATTGCCGCGCCCGCCGCTCACTGCTCGCGAGCGCCTCCGGCAACCACCACCGTGACCATCCGATCCGGATCGACACGACGCTGGAACGCATCCTTGATCTGCGCCACCGTGACCGACTCGATGCGATCGACGAACTGGTCGAGGTAGTCGATGGGCAGCCGGTAGAAACCAATAGTGGCGAGGTAATCGTGAATCTTGCGGTTGCTGTCGATACGCAGCGGAAATCCGCCGACCAGGTTCTGCTTGGCGGCCACGAGTTCGTCGTCGGTCGGCCCTTCGGCCACGAAGTGCTTGAGGGTGGCACGCGTCACCTCGAGCGCCTCGTCGGCCTGCTCGCGGCGCGTCTGCAGGCCGACCTGGAACTGGCCGCGTTCGGACATCGGCACGAAGTAGCTGTAGGAACTGTAGGCGAGCCCGCGCTTCTGCCGCACTTCCTCGACGATGCGCGAGACGAACCCGCCGCCGCCGAGCACGTAGTTGCCCACGAACAGCGGAAAGTAGTCGGGGTCGTCGCGCTTCATGCCCGGTGCGCCGAGCAGGATGTGGCTCTGGCTCGCCGGGTGCGCGATGCGCTGGACCACCGGTGCGTCCAGCGGCTTGACCGCCGCCAGCGGTGGAGGAGCATCGGCGCCCCGGGGCAGACCGGCGGTCAGGCGCCGGGCAATGCTATCGGCAGCATCGCGCGAGAGATCGCCGATGATGGCGATGACCGAATAGTCGGAGCGGTACCAGCGGCGATGGAAGGCGGCCAGGTCCTCGGCTGTCAGGGTGGTGATGGTGTCGACTTCGCCCGAGCCGCGCAGGCCGTAAGGATGGTCGCCGAAGACGGCGAGACTGAGTGCCCGATCGGCGATCGATTCGGGCTTGGTGGCGGCATCCTGCAAGCCAGCCACCAGGCGCCGGGTCTCGCGGCCCAGGACATCGGCCGAAAACAGTGGCTGCTGGACCACCCGGGCGAGTATGTCGATGGCCGGTTCGCGCTCGGCCGCGCTGGACAGCGTCCGCACCGAGTACCCCGCGCGATCGGCGTCGAAACGCGAGCCGAGCTGGGCACCGACATCGGCGAGTGCTCCCGAGACCTCGGTTTCGCCGAGGCCGCCGGCGCCCAGGCGCATCAACGAGAGCGTCATGCTGGCGAGCCCGGAACGCTCGCGGGTATCGCGCCCGTAACCAGCCGGAAAATCGATGCTCACGTCGATCATGGGCAGCGCGCGGTTCTCGACGAACAGCACGCGCGCGCCGTTGTCGAGGGTCCAGGCCTGGATCGGGAGCAGTGCATGCGCCGGGGCAATGGTGACCACGAGCGCCACGACTGTGGCAGCGGAGCGAAGCATCGTATGCATCATGGCAAGGGTAGCAGCAGGTGGGTGTCCGGCCTCACCCCGCAAGGGCACTGGCCCCCGGGAGGGGGTTGGCGAAGCGCAGCGTAGCCTGGGGGTGAGCGCTTCATGTCAGTTCGTCGCCGGCTTGACGGCGGCAGTCTTGGGCGCCAGGGACTGCGGATCGAGCACCGCGACCGTGAGGCTGTCGTCGATGAGATATCGGCGCGCGACATCGCGCACCTGCTCGGGAGTCACTTCGCGCAGCCGGCGCACCTGGGTATCGGCGGAGTCGTAGGGCAGCCCGGAGGTGTGGAGCACGCCGATCTGCATGGCCTGGCCGAACATCGAGTCGCGCTGGAACACCTGACTGGCGATGACCTGCGCCTTGACGCGCCGCAGTTCGGCGTCGCTCACGCCGTCGACGACCACGCGCCGCAGTTCGGTTCTAAGGGCGGCCTCGAGATCGGCCACGGTCTTGCCCGGCGCCGGCGAGGCGTCGACGAAGAACATGCCGGAAGCACGATTGACGCTGTCGTAGCTGGCGCCCGCGCTCACGGCGATGCGCCCTTCCTTCACCAGCGCGCGATCGAGGCGCGCGGCGTCGCTACCGTCGAGCACGCCCACCAGCACCGACAAGGCGTAGGGCTCCCAGTCGTTGACCACATCGCGGATGACCGGTACGTGCCACCCCATCAGCAGGTAGGGCAGTTCACCCGGACCCTTGACGGTGACGCGCTTGATGCCGCGCTGCGCCGGTTCGACCTGGGGTTTGCGCGGCGGCAGCGCGCGCGCTGGAATCGGGCCGAAGCGCTCGTCGGCCATGCCGAATACGTCTTTCGGATCGACATCTCCCACCACCACGAGGGTGGCATTGTTGGGCGTGTACCACTTGCGATACCAGATGCGCGCGTCCTCGGCCGTCATGTTCTCGAGGTCGTTCATCCAGCCGATCACGGGCGAGTGATAGGCACTGCCGGTGTAGGCAACCGCCATCATCTGTTCGTACAGCAAGGCCTGGGGCTTGTCGTCGGTGCGCATGCGACGCTCTTCCATGATGACCTTGATCTCCTTGCCGAACTCAGCGTCGGAAAGATCGAGGTTGTGCATGCGATCGGATTCGAGGTCGAGCGCGAGTGGCAGCTTCGATTTGTGCAACTGCTGAAAATAGGCGGTGTAATCGCGATTGGTGAAGGCATTGTCGCGGCCGCCCGCGGCCGCGATCAGTCGCGAGAACGCGCCCGGAGGATGCTTTTGCGTGCCCTTGAACATCATGTGTTCGAGCACATGGGCAACGCCGGTGGTTCCGGACAGTTCATCCATGCTGCCGGCGCGATACCAGACCATTGACGCCACCGTTGGTGCCCGGTGATCTTCCAGCACCACGATCTTCATGCCATTGGCGAGATCGTGCTCGGCCATCTCGCCCTGGGCGGCGCCGGCAGCGGTGCTCAGCACCAGTGACACGACAGCGAGGCTGCGGAGGACGGCTGGCGCGCAAGTGCGGGGCGATGTCATGGATTCGGACACGTGAAGCGCTCGTCTCATTTGAAAACAACCTGGCAGCGGATGGGTCGGATGGCGCACATTCAGCATAGAATCAAAATCGGAAATCGATCGGCAATCGTCGTCGCCGACTGCACCACATCACGAGGCCGGCCGGTGACGACGCGGCTGGGACACTCTATCACCATGTTTGGTTTCCTCAAGGGCGCGCCCAAGACCGATGACGCTGGCGCGGCACCCGAAAAGCGCCCCTGGTCGGCCCGGCTGCGCGATGGCCTCGCCGCGACCCGTGCCCGGCTCGGTGGCCAGCTCACCGCCTTGTTCTCGCGCGGCGGCGTGGCCGACGATGCATTCTACGACGAGCTCGAGGCCGTGCTGCTCTCTTGCGACGTGGGTGTGGCCGCGACGCAACACCTGATCGACGATGCCCGCAACCGCGCGCGCAAAGCTCGCGCAACCGATCCCGGCGTGGTGCGCGATCTGCTCAAGGCCGCCATGCTCGACCTGGTGCGGCCACTCGAGCAACCGCTCGTCATCGGCACGCAGCGCCCGTTCGTGATCCTGCTGGCGGGGGTCAACGGGGCCGGCAAGACCACCTCGATCGGCAAGCTCGCCTTTCTGTTCCGCGCCCGGGGCCAATCGGTGCTGCTCGCCGCGGGCGACACTTTCAGGGCGGCGGCCCGCGAGCAACTGGCCGAATGGGGCGCGCGCAATGACATCGCGGTGGTGTCGCAGGCGTCGGGCGACCCCGGTGCGATCGTGTACGACGCGGTGCAATCGGCGATCGCCCGCGGTACCGAGGTCGTGCTGGCCGACACTGCCGGTCGCCTCCCGACCCAATTGCATCTGATGGAAGAACTCAAGAAGGTCAAGCGCGTCACCGCCAAGGCGCTACCGGGCGCACCGCACGAGGTATTGCTGGTTCTCGATGCCAACACCGGTCAGAACGCCGTTTCGCAGGTCAAGGCATTCGACGATGCGGTCGGCCTGACCGGCCTGATCCTGACCAAGCTCGACGGCACCGCGAAGGGCGGGGTGATCGCCGCGATCGCGCGCGAACGGCCGATACCGCTGCGCTACATCGGCGTCGGCGAAGACCTCGAAGATTTGCGCCCGTTCGAGGCGGCGGCATTCGTCGACGCGTTGTTCGATTGAGCACCGGATCGGGAGCGCGCGCGGCGCCAGCGCGAATACTGAATTCCCGCTCTTGATCACCATCGATCACGTCTCGAAGCGCTACCCGGGCGGACGCGACGCCTTGAGGCAGGTGTCGTTCACCGTCGCCAAGGGCGAAATGGTGCTGCTCACCGGTCACTCCGGCGCCGGCAAGACCACGCTGCTGCGCCTGGTCGCCGCGATCGAGCGCCCCACCGCCGGCACGATCACCGTCGGCGGCCAGAACGTCTCGCGGATGGGCAACCGTGGCATCCCCTATCTGCGACGAAATTTCGGCCTGGTGTTCCAGGACCACAAGCTGCTCCACGACCGCAGCGTGTTCGAGAACGTCGTGCTGCCGTTGCGAGTGACCGGATTCACGGCGCGGGAGGCCGCAAGCCGGGTTCGCGCCGCGCTCGACAAGGTCGGCCTGCTGGCGCGCGAGCGCGACAACCCGGTCACCTTGTCGGGCGGCGAGCGGCAACGCGTCTGCATCGCCCGGGCCATCGTCCATCGGCCCGCGATCCTGCTGGCCGATGAACCAACCGGCAATCTCGACGCTGACAACGCCCGCAACATCGTGGCGCTGCTCGACGTGTTCCGGCAGGTCGGCGCGACCATTCTCGTCGCCACCCACGATGCCGAGGCGTTCAGCGCCGCCGCGCCGCGCGTCATCACCTTGTCCGCCGGGGCGTTCGTGGCATGACGCGCTGGCTGGCCAATCACGCGCGCGCGCTGCGCGACGCACTCGACCGGCTGCGGCACCCGCTGATTCCAACCGCCTTGAGCGTGATCGTGATCGGCAGCGCACTCGCGCTGCCCCTCCTGTTGCACCTCGCCGCGCGCAACCTGGCTACATTGTCCGGCCAGCTCGACGCTGAGCCCCAGCTCACCCTGTTCCTCGACACCAACGCCACCGAGACCGAGACCGAGGCCGTCGCTCGGCTGCTCGCGCGCCACCCTGCGGCATCGACGGTGCGATTCGTGACGCGGGCCGAAGCGCTCGCCGATCTGCGCACCAGTGCAGGCCTTGGCGGCAGCGTGGACGATCTCGGCCGCAATCCGCTGCCGGACGCCTTCGTCGTCACCGGCCGCGAGGGCGATCCCACCGGGCTCGAGACCCTGCGCGACGAAGCCGCGAGCTGGCGAAAGGTCGAGCATGCCCAGCTCGACGCGCTCTGGGCCCGCAAGCTGGCGGCCACGGTTCGCGTCGGTCGTGTGGCCGCTTTGCTGCTTGCCAGCCTGCTCGGGATCGCTCTCACCGCCGTGACCTTCAACACGATCAGGCTCCAGATTCTGGGGCGGCGTGACGAGATCGAATTGTCGAAGTTGATCGGCGCCACCGATGCCTTCATCCGGCGCCCGTTTCTCTACTTTGGGTTGCTGCTCGGGGCCGGGGGAGGGCTCGCGGGTCTGGGGATGGTGGCGCTGGCGGTGGCCACCCTGAACCGCCAGTTGAGCGGCGCATTGCTGCTGCTCGGTGGTGTCGGCGGGTTTTCGGGGCCTGCCATCAGCGACGCAGCGGCCGTGGTCGGCGTTGCCGCCGGGCTTGGCTGGTTTGGCGCCGCCCTCTCCGTCGGCCGACACCTGCGCCGGTTCGAGCCGAGTTGACGCCCACCCCCAGGCTGCGCTGCGCTTCGCCTTCCCCCAAAGGGGGCGCCCCGTCCTCGGGGGACCCTGTGGGCGGGGCTCCTTCGCTGTTTGGCGGCGTTCTCGGTCTGCCTTGGCTCGCTGAGCGAAGGTAGACGGAACCTTTTTCGTGGTCTGGCACTCACACTGGCAGAGTGCTAAAATCGGTTCAAAGGAGGATCGAAACGTGGCCTGTTCCATTGCTGTTTCCACCCCGGTTCTTTCGGCGGCAAGCCTCGACACCTACCTGTCGGCGGTCAACCGCTTTCCGCTCCTGTCCCAGGAGGAAGAGACAAGTCTGGCGCGCCGGTACCGCGACGAGGATCATCTCGAATCGGCCCGCACGCTGGTGTTGTCGCACCTGCGGCTGGTGGCGTCGGTTGCCCGTGGCTACCTTGGCTATGGCCTGCCCCAGGCTGACCTGATCCAGGAAGGCAACATCGGCCTGATGAAGGCGGTGAAGCGCTTCGACCCGGAGCGCGGCGTCAGGCTGGTCTCGTTCGCGGTGCACTGGATCCGCGCCGAGATTCACGAGTACGTGCTCAAGAATTGGCGCATCGTCAAGATCGCCACCACCAAGGCGCAACGCAAGCTGTTCTTCAATCTGCGGAGCATGAAGGTCGGATTGAACACGCTCACGCCGACCGAAGTCGAGGCGATGGCGGCCCAGTTGAAGGTCAAGCCGGAGGAGGTGGTCGAGATGGAAACCCGTCTCGGCGGCCAGGACATGGCGCTTCAGCCATCATCGGACGACGACGACGACAGCTTCAGCCCCATTTCGTATCTGACCAATGCCGACGACGAACCGAGCCGGGTCCTCGAAGGCGAGCAGAACGCCCGCTTGCGCACGGAAGGCCTGGCAACCGCGCTGACCGCGCTCGACCCGCGCAGTCGCAGGATCATCGAAGCGCGCTGGCTGCGGGAGACCGACACCGCCACCTTGCATGATCTGGCCGGCGAGTTCGGGGTTTCCGCCGAGCGCATCCGTCAAATCGAAGTCCAGGCGATGAAGAAGATGCGGATGGCGATGGCGGAAGCCTGAAGACGCCTGCTTTTGGCCCCCCCCAAAATGTCGCGACCGGTTCGCGGCGTTTTCTTTTGCCCGCCGGGAGAGTGGCGTAGCGCCGCGATGCTGAACGAAGGGAACCTCTGAAGCGAAGGGGCAGCGCCCACAGGGTCCCCCGAGGACGCTGCGCCCCCTCTTGAGGGGGAAGGCGAAGCGCAGCGCAGCCTGGGGGTGAGCGTCACCTCCCCACAGGGTCCCCCGAGGACGCTGCGCCCCCTCTTGAGGGGGAAGGCGAAGCGCAGCGCAGCCTGGGGGTGGATGTTACTTTCAGGCGCCGGTGAGCAGCAGGCGGATGTCGTGCTCGATCGATTTCGCTTCCTGCTGGCCGGAGACGAACAGACGCAATCGGCCGCGCGGATCGAACACATAGGTACCGGTGGTGTGATCGACGCTGTAGCTGTCAGGGGTGGCGCCCGGCTGCTTCTGGTAGATGACCCGGAACTCCCGCGCCGCCTCCGCGATCTCGGCTGGGCTGCCTGACAGCCCGGAGAAGCGCGGATCGAATCCGGCGGTGTACTGCGCCAGGAGATCGGCCGAATCACGTTCGGGATCGAGCGTCACCATCAGCACCTGCACGCGGTCGGCGTCGGCGCCCAGCGCCTTCATGACCCGGGCCAGCTTGACCATCGTAATCGGGCACACGTCCGGGCAATGGGTGAAGCCGAAGAACACCACCACCACCTTGCCGCTGAAATCGGTCAGGGAGCGTGGCTGCCCACCAACGCCATGAAGCGCGAGCTTGCGCCCGAACTCGGCCCCGGTGACGTCGCTGCTCTGGAACGCCACCGCCCGGGGTTGGTTGCCGCAACCGGCGAGCAGGCCCGCCGCAAGCGCCGCCGTCAACAGCCAGGCGGCCACCGCCCGGCGCATCACCAGCGCACGTAGTGGTCCACCAGCAGGGCCGCGAACAGGGCCGTGAGGTAGACGATGGAGTAACGAAAGGTGGTTCTGGCGATCGCGTCGCTGTAGGCGGTGTGCACGCGCCAGGCGTAGTGGAGGAACACCCCGCCGAGAGCGAGCGCCGATGCGAGATAGATATAGCCGCACATGCGGGTCGCGAATGGCATGACTGTGACCGCCACCAGGATGATGGTGTAAAGCAAGACGTGCAGGCTGGTGAACTTTTCGCCGTGCGTGACCGGCAGCATGGGGAGTCCGGCCTTGGCGTACTCATTGCGGCGGTACAGGGCGAGCGCCCAGAAGTGCGGCGGCGTCCACGCGAAGATAATGAGAAACAGCAGGCAGGCGTCCGGTGACACCGAACCGGTGACCGCTGCCCAACCCAATACCGGCGGCATGGCACCGGAAGCACCGCCAATGACGATGTTTTGCGGCGTGGCGGGCTTGAGGATGGCCGTGTAAATGACGGCATAACCGACGAACGTCGCGAGCGTCAGCCACATCGTGAGCGGATTCGCGAAGGTGTAGAGGATCAGCAGGCCGAGACCACCGAGAACCACCGCGAACGCCAGCGCCTGCGCGGAAGTCAGCTGACCCATCGGTAGCGGCCGCGCTCGGGTCCGTGCCATCAGCGCATCCAGCTTTTGCTCCACCAGGCAGTTGATCACGGCCGCCGCGCCCGCCACGAATGCGATCCCGAATGTACCGGCGAGCAAGGCGCGCAACGGTACCCAGCCAGGCGTCGCCAGGAACATCCCGATGACCGCCGTGAAGACGATGAGCGAGACGACTCTCGGTTTGGTGAGCTGGTAGAACTGGCGGATGCGCGGGCCGCGTAGCGGCAGGGCGAGGGTACTGGCCATTCACATCTCCCGTCGCGGGGCTGAAACAACTTTGAAGTTTAGCACCACGACCATGATCAGCAGCAGTGCGGCGCCGGCATTGTGGGCGACCGCCAGCGGCAGCGGCAAAACATACGCCACGTTGGCGATGCCAAGAGACGCCTGCGTCAGCGCCAGCACGGCGACGAGCATTCCGGCCAGTCGAAACGCGGGCACCGCCCGGGCCACCCAGCCGGCGATGACCAGCACCGTCACCGCCACGATCGCGCCGATGCGGTGCGCCCAATGGATCGCGGTCAGCGCTTCACCCGGCAGTGGAGCGCCATCACGGGTTTCACCCAGCCGGCGCGCAAGGCTGAATCCCTGGTCGACATCCATGGGCGGTACGGCGCGTCCCTGGCAGAGCGGCAGGTCGGGGCAGGCCATGCCCGCATAGTTGGTGCTGACCCAACCGCCAAGCACGATCTGCAATGAGAGCACGGCCAGGGCTGCCGTCGCCCAACGGGCCGCTGCACTGTGCCCGGTCGGTGTCGGCTCGGAGACCGGCGCGCGCGCCGCACCTTGTCGTGCCGAAAGCCACGCCAGCAGGGCCAGGGTCATCATGCCGCCGAGCAGATGGCCAGTCACGATCGCGGGCATCAGCAGCATCGTCACGGTCCACATGCCGAAGGCGGCCTGCAGGCAGATCAGCATCACCAGCGCGGCCGGCAACCACGGCGACTGACCGAGCCGGTCACGCCAGCGCCAAGCGATCACCGCTATCGTCACCACCAGGAGTCCGAGGGTGCCGGCAAGGTAGCGATGGATCATCTCGATCCAGGCCTTGCGAGTTTCGATGACGCTGCCCGGAAAGCGTTCGAGGGCACGGCTGGTGGCGGTTTCCGATTGCGGCACCGCGACATGGCCATAGCAACCGGGCCAGTCGGGACAACCCAGACCCGCGTCGGAGAGACGCACGAACGCGCCGAACACAACCACCAGCAGTGCCAGCGCGGTCGCGGAAAACACCAGAACCCGAAACACCGAACCCACCTGCATCAACCTATCCTCGACACCGACAGCAGCTTGGTCAGGTCTTTCTTGATGAGATTCGGATCGGCGTCCTTGGGAAAACGCATCATGAGATTTCCGAGCGGGTCGACCAGATAGAGATGATCGCGGGCGGAGCCGGCGGCCGGCAATCTTGGCAACAATGCCTGCCCTCCCCCCATGAGCACCACCGTGCCTTGGTATTCGCGCAACAGGGCAGCGCCCGGCGTCACGCTGTCATCGACGATCCAGGTCCGCACGACACGATCGGAGTCCTTTCCTTGCGTGAGGCGCAACTGCCGCATCTGCCACAGCTTGTCGCGGCACGGTTGGTCGCAGGCGCCGGAAGCCACCATCACGAACGACCAATGCCCGCGGATCTGCGCGAACGCAGGATCGGGTGTCGTGGAATCACCCGGGCCCAGGCCGGGCATGGCAATCGGCGTTATCAGTTCGCCGTAATTGCGAAATGACGCCGGGCGCCAGACGTAGTAGGCGAGGTACGACGCGGCGATCGGCGCAAAGCACACGAGAGCGAGCAGCAGCAGCTCACGCCGACGGCGGCGGGGAACGGAATCGGCGGCTGAGGAAGTAGCCATAGAGAATCACGATGAGGGTGGCTATTGCACCCCACTGGAAAGCGTACCCGTAGTGCCGGGCGGAACCGTTGGCCGGCGCAAACCAGTCGCGCGCAAGTCCGTCGGCGAGGGTGCTGTGCTGTTCCAGCAGGAACGGTTGTAGCGGCTGCGGAAAACGGGCGGCAAAGCGCTCGAGGGTCACGTTCTGCCACACGGTTCCCGACATTGAACCATGCGACAGTTCCAGGAACCGGGCGTTCGGTGGCAGCGCGATTCCCTCGATTTCGACCACGCCGGCCGGCGTCACGATGGCGGGCAGGCGCGTGCGATCGAGATTGCCCGCAACCCAGCCGCGCTTGACCAGCACGTGCATGGCACTGCCCGCGACACGCAACGCCATGAACACTTCGTAGCCCGGGGTTGCACCGCGGCTGCGGTTGTCCTGCAGCACCAGCGAATCGGCGATGAACTCGCCATCCGCCCGCACCCGGCGATATCGAGCCACCTCTTCGGCCACCGGGACCGCGCCCAGGCTCATGACCGCAGCGGTGTTGGCGCTCGCGATGGCATCGGCTATCCGGTCTTTTTCGCACCCGCGACCATACTGCCAAATGCTCGCGGAAACGGTGAGCGCCAACCCCAACAACGCGACGAAAGCCGGTAGCAGCGCCGGACGACGGCGCGGCGATTTCATCGGGATTGGAACCACGCGTGACGTTCGTCTAGACTCGTTGCCTTCACCGGAAAGGCTCGCATGAAGATCGTCATCGTGATTTTTCTGGTCCTGATCCTGTTCAGTCTAGGGTCGGCGCTGTTTTACCTCATGCGTGACAAGGGCGGTTCCAACCGCACCGTCAAGGCATTGACGTTGCGCATCGGCTTGTCGCTCTCGCTGTTCCTGCTGATCATGGCCAGTCACTACTTCGGGTTCTTTCCCGGGCGCTAGGGCGTTCATTCGTCGGAAAAAAACGCCGCACCATGTTGCCCGTGCGGCGGGACCTGGAGCCTCTCTCCGACGGAGAGGTGACGCTCCTCCTCGATCGTTCTGTTTGCCCCTGATCGGGTCAGAGCCAATAGACCAGCACGAACAGCAGCAACCAGACCACGTCGACGAAGTGCCAGTACCACGACACCGCCTCGAACGCGAAGTGATGTTCGGGCTTGAAGTGCCCGGCAATACAACGGAACAGGATGACGATCAGCATGATCGTGCCAATAGTCACGTGCAGGCCGTGGAATCCGGTGAGCATGAAGAAAGTTGCGCCATAGGCGCCCATCGACAGGTTCAGCCCGAGTTCGGTGTAGGCGTGGTGATACTCGACGGCCTGAAGGGTGAGAAAGATGATCCCGAGCGCGATCGTCAGGATCATCGACAGGATGAGCTGGCCGCGGTTGTTCGCCTTGAGCGCCCAGTGCGCCCAGGTGACGGTCACCCCGGAAGAAAGCAGCAGCAGCGTGTTGATCGCCGGCAGGCCCCACGCGCTCATCACTTCGAGCTTTTCGTCGATGCCGGGGCCGACAGTGGGCCACCCGGGTGTGAACGCCGGCCAGAGATACTCGCCGGTCGCGTCGGCGCCGAGCCCGGGTACCGACAGCATGCGCATGTAGAACAGCGTGCCGAAGAACGCCGCGAAGAACATCACTTCGGAGAAGATGAACCAGCTCATGCCCCAGCGGAACGAGAGATCGACCTGCGGGCTGTATTGCCCGCTTTCGCTCTCGCCGATGACTTTGCCGAACCAGACGAACAGGAAGTAGATGAGGATCGCGAAACCGGCGCACAGCACGTAGGGACCCGCGGCGATGTCGTTCATCAGGAACACGGCGCCGAAGGCGAGACAGAACAGCGCGGCCGACCCGATGATCGGATAGTAGGAAGGCTGTGGGATGTAGTAGCCGTCGGTGTTGGTGGTGGTGCTCATGATCCCCTCTTGGTCGGTGCGTGTAGCCGTTTCACTCAGGTCGCCGTCTTCGGCTCGCGTGCGACAGCAGCGGCAGCCGGCTTCACAGGTCCCTCGACCCGGAAGAACGTGTACGAGAGCGTGATGGTATCGATGTCTGTCGGAAGTTCGTTCTGGAGGACGAACGTCACCGGCATCTTGCGAATTTCGCGCGGTTTGAAATCCTGCTTGGCGAAGCAGAAGCAGTCGAGCTTGCGGATGTACTTTCCGGCGAGCTGCGGGCCGTAGCTGGGGATTGCCTGGCCGGAAATGAACTGATCCGAGTTGTTGTGGACTTCGTAGACGATCTGCGTGAGCTGGCCGGGGTGGATCCTGACGCTGCTCACGACCGGCCGAAACGTCCAAGGCAGATCGTTTCGGGTATTGGCGTCGAGTTCCAGCGTCACGGTCCGGCTCAGGTCGGCCTGGGTATTGACGACCGCGTCGGCGTTCTGGAGGTTGTTGATGCCCGTCACCTCACAGATCTTCTGGTAGAACGGCACTAGCGCATAGCCGAATCCGAACATCGCGACCGCCACCACCAGGAGCTTGCGTAGCGTCTGCCCGTTGGCGCGGATCACGGCCACAGCACGTGCCTCAGGATCGCGCCACCGAAGAACAGCGCGATGACCGACAGCAGGATCACGAGGGTTCTCGTCTTCCTGGTAGCACGGTCATCGCGAGCGGTCTGCATCGGTTTCCGACCGTCGTGCCTACTTCACGACGGGCGGCGTTTCGAAGCTGTGATACGGCGGCGGCGAAGGCAAGGTCCATTCGAGGGTGTCGGCGCCTTCCCACGGTTTGGCCGGGGCCTTCTCGCCACCCTTGATGCACTTGATCACCGCATACAGGAACACGAGCTGGCTCAGACCGAAGCCGAAGGCACCGATCGAAGCGACCATGTTGAAGTCGGCGAATTGCTGTGAATAGTCGGGGATGCGGCGCGGCATGCCGGCTAGGCCGAGGAAGTGCATCACGAAGAAGGTCAGGTTGAAGAAGATCAGCGACAGCCAGAAATGCAACTTGCCGAGCTTCTCGTCGTACATATGGCCGGTCCATTTGGGCAACCAGAAATAGATGCCGGCGAAGATGGCGAACAGCGAACCCGCCACCAGCACGTAGTGGAAATGCGCGACCACGTAGTAGGTGTCCTGCAGCTGGATATCGACCGGCGTGATCGCCAGGATCAGCCCGGTGAATCCGCCCATGGTGAACACGAACAGGAAACCCACCGCGAACAGCATGGGCGTCTCGAAGGTCATCGAACCCTTCCACATCGTCGCCACCCAGTTAAACACCTTCACCCCGGTGGGAACCGCGATGAGCATGGTGGCGTACATGAAGAACAGCTGACCCGCGGCCGGCATGCCGGTCGTGAACATGTGATGCGCCCAGACGATGAACGACAGGATCGCGATCGACGACGTGGCATAGACCATCGACGAGTAGCCGAACAGCGGCTTGCGAGCGAATGCCGGGATCACCTGCGACACGATCCCGAAGGCCGGCAGGATCATGATGTAGACCTCGGGATGGCCGAAGAACCAGAACACGTGCTGGTACAGGACCGGATCGCCGCCGCCGGCGGCGTTGAAGAAGTGGGTGTCGAAGTGGCGATCGGTGAGCAGCATGGTTACGGCGCCCGCGAGCACCGGCATGACCGCGATCAGCAGATAGGCGGTGATCAGCCAGGTCCACACGAACATCGGCATCTTCATCATCGTCATGCCGGGCGCGCGCATGTTGAGGATGGTGGTGATGATGTTGATCGACCCCATGATCGACGACGCCCCCATGATGTGGATGGCGAAGATCGCGAAGTCCATGCCAATGCCCTGCTGCACGGAGAGCGGTGCGTAGAGGGTCCAGCCGGCGCCGGTGGCGCCACCCGGCACGAAGAACGACGTGACCAGAAGGATCGCAGCGACCGGCAGCAGCCAGAAACTCCAGTTGTTCATGCGCGCGAAGGCCATGTCGGGCGCACCGATCATCATCGGAACCTGCCAGTTCGCGAAGCCGACGAACGCCGGCATGATGGCGCCGAACACCATGATCAGACCATGCATGGTGGTGAACTGGTTGAACAGCTCCGGTTTCCACAGCTGCATTCCCGGCTGAAACAGTTCGGCGCGGATGCCGAACGCCAGCAGGCCGCCGGTGATGAACATGCTGAAGCTGAACCACAGGTAGAGCGTGCCGATATCCTTGTGGTTGGTCGTCGTAACCCAGCGCATCAGTCCGTAGGGACGATGATCGTGATGGTCGTGATCGTGCGCGTGATCGACGGGATGGACGGCTGACATGCTGCTCTCCTGCTAGCGGGAATTCGGATCGGGCCGGACGGGATGCCGGCAGCTCACTTGGCAAGGCCCACGATGTAGTCGACGGCCGCGTGCACCTGAGCATCGGACAGCGCCGGGTTGCCGCCCTTGGCCGGCATCAGGTTGTAGCCCTTGACGGCGTGCTGGTGCAGGGTGCCGATGCCCTGCTTGATGCGCGGACCCCAGGCCACCTTGTCGCCGGCTTTCGGCGCGTTGGCCACGCCCGCCATGTGACAGACCTGGCACAGGCCTTCGTAGACCCTCTTGCCATCGACGGGGCCGGCTGGCTTGGCATCCGCCACCGCGACCGGCGCAGCAGCAGCTTCCGTTGCCGGCGCGGCATACTTGACCTTTTGTTTGGCGGCCCATTCACGGTACTTGTCGGCCTCCATCGCCACCACGACGATCGGCATGAAGCCGTGTTCCTTGCCGCAGAGTTCGGCGCACTGGCCGCGATAGGTTCCGGGGGTGTCGACCTTGAACCAGGTGTCGCGAATGAAACCCGGAATGGCGTCCTGCTTGACGCCGAAGGCCGGCACCCAGAAGGCGTGGATCACGTCGTTCGCGGTGATGAGGATGCGCACCTTCTTGTTGATGGGCACCACCAGCGGTTCGTCGACTTCGAGCAGGTAGTTGTCGCTCTTGACCACGTTCTTGCCATAGATCTGCTCCAGGGGCGTGGACAGATTGGAGTAGAAGCTGATGCCATCGCTCACGCCGGCAAGATCACCTTCGCCCTTGATGTAGTCGTAGCCCCATTTCCACTGGTAGCCGGTGGCCTTGATCGTGAGATCCGGATTGCTGGTGTCCTTCATCGCGATGATGGTCTTGGTGGCCGGGATCGCCATGCCCATCAGGATCAGGAACGGCACGATGGTCCAGATGACCTCCACGGTGGTGTTCTCGTGAAAGTTCGCCGCCTTGTGACCGACCGATTTGCGATGCTTGAAGATGGAATAGAACATCACGCCGAACACCAGCACGAAGATCACGACGCAGATCGTGAGAATGAAGGTGTGCAGGTCGTAGATCTGGGATGCTATCGGCGTCTGCGGCGGGCCGAGGTTGTACTGGGCCGCGAATCCCGAAGCCGGGATCCCGGAAGCGAGCATCAGTGCCCCGCGTGTCGTTGTTCTCATGCTGTCCACCGGCTCCCGTATCAGAAACTCTTGATGAATCTGCGCAGTTCGGAGGTGACCACGAAACGCTGGTCGTTGCTCAGGAACTCGCCGAACGTCACTTCATGACCATGCGACCGCATCGCGAGTTGCCCGCGCGCGGCATCGGTCACCACCAGTTGCACCCGGTAGCGGTTGAATTCGTGACGGCTGAAGCGCCCATGCCGACGCTGTTCGACGAGAATCCGATCGCCAGACCTCTGGATCGACTCGAAATCGCCGGAATGCCGTTCGACCAGCTTCAGTGCCACGTAGAGAACCACCACTTCGAGCACGGAAAACGGCAGCACGTACCAAGCACCATTGAGCGCCCACAGCGATGCTATCGCCAAGGACACGAACACGATCGACCTGAAAAACCATCGCCTGCCGGACGGGGAAAAAGAATCGTTGCGCCTGGTGACCGGCAGATAATCCGGCGCTAACGTGGCTACTGTCGTTACTGACTGTGTTGGTTTCATTGCATCACCTCGCCCGACCCACCCCGATGGGACTTGGTACGAGTCAATCATGCATATCTGGTACGAGTTCGCGTATCGACATCAAAACCTGTATCGACATCAAAACGCGTACCGACATCAAACTCCTTTGAAAGCCACGGAAATTTAGCATAGGGGAGTCGGGCGAAGCAAGCCTGGACACACCCCGGACGCCATTCGGGAGATCATGATCGGCGCCGGTGAACCCGCACGATGTCCAGGCCGTCCGCCGTGCGCCGCGGCCCCTCCGCCGGCTTCCAGGCGTGCCCCTGGATCACTTCGAACGTTGCCGGCAGCCGGTCTGCCACCCGCGCAGCCTCGTAATGGCGCGTCATTTCGCGCCAGCGGCGCGGTGGATAGAGCCCGCGACCGCGTGCCGCCGCGGTGTTGCCCAACCCCTGGCCACGCAGGTCGGCCACCAGCCTGGCCACCGTCGCGTAGGTAAGAGTGACGATCTCCATGTCCATCACCGGATCGGCGAATCCCGCGGCCACGAGGCTGTCGCCGATGTTGTGCATGTCCACGAACTCGTGCACATGCGGCAATGTATCCACCGCCGCGAACGCGTTGCGCAACTCGCGCAGGGTGTCGGGCCCGAACGTGGAGAACATCAGCAGGCCACCGGGACGCAGGGTGCTCATCCATGAGCGCATCGTGACTTCGGCATCGTCAACGGCGTGCAGCAGCAGGTTGGACCAGACCAGGGCCGCCGACCCCGGCCGCAACGGCAGCCGCGCGGGGTCGGCGGCAACACGATTCGCGCGCCCGACCCCTAGCAGTGCCCGAAACCGCGCGATCGGCCCCGACGCCGTCGGGTGCAGGGCGAGCAGTCCGATAGAGGGATCGATGCCAACCACCAGGCGCTCGGGGTAACGCTGCTGCAGCAGACGCGTGGTGGCACCGGTCGCACAGCCGACGTCGGCGATCGCCCCTTCCGGCAGGCGCACGAGATCGAGACGTTCGAGCATGCGGCGACCGATCTCCCGGCCGAGGACATCAGCGGCCTCATGGCGTTCGGCCGCGCGGTTGCGAGCTCGCCAGATGCGCCTAGCATCGGCGCGCGGTTCAGGTTCACGGATGGGCATGATGCGGCATGATGCGGCATATCGTCGACTGAATGCGCGACCATGGGCTCGATTGCCAACTGGCTGGCAGCCATGCGCGGCGGGGTACGCGGCCGCTGCCTGCTGTGCCGCGCCCGTGCGGATCTGCCCGGCCTGTGCAGACCGTGCAGTGCCGACCTGCCGCCGGTCGGAGCCCGGCTGTGCCCGGTCTGCGCGCTACCGAGTCCGGATGGTGCCGTGTGCGGCGACTGCCGGGCGCACCCGCCAGGGTTCGACCGCTGCCTGGCGGCCCACGCCTATGCGTTTCCGGTGGATCGCCTGGTGCAGGGACTCAAGTATCGCGGACTGCTCTCGATTGCGCCGGCTCTGGGCCATCGGCTCGCCATCGCGGTACGAGCCGACCGCGTGCCCGATATCGTGCTGCCGATGCCGCTTGCCGCAACCCGATTGCGCGAGCGCGGCTTCAACCAGGCACTCGAGATCGCCCGCCTGCTGCCCCCGCACCTCGCGGCGCGGCTGCGTCCCGGGCTGCTCGAACGCACCCGCGACACGCAATCCCAGGCCGAACTCCCGCTCGACCAGCGCGCGCGCAACATGCAGGGCGCCTTTGTGTGCCGGGAGCGGATCGACGGCAGCCACGTGGCCATCGTGGACGACGTGATGACCACCGGCGCCACACTCGACGCCGCAGCCACGGCGCTCAAGCAGGCCGGCGCCGCCACCGTGAGCGGCTGGATCGTTGCCCGCACCCTGCTCGGCCCCTGACCGCATAGGTCGAATTCGCTCGATGATTTCATCGCTTCTTCGACGGTGGCGCGGCCTTCGACGACCAGTTGCAGCGCCGCGCTACGCAGGGTCCGCCCGGCCATCTGTTCGCGCACCGCCGCCGCGAACGCATTCGGGTCGCCACTGTTGGCAGCCGCCGTCGCCACACGCGTCATTTCGAGCATCGCGTAGATGCCGGAGCGCGCCATGTCGAGCAGGCGGATCGGCGTCGACGCGGCATCGTTGGTGTGCCGGGTGAACAGCACCATATGGCCGGTTATCGCGGCGCGCAGTTGCTCCTCGGTGATCAGCCCCTGCTGCTGCGAGAATCTCGCCGAGCCGGACTTTCTCCGGTCTTGCCATGTATCGCGTACTCCCGGGTAAGGCGTGTTGCGCGGCAACCACGAATCGCCCCATGGCTGAAGCCGCGATACGACTCTCGATTTCAGCAGCTAGCCAAACCCGAATGCAACCTCTCAGGAATAACAAGCCAAATGTTTGATGTTGTTCTGTTTGAGCCGGAGATTCCCCCTAACACGGGGAACGCCATCCGGCTCTGTGCCAACGCCGGCTGCCGGCTTCATCTGGTGCAACCGCTGGGCTTCCGCCTCGAAGACCGCGACCTGCGGCGGGCCGGTCTCGACTACCACGAGATGACCACGGTTACGGTCCATCCCGATCTCGCCACCTGTCTCACCAGACTTGACGGCGCCCGGGCGTTTGCCTTCAGTGCCCACGCGAACCGGAGCGCATTCGATCCTGCGTTTCGTCCTGGCGATGTGCTGGTCTTCGGTCCGGAAACGCGCGGACTGCCAGAACACGTGCTGGCGTTGTTCAAGCCCGATCAACGGCTCAGGCTGCCGATGGTCCCGGGCAATCGCGGGCTGAACCTGTCCAACGCGGTCGCGGTGATGGTCTACGAAGCCTGGCGGCAGAACCGCTTTTCTGGCGCCGGAGAGTGACCCGGCGTTCAGTACGCCCGGTCTTCAGCCCTGGGGTCACGGCGCAGCAAGGCTTCCGCCGCCTGCGCGGCAGACACCTCGCCATCGAGCAGCCGACAGACGGTTTCGGTCACCGGCATGTCGACCGCATGCCGCCGCGCCAGGGCCAGTACCTCGTGCGCCGTGGGCACGCCTTCCGCCACATGGCCGAGCCGCGCCAGGATCGCGGGCAACGCTTCGCCGCCTGCGAGTTCGAGCCCGACCCGGCGATTGCGCGACAGCTCGCCGGTGCAGGTCAGGATCAGGTCGCCGGCACCGGACAAGCCGAGAAAGGTCTCGGTGCGCCCTCCCAGCCGGACCCCGAGCCGGGTGATCTCGGCCAGGCCTCGGGTGATGAGCGCGGCGCGAGCCGAGAGCCCGAAACCCAGGCCGTCGCTCACGCCGGCCGCGATCGCGATCACGTTCTTGACGGCACCGCCGACCTCGACGCCGATCAGGTCGTCGCTCGAATAGACACGCAACCGCGGACCATGCAGTGCCCGCGCGGTGGCGGCGGCGAATGGGGCGTCGGAAGCCGCGAGCGTGATCGCGGCCGGCAGACCGCGGGCCACTTCGCCCGCGAAGCTCGGGCCCGAAAGCGCGCCCCGGGCGACAGCCGGCGCCAGCGTCTCGTCCGCCACCTGATGCGGGAACAAGGCGGAGCCGGTCTCGAAACCCTTGCACAGCCAGAGCACCGGAACGCGCCCGAAGGCCGCCAGATCCGCGAGAGTCGGGCGCAAGGCGGCGGTGGGGGTGGCCACCACCGCCAGATCGGCACCGCTCGTGGCGCTGGCAAGATCGGGATCGATGCCGATGGATGCCGGCAGGTTGCAGCCGGGAAGGTAGGCGCGATTCTCGTGATCGGCGAGCATCGCCTCGCAGTGGTCACGCCGGCGCGACCAGAGGGTCACCGAATGCCGGTCGGCGAGGCTGATCGCGAAGGCGGTGCCCCAGGCGCCGGCCCCGAGGACCGCGATGTTCACAAGCCCCAGACCTCGGCAGCCCGAACGTAGCCCTGGAGGCCGTCGCGGTGGCGTACCCGCACCCAGGCACCTGAACTTTCGACGAACTCGAGCACCACCCCTTTTCGGGCAGAGGCTGAACTCTGTGAGGTATCAGCAGGGCTGGCGCGGATCACGGCCACCGGCGCCACCACCGCGACCGTGCGTCGCGGCAGCAGGGACGCGCTTTCGGCCCAGGCGATCTCACCGCCTACCGTGCGCACCTTGACCCAGCCCTCGATCGCCGCGATCACCTCGACCGGCGACGCCGCGCTGACCACATAGAGCTTTTCGGTCTTCAGCGAGGGCCCGCCGTACAGGATCGCCGGCGCGTCGGCGATCGAGCGGAAGTCGAGCGCCGATGCGGTCGTCGCGAATAGTGCGAATGCGCCGAGCCAGGCGCGAAACATTTAATGAGAAGTTTCGGCCGACTGACCGGCTTGTTGTTGTTGCTGCTGGCGATACAGCGCGTCGAAGTTCATCGGCGCCAGGAACACCGGCGGGAAACCGGCACGCACCGTCAGATCGGAGATCGACTCCCGCAGGTACGGTTGCAGGATGGTCGGGCAGGTGACCGAGTAGATCGGCTCCATGTCAGATGCGGGGACGCCCTTGATCAGGAAGATGCCGGCCTGGGTGGCCTCGACCAGGAACAGCGTCTTCTCGCCGACCTTCGCCGTGACCGTGGCGGTCAGCGCGACCTCGTGAAAATCGTTGCCGATGGCCTGGGCCTTGTTGGCGAACGAGAATTCGAGTTGCGGCTGTTCGCGCTCCAGGAAGATCTGGGGCGCGTTCGGGCTTTCGAGCGACACATCCTTGACGTAGATCTTCTCGATCGCGAACTGCGCTTGCTGCTGCTGGGCTTCGGCCATGATACCTCCGACGGAAATGGGGCCGTAGTGTAGCCGAAGCCCCAGGGCGATCAGGGACTAGCCGGTAGCGCCACGCAGCAGCGGATCGAGCTCCCCGGCGCGGTCGAGCGCGGCGAGATCGTCGAACCCGCCGACATGCCGCTCGCCGATCCAGATCTGCGGCACGGTGCGACGCCCGCTCTCGGCGGTCATGTCGGTGCGGCGCCGGGGTTCGAGGTCGATGCGGATCTTGCTGATCTCGTCCACCCCCTTGGAGCGGAGCAGCCGTTCGGCGGCTACGCAATACGGGCAGGCGGCGGTGCAATACATTCGAACCCCCGGCATCGCTACTTCTCCACCGGCATGCCGGCCTGTTGCCAGGCGCCGATACCGCCCCGCAGACTGAACACCTCGGCGAATCCGTCGGCCTTGAGCATTTCGGCGGCACCGTGCGAACGGCCGCCGGTGGCGCAATGCACGAGCAG
Source organism: Betaproteobacteria bacterium (assembly GCA_025350245.1). Lineage (GTDB taxonomy): Bacteria > Pseudomonadota > Gammaproteobacteria > Burkholderiales. The sequence goes on from JANXYG010000006.1 coordinate 27,906, forward strand.
AGGCTTGGCCTTGAACCGGGTCAGTTCCCCGAGGCGGGTCTTGAACTGCGACAGCGGGATATGCCGCGCGTTGGGCAGGTGCCCCTGGGCGAACTCGGCCTGCTCGCGCACATCGACGATGACGGCGTCGCGACGATTGATGAGCAGCACGGCATCACTGACGCCGAGTTCGGGAATGTCCGAGAAACGCCGCTTGATCAACGGGAACAGCAACCCCAGGCCGCTGGTGGCGGCGATCACGATAAGCCAGATGTTGTCTTGCACGAACTTCAAGATGCTTTTCCCCCGGGACCCCGGACGCCGCCCCGCAGCCGGAATACGGCAGCAACCCTGGACTCGTCTGGCAACAAACCTCGATTCTAGGCGAGCCCGCTGCCATGCACCAATGCAAATGCCTTGCCCGGTAGAATCGGAAGCTGGGCGGTAAAGCCCAGGGAGAACTGCAATGAGTCACCGGATCGTGCTGCTGCGGCACGGCGAGAGCATCTGGAACCAGGAAAACCGCTTCACCGGCTGGGCCGATATCGACCTCTCCGAGCATGGCCGCAACGAAGCCCGCGAGGCCGGCCAACTGCTGCGATCGGAAGGTTTTCGGTTCGACATGGCCTATGTCTCGGTGCTCAAGCGCGCCATCCGCACGCTCTGGATCGCCCTGGACGAGATGGAAACCATGTGGCTGCCGGTGCGCCACGCCTGGGAACTGAATGAGCGCCACTATGGCGCGCTGCAAGGCCTGAACAAGGCCGAGACGGCGGCGAAGTTCGGCGAGGAGCAGGTGCTGGCCTGGCGGCGGAGCTACGACATTCCCCCGCCACCGCTGTCGGCCGGCGACGAGCGCGATCCGGCGCACGATCCGCGCTATGCCAGTCTGACACCGGCCCAGCGTCCCTTGACCGAGTGCCTGAAAGACACCGTGGCGCGAGTGGTGCCGTTCTGGGAAACCGTGATCGTTCCCGAGGTCGCCGCTGGCAGGTCGCTGCTGATCGCAGCGCACGGCAATACGTTACGGGCGCTCGTCAAGCATCTCGACGGCGTGTCCGATGCGGAAATCGTCAAGCTCAATGTCCCGACCGCGGTACCGCTGGTATATGAGTTCGATGACGCCATGGTGCCGATCGGCCACCACTACCTCGGCGATCCCGAGGCGATCGCGGCCCGAGTTGCGGCGGTGGCGGCGCAGGGCAAGGCGAAGAAGGCGTAGTGGCGTCCCCGGGGTCGACTGGCCGGCAACGACGCAACCGCGAAATCGACGCGCGGGTTTCCCTCATCCCCGGCCCTCCCGGCGGGAGAAGGGCGCAGGTGACCTCCCTTCCCGGCGGGAGAAGGGCGCAGGAGACCTCCCTCTCCCCCCGGGAGAGGGACCGAGGGTGAGGGAAGTCGGGCAATGTCGCGAGTCGGGTAGCGGTGTGCGACGGTTCGCGGTCGCCATCACCATGGTGGCCGCCCTCGCCGGCAGCGGCGCGGCGCTGCCGGCGCCGAAGCAGGATCTCGACGCGATCCGCGGCCGCATCGAGGGCCTGCGAAAGGACCTCGCCGAAACCGAGGAATCGCGCGCCGAGGCGGCAGACCAACTGCGTGACTCCGAACTCGCGATCAGCGCCGCGAACCGCCGCTTGCGCGAGCTCGACCAGCAGCAACAGGAGGTCGAACGCACGCTGGCGCAACTCACCGAACAGGCCCGGACATCCCAGACCGGCATCGGCCGGCAGCAGACGGCTCTCGGACGCGCGCTGCTACATCAGTACCTGCGCGGGCACGCCGATCCGATCCGGCTCCTGCTCGGCAACGAAGACCCGAACGAAGTGTCGCGTCGGCTGCATTACCTCACCTATGTCGCGAAGGCCCGGACACAGTTGATCACCAACCTGCGGCAAGGTCTGGCCGAGGTCGAGCGCATCGCCGTCGCCACCCGCGGCAAGGCCGATGAGCTGGCGGCCATCGAACAGGAACAGAACACCGAGCGCCAGACACTGCAGCGGGAGAAAGCCGACCGCGCCCGGGTGCTCGCCTCCGTATCGGCCCAGGTGGCCAGTCAGCGGCGGCAGATCGACACCCTGCGTCGCGACGAGGAACGGCTGACGAGCCTGGTGGACAAGCTCGCCAAGGCGGCGGCGAGGGCGGCGATGATCAAGCCGCCCAAACCCGATGCGCCGCTCGCGAACAAGGCCGTTCCGGAGATCGGCACGGACCACGCTGCCTTCGCACAGATCAAGGGCAGACTGCGTTTGCCGGTGACGGGGGAACTCTCCAATCGGTTCGGCAGTCCACGCGTGGACGGTCAGCTTTCTTCGAAGGGCGTGTTCATCCGTTCGAAGGAAGGTCAGGAAGTACATGTCGTGGGCTCGGGGCAGGTGGTGTTCGCCGACTGGTTGCGCGGCTTCGGCAACCTGCTCATCGTGGACCACGGCGATGGCTACATGAGTCTGTACGGCAACAGCGAAGCCTTGTTCCGCAAACCCGGCGATGACGTACGCACCGGCGAGGTGATCGCCTCGGTCGGTTCGAGCGGGGGCAGCGCGGAATCGGGTCTATACTTTGAACTCAGGTATCGCGGCAAACCTTTCGATCCGCTGTCGTGGGCCCGGCTGAAATAGCCGGGGCGGCAACGCCCGATCCGCACACATCACGGCCGTCTTCATGACGGCTTTTATTTCGGCTTCCAACGGCAGTACACGGAGACAAGCGGCATGGTCAGGAAAGTGAAGCAGGCGGGATTGGTCTTGATGGGCGCCACGCTGGGCGTGCTGGTCAGTCTCAATTTTTCCGCGGTGGCGCAGAAAGACCCCGGACCGCTGCCGGTCGAAGACCTGCGGGCGTTCACCGAAGTGTTCGGCCGCATCAAGGCCGACTACGTCGAGCCGGTCGAGGACAAGAAGCTCATCTCCGAGGCCATCAACGGCATGCTGTCCGGGCTCGACCCGCACTCCGCCTACCTCGACCAGGAAGCCTTCAAGGACCTACAGGTCGGCACCCAGGGCGAATTCGGCGGGCTGGGCATCGAAGTCGGCATGGAAGACGGCTACATCAAGGTGGTTTCGCCGATCGAGGACACCCCGGCCTACCGCGCCGGCGTCAAGGCAGGCGACCTGATCATCAAGCTCGACGACCTCAACGTCAAAGGCATCACGCTCAATGACGCCGTCAAGAAGATGCGCGGCAAGCCCAACACACCGATCACGCTCACCATCGTGCGCAAGGGCGACACCAAGCCCCGCATCATCACGCTCAACCGCGCGGTGATCCAGATCCAGTCGGTCAAGTCGAAGCTGCTCGAACCCGGCTACGCCTACTTCCGCGTCACCCAGTTCCAGGAACACACCGGCGAAGCGCTGGCGAAAGCCATCGACACGGTTTTCAAGAGTAGTTCGATGCCGATTCGCGGCGTCGTTCTCGACCTGCGTAACGACCCCGGCGGCCTGCTCAACACCGCAGTGGCGGTGTCCGCGGCGTTTCTGCCACCGGGCGCGCTGGTGGTCTACACCGAAGGCCGGACCGAAGATGCCAAGATGAAGCTGATGGCAATTCCGGAACACTATCTGCGCGGCAGCAAGGACGACTACCTGAAGAAACTGCCGGCCGAGGTCAAGAAGGCGCCGATGGTGGTGCTGGTCAACGGCGGCTCGGCGTCGGCCTCCGAGATCGTTGCCGGCGCACTCCAGGACCACAAACGGGCGGTCATCATGGGCACCCAGTCGTTCGGCAAGGGCTCGGTGCAAACCATTCTGCCGCTCGGCAACGGCACGGCGATCAAGCTCACCACCGCCCGTTACTTCACCCCGGCCGGCCGCTCCATCCAGGCCAAGGGCATCACGCCCGACATCGTCGTCGAGGAAGCCACCATCAGCGAGAAAGCCGAAGAGGGCTTGCGCATGCGCGAAGCCGACCTCGGCCGCCGTTTGTCCAACCCGCAGGACAAAGACCAGCCGAAAGACGCCGCCAAGGCTGCCGAATCGGCGCCGGCAGTCCCGGCCAAGGCCGATGACGCCAAGCCGGAAGTCCCGGACATCGTTTCGCCCAAGGACTACCAGCTCAACGAGGCGGTCAACCTGCTCAAGGCGCTGTCGATCATCAGCCGCAAGTAGGAGATCGAGTACGAGTTCGAGCGCCGGTGACCGATGTCACCGGCCCTCGTCATTGGCGACGCCGCCATGCCCGGCGAACCAACCATGAACGACCATCAGCTCCTGCGGTACAGCCGCCACATCCTGCTCGATGAAGTCGGCATCGATGGCCAGCAGACCTGGCTCGACGCCCACGTACTGGTCATCGGCGCCGGTGGCCTGGGCTCACCGATCGCGCTGTACCTCGCGGCCAGCGGGGTCGGATACATCACGCTGTGCGACCCCGATGTGGTCGATCTCACCAACCTGCAGCGCCAGATCGCCCACTTCACCGATGCGATCGGCTCGCCCAAGGTGGCATCGGCGCAGGCGACGATGGCCCGCATCAATCCGGCGACCCGCGTGACCACGGTTCAGGAGCGGGTGACCGGCTCGCGGCTCGACGCTCTGGTCGCGGATGCCGACATCGTCATCGACGCCTGCGACAACTTCGCCACGCGGCACGACGTCAATCGCGCCTGCGTCAGGCACGCGAAACCACTGGTATCGGGCGCCGCCATCCGTTTCGACGGACAGGTGGCGGTGTTCGACACCCGCGACGCCGACAGTCCGTGCTACCACTGCCTGTTTCCCGAAACCGGCGACCTCGACGAGATGCGCTGCGCCGTCATGGGCGTATTCGCGCCGCTGGTAGGTGTCATCGGCTCGATGCAGGCCGCCGAAGCCCTCAAGGTGCTGGCGGCCATCGGCAAACCGCTGGTCGGGCGCCTGATGATGGTCGATGCGCGCGACATGCAGTGGCGCAGCATCCGGGTAAAGCGCGACCCGGCCTGCGCGGTGTGCGCCAGCCGTCAGGCCTCGCCCGCGACGGCGGGGGAATAGCCGAGGCTACAGCAGCGCCACCACCTGCGCGTCGATGAACTCGAGCGGATTGCGCCTGAAGCCGCTCTTGGCGAACTGGTGCCAACGCCCGGTGACGTAGCAGACGATCAGGTTAGCCTGGGCGATGGTGTCGGTGGTGGCGGGCAGTTCGCCCTCGGTCACCGCGAAGCGCAACGACTGCCGGAACTGCGTTTCGAGCCGGTCATGCAACTGGTTGATGCGCGCCTGCAGCCGCTCGTTCTCGTGCACCAGCGCATCACCGATGAGCACCCGGGTCATGCCCTGGTTCTTGACGGCGAACCCGAGCAGCATCGGCACGATCGCCTGCACCTGGCGGACCCCGCTGGCCTCCTCGGCGGTGATCTTGTTCACCAGCCCGAACAAGGTCTGCTCGATGAACTCGATCAGACCTTCGAACATCTGCGCCTTGCTGGCGAAGTGGCGGTAGAGCGCGGCTTCCGAGACGTCGACCCGGGCTGCCAGAGAAGCCGTGGTGATTTTTTCCCCCGCAGGTTGCTGCAGCATCTCGGCGAGCACCTGCAATATCTGCAGCTTGCGCTCGCCCGGCTTGAAAGCGGGCATGGCGACTCCTCTGGTGCGTGATGTCACTCTTGTAACCACGCGCCATTGTAGCCAAGCGAGCGCCCGCTTACGAGGCCGGCTTCATGGCTGCAATTTGTGGAGCATCCGCGGCAACCGGGTCACGTCGCGCAGCGACAGGTCGACCGCACGGGGGCGGGAGCCGGCAGCCCCCACCAGCACCGTCTTCATGCCCAGTCGCTTGGCGGTGACCAGATTCGGCACGCTGTCTTCGACCATGATGCAACGCTGTCCGCTCAGGCGGTGACGGCGCAACAGTTGCCGGAATCCCGCGACCTGGGGCTTGGGACGAAACCCCGTGTGCTCGATGCTGAACACGTCGTGAAACAGGTGGCCGATCCGGAGCACGCCCATCACTGCGCGAACGTAATGCAGCGGGGCATTGGAGAACAGCACCTTGCGCCCCGGCAAACGCCTCAGCGTCGCCCTGAGCGCCGGGTGCGACAACACCATGGCGGGGAGGTCGGGAAACTGATGGGTGTGCCACAGGAAGTGATGCGGATCGACGCCGTGGTGGCGAACCAGCCCCAGCAGGGTCGCGCCGTAGCTGCGCCAATAGCGGGTGCGGATCTCGTCGGCATCCACCTCTTCGATCTCCAGATGCCGAGCCACGTAGGCGGTCATCGCCCGGTTCATGTGCGGGAAGATGTGCGGCTTGGCGTCGTGCAAGGTGTCGTCGAGATCGAAGATCCAGGTGCGCTCCCGCACGCCCACCGCCGCGGCCGCGGCACGCCCGGCGCGCGGGCTGCCGCTACGGAACGCCGAACCAAGCGTTTTCCCGCCGTTGCCGGCGTATCTCACCGACGCGGAAGCGGCATCTACCTGGCCTTGATCAGCGTGCCTACGCCCTGATCGGTCAGCACTTCGAGCAGCAGCGAGTGCTCGACCCGGCCGTCGATGATGTGCACCGAGCGCACGCCGCTGCGGGCGGCATCGAGCGCCGACGAAATCTTGGGCAGCATGCCGCCGTAAAGGGTGCCATCGGCGAACAGTTCGTCGATCTGCTTCGGCGTCAGGCCGGTGAGCAGCCGACCATCCTTGTCGAGCACACCGGGGGTGTTGGTGAGCAGGATCAACTTCTCGGCGTTGAGCACCTCGGCCAGCTTGCCGGCCACGACATCGGCGTTGATGTTGTACGACTCGCCGTCCGCGCCCACGCCGATCGGCGCGACCACCGGGATGAAATCGCCCCGGTCGAGGAAGGCGATCACGCTCGGGTCGATCGAGGTGATCTCGCCCACCTGGCCGAGGTCGAGCAACTGGTCAGGCGCCTCCTTGCTCGGCATCAGCAGCTTGCGGGCACGGATGAAACCGCCATCCTGCCCGGTGATCCCGACCGCCTTGCCGCCATGGCGGTTGATGAGATTCACGATCTCCTTGTTGACCTGGCCGCCGAGCACCATCTCGACGATGTCCATGGTCTCCTCGTCGGTGACGCGCATGCCCTGGACGAATTCGCCCTGCTTGCCGATGCGCTTGAGCAGCTGGTCGATCTGCGGACCGCCGCCGTGCACCACCACCGGGTTCATCCCCACCAGCTTGAGCAGCACCACGTCGCGCGCGAAGCTTTCCTTGAGGATCGGGTCGGTCATGGCGTTGCCACCGTACTTGACCACGATGGTCTTGTCCTGGAAGCGGCGGATGTAGGGCAGCGCTTCAGCCAGGACCTGCGCCTTCTCGGACGCGGTGGTGGGGGTCACGGACATGGTTGGTGATGGGGCGGATGACGGAGACGGCGCATTGTAATTGCCGACCCGGCGGACGCCGAATAAAAAGAGGCGGCCCCGAGGCCGCCTCCCTTTACTGCACCCGCCTGCGCGGGAAGTTACTGGATCATGACCTGCTTCGCGCTGGTCGCGGCCTGCTTCGGCAATACCAGTTCGAGCACGCCATCGGTGTACTTCGCCTGAGCGCCGGCAGCGTCCAGCGCCGACGCCAGGGTGAAGCTGCGGGCGACCTTGCCGTAATGGCGTTCGGTCTTGAGCACCCGCTCGACGGCGTTGGTGCCGGCAGTGGCAGTCTCGTTCTGGCGCTTCACTTCGGCACTGATCGATACCTGGTTGCCATCGACGCTGACACGGATGTCTTCCTTCTTCACGCCGGGGATGTCGGCATGCACGGTGTAGGCGGCTTCACCCTCGCGCACATCGACCTTGAACGGCGCGGCAGTCGTGTTGTCGACCGCCACCGGGCGCACGAAAAAGCCGCGGAGAATATCGTCGAAGCTTTCGTCGAGGCCACCGAAGCGGGTGATCAGATTGGTCATTGCGGAATCTCCTGTAGAGGTGTGCGAATCGGTTCGGGCACTGCATCTTGCAGCGCCCACGTCCCCTATCTTGGATCGCGCAGACTGGTTTCAAGACCCCCCGTCGCGACCCGGATTGCTGCCTGCCACACCTCGCTCAATGCCTCTCGGCAGCGGCATCCGGTTGCTTCACCGGTGCCACGACGTCCTGTTTGAAGCGGGTGCCGGATACGGTTTCGAAGGTGAGCGTGAGCGAGACGTCGCTGCCTGCGCGCAGCGGTTGCTTCAGATCGAACAGCATGATGTGCAGGCCGCCCGGGGCAAACTTCACGAGCCGGCCGGCCGGCAACGCCAACCCGGCCAGGGGACGCATGGTCATCATGCCGTCGACCTCCTTCATCGAGTGGACTTCACCGCGTTTCGCGACCGGGCTGCTGATCCCGACCAGCCGGACCGCGACCGGCGATTGGATCTCGAGATAGGCGCCGGCCACAGGCTGGCCGGGGACGGTGGCGCGCACCCAGGCCCCGGTGATCCGGACGGTGGTGCGGGCCGCTTCGGCAGCGCTGCAAACGACCAGCACGCAGACCAACGCCGCGACGCGCCGGCGCCGTATCGAAAGTGGCTTGATCATGATGATGAATCGGCTCCTGACGGTGTGAATGGAGCGCCGATTGTCCCGCAATGCGAGCCCGGCGAGGGTGGCGGCCTATAATTCGGGAGTCTCCCGAAAAGGCTCCCCGCGCATGCGCTTCCCTGCATTCCTGCTGTTGACGTTGTTGCCGCTGCATGCATCTGCCCAATCCTCCGCGCCGCTGATACCACCGCCGCCCCCGATCGCTGCCAAGGCGTGGCTGCTGCTGGATTTCCAGAGCCGCCAGGTCATCGCCACCCGCAATCCCGACGAACGGGTCGAACCGGCCTCACTCACCAAGCTGATGACGGCCTATCTCGTGTTCGATGCGCTGCGCCAGAAACGCATCGCGCCCGAGCAGGTGCTACCGGTCTCCGAGAAGGCGTGGAAGGCCGACGGATCGCGCATGTTCGTGGAGCCGCGCAAACCGGTGACTGCCGATGAGTTGATCCACGGCATGATCATCCAGTCGGGCAACGACGCGACCATCGCGCTGGCCGAAGCGGTCGGCGGCAGCGAGGAATCGTTCGCTGCGCTCATGAACAAGCAGGCCGCGCGCATGGGGCTCGCCAACAGCCACTTCGTCAACGCCACCGGCCTTCCCGACCCGCAGCATTACTCCACCGCGCGCGACCTGGCGTTGCTCGCCGCGAACGTCATCCGCGATTTTCCCGAACACTTTCCGCTCTACTCGGTGCGCCAATACCGCTACAACAACATCACCCAGTACAACCGCAACCGCCTGCTCGGCGCCGACCCCACGGTGGACGGCATGAAGACCGGGTTCCACGCAGCGGCGGGCTACTGCCTGATCGCGACGGCGCTGCGCGCCCCGCGGCGCCTGGTGTCGGTGGTCCTGGGCACCGATTCCGAGACCGCACGGGCGCAGGAGAGCCAGAAACTGCTCAATTACGGCTTCCAGTTCTACGACACGGTGCGCCTCTACCAGAAAGGCCAGCAGGTTGGCGTGATTCCGATGTACAAGGGCGCGAAAGGCGAATTGAGAGCCGGCTTTCGCGAAGACTTCAACCTGAGCGTGCCGCGCGGCATGGCGGACCGCCTCAAGGCGACGCTGGTAAGCCTGCAGCCGCTGGTCGCGCCGGTCGCCGAAGGCCAACGTGTGGGCACCCTGCGGGTCACGCTGGACGACAAGCCGGTGGGCGAGTACCCGGTCGTCGCGCTGGAGTCGGTGGGCGTCGCCAGCATGCTCGGCCGTGCCTGGGACAGCCTCCGGCTGATGGTCAGATGAACACGACTTTCCCTGACAGGAGACGCCAATCACCTGTTACCTGAACGGCGAATTCCTGCCGCTGGAAGAAGCCAGGATTCCGGTGCTCGACCGGGGCTTCATCTACGGCGACGGCGTCTACGAGGTGGTGCCGGTCTACGATCGCCGGCCATTCCGGCTCGACGCGCATCTGGCCCGGTTGGGCCGGAGCCTCGGGGCCGTCCGGATTGCCAACCCTCATACCGGCGCCGAGTGGCTCGACATCCTCTCGCGCCTGATCGCCTCACACGCGGCGGATGACCAGTCGGTCTACATTCAGGTGACACGTGGTGTCGCCAGGCGAGACCACGCATTTCCGCGCGATACGGTGCCCACCGTGTTTGCAATGATCCATCCGCTGGCCACGCCTTCGGCGCGGCAGATCGAGCATGGCGTCGCTGCCGTCACCACCGCCGACAACCGCTGGGGGCGCTGCGACATCAAGTCGACCGCCCTGCTGGCCAACGTGCTGCTGCGCCAGTTCGCCGTCGATCACGACGCCGCCGAGGCGGTACTGCTGCGCGACGGCTTCCTGACTGAAGGCGCGGCCAGCAATATCCTGATGGTGTCGAACGGCGTCATCGTCACGCCGCCGTTGAGCGAGCAATTGCTGGCGGGCGTCACGCTCGGTGTCATTGCCGGGCTGGCGGCGGACGCCGGCATGGGTTTCGAGGCCCGCCCCGTGTCCGCGGCCGAACTACGCCGCGCCGACGAGATCTGGCTCTCCAGCGCCTCGCGCGAGGTGCTCGCGATCACCACGCTCGATCGTGCACCGGTTGGAAATGGCGACCCCGGCCCCATGTTTCGACAAATGCATGCCCGCTTCCAGACCGCCAAACGAAAGGCCTGACCATGGACGAGCAACCGTCCCTGATCGAGTATCCGAGCGACTTTCCGATCAAGATCATGGGGCGCCAGGACCCCGGTCTCACCCACGCTATCACCACCATCGTGCACCGGCACGCACCGGATTTCGATCCGGTCACGATCGAGATGCGCGCCAGCAAGCAGCGCAAGTATCTTTCGCTCACCTGCACCATCCGCGCGACCTCGCGCGAGCAGCTCGACGCGCTCTACCGCGAGCTGTGCGACCACCCCCTGGTGGTGATGGTGCTTTGAGCCCGGTCTGTGCTCCGGTGGTCCGGGATCTCGGACCAACCGACTACGGCGCCACGTGGCAGGCCATGCGCGCGTTCACCGTGGCACGCGCGCCCGATACCGGCGACGAACTGTGGATCACCTCCCACGCCCCGGTCTACACGGTCGGGGTTGCGGGCCGCGCCCGCCACCTGCCGCGAGCCGACAATGGCATTCCCGTGGTGCAGAGCGATCGCGGCGGACAGATCACCTATCACGGCCCCGGCCAGGTGGTGATCTACGTGCTGGTGGATCTGCGCCGCCGCGGGCTCACGGTGCGGCCGCTGGTGCGGCTGCTCGAAGCCGCCGTGACCGACTGCCTGGACGCCCACGGCATAGCCGCGAACGGCGACGCGGAGGCCCCGGGGGTGTACGTCGATGGCGCCAAGATCGCCGCGCTCGGACTCAGGATTCGTGGCGGATGCAGTTATCATGGGCTTGCCTTCAACGTCGATCCGGATCTGCGTCCGTTTCTGGCCATCGACCCCTGCGGTCATCCGGGCCTGACCGTGACGTCGGCCAGACAACTCGGCCTGCACACCGACACCGGCCACTGGGCCGCCGCCCTCACAGCACGCATCGAGAGCCGCCTACAAGGCTGACGCCATGGATACGACCACCCGCAAACAGACCGGCGCCGCCAAGACCGCCCGCAACCCGATCGCTATCGTGCCGGTGGCGGCCCTGCCCAAGCCCGCCTGGATCCGCGTGCGGGTCAACGGCGGCGAGAAGTTCCAGCAGGTCAAGCGCGCCCTGCGCGAGCACAACCTGCACACCGTGTGCGAGGAAGCCTCCTGCCCCAACATCGGCGAGTGCTTCGGCAAGGGCACCGCCACCTTCATGATCCTGGGCGACCTGTGCACCCGCCGCTGTCCGTTCTGCGATGTCGCCCACGGGCGCCCCAAGCCGCCCGACGCCGACGAACCGCGCAACCTTGCCGCCACCATCCGCGACATGGGTCTGCGCTACGTGGTGATCACCAGCGTCGATCGCGATGACCTGCGCGACGGCGGCGCCGGCCACTTCGCCGAGTGCATCGCGACGGTGCGCGAGCATTCCCCCGCCACCACCATCGAAGTACTGGTGCCCGATTTTCGCGGGCGCATCGAGGTGGCGATCGACAAGCTCTCGGCAGCGCCACCGGATGTGATGAACCACAACCTCGAAACCGTGCCCCGGCTCTACCGGCAGGCCCGGCCCGGGGCAGACTACGCCCACTCGCTGCGGCTGCTGCGCGACTTCAAGGCCCGCCACCCGTCGCTGCCGACCAAGTCCGGTCTGATGCTCGGTTTGGGCGAGACCGACGACGAGATCCTGGCGGTCATGCGCGACCTGCGCGCGCACGACGTCGAGATGCTCACGCTGGGTCAGTACCTGCAGCCGAGCAACGGCCACCTGCCGGTGTTGCGCTATGTCGAGCCGGCACGCTTCCGGCAGTTCGAGGCCGAGGCGCTCGAGATGGGTTTCCGGCATGCCGCCTGCGGTCCGCTGGTTCGCTCCAGCTACCACGCCGACCAGCAGGCGCACGATGCCGGGGTGACCTGAACTGCCGTTGACCATGGACGACGCACCGCGCCTCCGCCTCGCCATCGTGCGTCAGCGCTACAACCCGTTCGGCGGCGCCGAGCGCTTCATCGAACGCGCCATCGAGGCGCTGCGGGCGCGGCAGGTCGATGTCACCATGATCACGCGCGCGTGGACGTCCGACCCTGCGCGACCGGCGCTGGTCTGCGATCCTTTCTACCTCGGCAGCCTGTGGCGCGACTGGGGCTTTGCGCGGGCCGCCTGCCGCGAGGCCGCGGCGGCACGTTTTGATCTCGTTCAGTCGCACGAGCGCCTGCACTGCTGCGACGTGTTCCGCGCCGGCGACGGCGTGCACCGTCAATGGCTGCGTCACCGCGCCCGCGGCCAAGGCGCGTGGCGGCGGCTCGCCACCGCTCTCGACCCCCATCATCGGTACGTGCTCGCGGCCGAGCGCCGCATGTTCGCCAGCCCGCGTCTGCGCGCCGTGATCTGCAACTCGCGCATGGTGCGCGACGAGATCGCCCGCGGCTTCGGCGTGCCCGACCACAAGCTGCATGTCATCTACAACGGCGTCGACACCACGCGCTACTCACCCGCCTTGCGCGAAAAGCACCGGCCGCAGGTTCGTGCGAAGTGGTCCATCCCGGCGCAGGCAATGCTGTTCCTGTTCGTCGGCGCCGGCTTCGCCCGCAAGGGCCTGGCCGTGGCGCTGTCGGCGCTCGCCGCCACCGACGGCTGGCTGCTGGTCGCCGGTGGCGACAAGCGGGCCGCGCGGTTCGTCGCGCAGGCGCGAGCCCTTGGCATCGCCGACCGCGTGGTGTTCGCCGGTCCGCAACGCGAGGTGTGGCCGCTGTACCTCGCCGCCGACGCATTCGTGCTGCCGACCGTCTACGACCCGTTTCCGAACGCGATCCTCGAAGCGCTGGCCTGCGGGCTGCCAGTGCTGACCAGCACCGCGTGCGGCGCGGCCGAGCTGGTGGTGCCGGCAGGCGCCGGCCACGCCCACGAAGCGCTCGACGTCGCGGCGTTCGCGTCGTCGATGCGCGCCCTCACCGACGCCGGTATCCACGCCCGGTGCTCGCAAGCGGCACTCGATCTCGCGCGGACCCTGACGTTCGACCGCATGACCGCGGCCTATGTCGATCTCTACGCGCACCTCGGTGCCGCCGCGCTGCCCTCGTGAACCAACGCGCCCGACTGCATGTGGTACATACCGAGGCCTCGCTCGGCTGGGGCGGCCAGGAAATCCGCATCCTCACCGAGGCGCGCGGACTGATCGCGCGCGGCCACGAGATCGAACTGCTGTGTCCGGCCGAGGCCCGCATCTGCGCCGAAGCGCCCAACTATGGCGTGCCGGTCACGGCGCTGCCCATCGGCCGCAAGAACCTGCGCGGCGTCATCGCCATGCGGCGGCAGCTTGCACGCCGGCGCTGCGACGTGATCAACAGCCACAGCTCCACCGACAGCTGGCTCGCCGCCGTTGCCTGTGCCGCATCGTCGCCGGCACCGCCGCTGGTGCGCACCCGCCACATCTCGGCCGCGATCCCCGACAACCTGGCGACCCGCTGGCTGTACCAGCGCGCAACCTGCAGCATCGTCACCACCGGCCAGCGGCTGCGTGAGCAACTGGTACGCGACAACGGCTTCGACCCGGCTCGCATCGTGTCGGTGCCGACCGGTGTCGACACCGCGCGGTACCACCCAGACCCAGGCGACCGCGATGCCGCACGCCGGCAACTCGGCCTGCCAGCCCGGGTGCCGATCGTCGGCATCGTCGCCACGCTGCGCAGCTGGAAGGGGCACCGCTATCTGCTCGACGCCTTCGCGCACCTGCCCGACCGTGCCACGCGACTGGTCATTGTCGGTGACGGTCCGCAGCGGGCGGCGATCGAGCAACAGATTCCGGCGTTGGGACTTGCCGACCGGGTCGTGCTCGCCGGCAACCAGAACGACGTGGCGCCGTGGCTACGCTGCTTCGACGTGTTCGCCTTGCCGTCCTACGCCAACGAAGGCGTCCCGCAGGCTATCGTGCAGGCCATGCTGACCGCGCTGCCGGTGGTCACCACCGACATCGGCAGTATCGGCGAAGCGATACAAAAC
>JANXYG010000065.1 GCA_025350245.1 Betaproteobacteria bacterium
TCCTGAATCCGTGACCCCAATAAAGTCGGTGTGCTTGTGACGCCGACTTTGACCGAAATCGGTGCCGTTTCCCACGACGACGATCGCCGAACGTCGCGCGGTGTCGTCGCCGCAGCTATTTCTCTTAGGATTGTCGCCGATTTTCCTGCGCGACGACGATTTCAGCCGCACCGGCCCACGCCGCGACGCGCGCGATGCGCGTTTTTCGGGATCCGTGAGGTCAGGTAGTGTGCTCTGGTGGCGCTACGTCACGCCGATGCCGCTACCGAGTTCGGTGTTCATCCGCAGGAACACCGCAGCCGAGCGGTCATTCGCGCCCAGGCCCAGGATCAACTGCCGGCCGTGCTCGATCAGGCGCCCGGCGCGGTAGATCAGTTCCTGCATCACGGTCTTGATACGCCGGCGCTTGGCGCGGTGGCGTACCGGGGCATCTGGCCCGAGCAGGCCGCTTTGCCCCATCAGGCGCAGGATGTTCATCGCCACCGCGGCCAGGTGGCACACCAGGGTGTTGGTGTCGAACTTGCCAGACGGCAGGCGTGTCAGGTCCAGGTCGGTCTTGAACTCGGCATGGAACTGCTCGTGGGTGCCGTGATCGGCGTACAGGGCGATGATCTGCTCGCGGTCGAACGGCTTCTGGGCCAAGGTGGTGGTCCAGCCGTCCAGTTCGTACTCGGGCAGGATCAGGTGCTGGCCATTGGCGCCGATGGTGCGCTCGGTCAAGCGCAGTACCCGGCGCACCGGGCGCTTCACGCCTTCGATGCTGACTTGGGTCTCCCACAGGGCCACGCGCTTGCCCGGGCGCGGCTGCGCCCAGGTCACGGCATCGGCGCTGTCGATGGCAGCGTCCAGTTGTGCGGCCATTTCCGCTTTGTCGGTCTGGCGCGGGTTCCACTTGATGATCCAGTCCACCTGCGGCAGCGCGGGCTGGTGCTTCACCGGCGGGTCCTCCACGGGCGGGTCCTCCACGCGCGGGTTCATCGATTCCAGGCAGCCCATGAGCAGGGCGGAGTCGAAGCCCGAGTCCAGCCGCACCAGCAGCGGCGCGTGCGCCCCGGTGGCACTCAGGCGCTGCGCCATCGGGATCACGACTCGCAGGTTGTCCTCGGTGTGCTTGGCCGAGTGCTGGGTGCCCGGGCGCAACGACAGCTCCAGGCAGAACCCGTAGCTGCCCAGGTAGGTGGCGATCGGGCAATACCCATCGACCCCGACGTAGGTGCGACCCACCCCTTCCTTGGCGCTGCCGCTGTTGTCCATGGCGAAGGTGTCGATGTCCACAGGCAACCAGCCACACGGCAGCACGCCGTAGTCCGGGGCATGGCGCGCGAGCAACTGCTCGATCATCGGCGCGCTGTGTTCGCTCAACCCCGCAGCCTGGGCATTCATGCGCTGACGCAAGGTCGGGCTCGACGGGGTCTGGGCCATCCCCAGGGCTTGGCGGAAGAACCGGTCCCCGCGCAGATTCTCGATCGCGTCGAAGTCGCTCTTGCCTTGCACGAGCAGACCGACATAACTGCGAACGATGTCGCTGTTGGCCACCCCGCCTCGCACCGGCAGCGCGGCATCGATGCGCGTGAGCACCGGGGACAACGTGTTCAGGTAGTGACCCACCAAGGCCAGGCCGGCCGTGGGCGTCAGTTCATAGTCCAGTTGCTTGACAAGGATCGGGCGCATGCCGAAATTGTCGGCGAATCACGCGCAAATCGCCACCGCATTTCTTCACCCTCAGGGTGCAACCCTACAGAGGTGAGGTCACGGATTCAGGGATATACTACGTCGTTAATTGTCCAGGGTTTTGCGATGCTCCCCCCGTCAAGCACCAGAGCCCGCGTGGAAGCCGCGTTGCTCGTTGTCCTTGCCTTTGTCATGCCGCTTTGGGAGGCTCCCAAGAACTTGCTGGTCGCGGCTTACCTGGTCACCTGGTTGGTGAACCGAACCCGGACCGGTGACTACGGCGGTCCATGGGATCGCTGGGACACCCTGATCGTGCTATGGATCGCCTCCGGCTTTGCGGTGGCGGCCGGTTCCGGAATCCACGCGCAGGAATGGCACGGCGCGCTCGATATCGTGCGGTACGGATCGATTCTCTGGTGCCTGCGGCGCTCCCGCGAAACCGTGTGGACCGGGTTCGCGGTGGTGCTGTCGCTCGCGCTCGGTACCGCGGTCGGACTTGCATGGGGCTACTGGGCCTGGACCCTCGACTCGAAGCGGTACTTCGTGGAATTGCACTCGGTGGGGCATGTGAATCACAGCGCCATCTACACGGCGATGGTGCTCGGTGCCACGGCGAGCGTTGTTTTTGCGGCCTGGGACCGGCTCAGTGTGCCGATGCGGGCGGGCGGCATCATCGCCCTGCTCTACTTCATGTTTTTCCTGGTCAAGATGCAGAGTCGCGCGGCGCTCGGCGTCGGCATAGCGGTAGTAGTGGTGCTCGGCCTCGCCTGGTACCCACGCAAGCGCCTGTTCGCCGGCCTTGCCTTGGCAATCGTGCTTGCCTTGGCCACCACGTCGGGCCTGAATACGATCAACGTGGTGGTCAAGGCAAGCACGATTGCCAAGGCAAGGCCGGCGAACAGGCGCTTGCGTG
>JANXYG010000068.1 GCA_025350245.1 Betaproteobacteria bacterium
AAGGCCACCATCGCGGCACCGCGCGGTAGGGCCGTGGTGATCCGGAGGGCTTCCCGTTCCAGCAGTTTGGCTATCGCCTGTTCACCGGCATTGTCGGGGCGCGGGTCGGGCCGCAGTTCGATCAGGCTCACGGCGGCGTCGCGCGGCAGGCGCCCGATGTAGTCGCTGACCGCGGTCTCGACCCAGGGTGGCTGGCGGTGACCGACCGCCACGATGACGAACCGCATGGCGGCGCTGCGATGGCTGGCGCCGGGCGGCCGGACCGGGCCCGCCGCTGGCGAATCAGGCGCCCGCCTCCAGCGGCGTCGCTGTCGTGGTCGCGAACGGCGGCCGCACATGCACCGGACGTTTTCCGCCCCACAACTCTTCAAGATTGTAGTAGTCGCGCACCGCAGGCTGCATCACGTGGACGACGATGTCGCCGAGGTCGACCAGCACCCATTCGCCGGTGCCTTCGCCTTCGGTGCCGATCGGGATGATGTCGGACGCCTTGGCTTTTTCGAGCACATGGCGGGCGAGAGATTTGGTCTGGCGCACCGAATCCGCGCTGGCCACGATGACGTAATCGAACAGCGACGTCATGGTGCGCACGTCGAGCACCACGATGTCGCGCGCCTTGATGTCTTCGAGCGCGGATACCGCGATGCGGCACAACTCGTCAGCTTGCATTCGTTTCCCGGTACAACTGTTGAATTTCAATGTAATCGAGAACGATGCGGGGAAGCAAGTAGCGCGCACTCGCCGGCCCCGCCAGGAGTGCCCTTATCTGCCGGCCGGAGATGTCCATCTGGGTGATCGCCAGCGGAAACACGCCGCCGCCGGGCGCGCCGGCGATCCGGGCCGGATCGTCCGTGTGACGCCGCTCAAGCTCCGCGGCCAGCGTCTGCCCCATGTGATCGGCCCATCGCGCCGGTGGGTATCCGGGGCGGTGGGCCACGGCGACATGGGCCAACTCGAACAGCGTCTTCCAGCGCGACCACGTCTCCAGCAGTACGAATGCATCGGCGCCCATGACCAGGCAAAGCGGACGCCGGGGTCCGAACTCGGCGCGCAGGCTCTCCAGGGTGTCGACGGTGTAGCTGGGGGCGTCCCGCCGCAGTTCGCGGTCGTCCGCCACCAGCCGACGGTTGTCGGCGATGGCCAGGCGCACCATGGCTAGCCGGTGCTCCGCGCTGGCCATCGGGGTCTGGCGGTGCGGCGGCGTGGCGCTGGGTACCAGCCGCACTTCCACCAGGCCAAGCGTATCGGCAGCTTCCTGCGCCAGGCGCAGATGCGCCAGATGGATCGGATCGAATGTGCCGCCGAGAATCCCGACGGCACCCCCGGCCGTCACTACAGGAGCACCCGCCGAATATCGGACAGCACGCCGTTGAGATAGGTGATGAAGCGGGCGCCCTTGGCGCCGTCGATCACGCGGTGATCGTAGGAGAGTGAGAGCGGCATCATCAGGCGCGGCACGAACTGGCCGTCCTTCCACACCGCTCGCATGACCGAACGCGACACCCCGAGGATGGCAACTTCGGGCGCGTTGATGATCGGCGTGAAATGCGTGCCGCCGATGCCGCCCAAGCTGGAGATGGAGAAGGTGCCGCCCTGCATGTCGCCCGGCCCCATCTTCTTGTCGCGCGCCTTCTGGCTGATCTCGCCGAGATCCTGCGCGAGCTGCAGCATGCCCTTCTGGTCGACATTGCGGATCACCGGCACCACCAGGCCTTCGGGCGTGTCGACGGCGACACCGATGTGGTAATACTGCTTGAGGATCAGCGCGTCGCCACCGGGGGCGAGCGACGAGTTGAACTCGGGGAACTTCTTCAATGCCGCCACCGCCGCCTTCATCAGGAACACGAGCGGCGTGATCTTGATGCCCTGTTTGGCGTGCTCGTCCGACACCGTCTTGCGAAACGCCTCCATGTCGGTGACGTCGGCCTCATCCTGCTGGGTGATGTGCGGGATGGTGACCCAGTTGCGATGCAGCGCCGGCCCGGAAATCTTCTGGATGCGCGACAGGGGGCGGCTTGCCACCGGCCCGAACTTGCTGAAGTCGATCGTGGGCCACGCGGGCAGGTTGAAGCCGAGCCCGCCGCCACTGCCCGCGGCAACTGCCGACCCCGTACCGCCCGCAACGGCCTGCTTGACGAAGGCATGGACGTCTTCCTTGATGATGCGGCCCTTGGGGCCCGAGCCCTTGATCCGGCCAAGATCTACGCCGAGCTCGCGCGCGAAGCGGCGGATGGCCGGGCTGGCGTGTGCCTTGGCAAACGAGATCTCGTCGATCGCGGCGGATGACGATGGTGGTGCGTCGGGCGCTGCCGGCACCACGGCCGTGGGCGTTGCAACCGCCGGTGCCGGTGCCGCGGCGGGCACGGGGGCGGGCGGGGTCGGCGCTGCGGCCGGCGCGGATACGGCTGCCGCAGCGGCATCGGCCACCTCGATGGTGAGAATCAACGACCCTTGCGATAGCTTGTCGCCGACCTTGATCCGGATATCTTTCACCACGCCGCCGAACGGCGCGGGCACTTCCATCGTGGCCTTGTCGCTTTCCAGCGTGACCAGCGAGTCTTCCGCCTTGACGCCATCGCCGACCTTGACCAGCACCTCGATGACGGGCACGTCCTTGTAGTCACCGATGTCGGGGACGAGGACTTCCTTGATGGCTCCCATGCGTACTGCTCCAGTGGTTGTTGTCGTTGTAGTCGACCGCGATCAGACGGTCCAGGGGCCGGGCTTCTCGGTATCGATCCCGTACTTGCGGATGGCCTGGGTCACAGTGGCTGCCGGCATCACACCTTCCTCGGCCAGAGCCTTCAGCGCTGCTACCGCGACGTAGAAACGATTGACCTCGAAGAAACGGCGCAGCTTCTCGCGCGTGTCGGAGCGGCCATAGCCATCGGTGCCGAGCACCAGGAAGCGCCGGTTCACATAGGGCCGGATCTGGTCGGCGAAGATGCGCATGTAGTCGGTGGCCGCGACCACCGGACCGGCATGACTCTTCAGGCACTGCTCGACGAACGCCTCGCGCGGCTTGTCTTCGGGGTGCAGCAGGTTCCAGCGTTGCACCGCCATGCCGTCGCGCCGCAGCTCGGTGAAGCTGGTGCAGCTCCAGACGTCGGCGGCAACGCCGAAATCCGCCTGCAGCAGTTCGGCCGCGGCGATCACTTCGCGCAGGATCACGCCACTGCCCATCAACTGCACCCGCGGCTTGTTCTTGCCGGCGGCACCCTCGGAGAACAGGTACATCCCCTTGAGGATGCCGGCTTCGGCTCCCGCCGGCATCGCCGGGTGGGTGTAGTTCTCGTTCATCACCGTCAGGTAGTAGAAGACGTCCTCCTGCTCCTGATACATGCGGCGCAGGCCGTCCTGGATGATCACCGCCACTTCGTAGGCAAAGGTCGGATCCCACGAAATGCAGTTCGGGATCGCCGATGACAGCAGGTGGCTGTGGCCGTCTTCATGCTGCAGCCCTTCGCCGTTCAGCGTGGTGCGGCCTGCGGTGCCGCCGAGCAGGAACCCGCGCGCGCGCTGGTCACCCGCGGCCCAGGCCAGGTCGCCGACGCGCTGGAAGCCGAACATCGAGTAGTAGATGTAGAACGGGATCATCTGCACGCCGTGGGTCGAGTACGACGTGGCCGCCGCGATCCAGGACGACATGGCGCCGGGCTCGTTGATACCCTCCTGCAGGATCTGGCCGTGCTTGTCTTCCTTGTAGAACATGAGCTGGTCGGCGTCTTGCGGGGTGTAGAGCTGGCCCACCGACGACCAGATGCCGAGCTGCCGGAACATGCCTTCCATGCCGAACGTGCGCGATTCGTCCGGGACGATCGGTACCACCCGCGGCCCGAGCGTCTTGTCGCGCACCAGCGTGCCGAGGATGCGCACGAACGCCATGGTGGTGGAAATCTCGCGCTCTTCGGAGCTTTTCAGGAGCGAGTCGAACGCCGACAGCGGCGGCGCTTCGAGCCGGTCGGCGGTGCGCCGCCGGGTGGGCAGATAGCCACCGAGCGCGGCCCGGCGTTCGCGCATGTAGGTGAGCTCGGGCGAGCCTTCGTCGAGCTTGAGATACGGAATCTCGTCGAGCTGGTCGTCGCTGATCGGGATGTCGAAGCGATCGCGGAAGCTCTTTAGCGAAGTCGTGCCCATCTTCTTCTGCTGATGGGTGATGTTCTGGGCTTCGCCCGCTTCGCCCATGCCGTAGCCCTTGATGGTCTTGGCGAGAATCACCGTCGGCTGGCCGGTATGCGCCACCGCCGACGCGTAGGCCGCATAGAGCTTGTGCGGGTCGTGGCCGCCGCGGTTCAGGCGCCAGATGTCGTCGTCGGTCATGTTCGACACCATCTGCAGCAGCTCGGGATACTTGCCGAAGAAATGCTTGCGCACATAGGCGCCGTCTTTCGACTTGATGGTCTGGTATTCACCGTCCACGCACTCTTCCATGCGCTTCTGCAACAGCCCCTTGGTGTCGCGCGCCAGCAGCGCATCCCAGTAGGAGCCCCAGATCACCTTGATGACGTTCCAGCCGGCGCCACGGAAATCGGCCTCGAGTTCCTGGATGATCTTGCCGTTGCCGCGAACCGGGCCGTCGAGGCGTTGCAGGTTGCAATTGACCACGAAGATGAGATTGTCGAGCCGCTCGCGCGCCGCGACACCGATGGCGCCCATCGATTCGGGTTCGTCGATCTCGCCGTCGCCGATGAAGCACCATACCTTGCGGCCCTCGGTGTTGGCGATGCCGCGGTCCTGGAGATACTTCATGAAGCGCGCCTGGTAGATCGCCATCAGCGGTCCGAGGCCCATCGACACGGTCGGGAACTGCCAGAAATCCGGCATCAGCCACGGATGCGGATAAGACGACAGCCCTTCGCCATCGACTTCCTGGCGGTAGTTGTCGAGTTGCGTTTCGGTGAGGCGACCAAGCATGAAGGCCCGCGCGTAGACGCCGGGGGCCGAGTGGCCCTGCGAGAAAATCAGGTCGCCGCCGTGCAGGTCGGAGGGCGCATGCCAGAAGTGGTTGAAGCCGACGTCATACAGCGTGGCTGCCGACGCGAAGCTGGCGATGTGGCCGCCGACATTGGTGTTCTTGTTGGCACGCAGCACCATGGCGGCGGCGTTCCAGCGCACGTACGAGCGGATGCGGTGCTCGATCTCGGCGTCACCGGGCGAGGGGATCTCCTGGCCGGTGGGGATGGTGTTGATGTACGCCGTGTTGGCGCTATAGGGCAGGTAGGCGCC
Source organism: Betaproteobacteria bacterium (assembly GCA_025350245.1). GTDB lineage: Bacteria > Pseudomonadota > Gammaproteobacteria > Burkholderiales. Next base: position 5,227 of record JANXYG010000068.1, read on the forward strand.
GGCGCGGCGCGCCTTGTCGATCAATTGTTCCAGAATGAAATGGGCCCGCTCGGGGCCCTCGGTGCGCAACACGCCGTCGAGCGCATCGAGCCATTCGTTGGTTTCCTGGGGGTCGCTGTCGGGGAGCGCAGCCATCGGTCACACCTCGAGAAGTATCGTTCCGGGAGAGCCCGGTGCATCGTCATCGCACCTTGCGAAGACGAGCCTGCTTATTTTACGTCACACCCTTCGAAGGGCGATGCTGCGACGCACCGCGGGGCGCCGCCAACGGTCTGACGTTGATTACGGATAGCGCGCCGCGTGACACCGTCGCCTGCGGAAGATAGCCCAAAGTCGGGCGCAGGTGGTTTTGACCCGATGGCCGGGCGTGAGCGGATGCGGCAGATCGTGCTGGGTAGCGGGCTTGCGCCGCGCGAACATGCCGCGAGCAGGCGATCGGCCGCTCAACCGCTACTTGGGCGGTCGCGGTACCCGACCCATCAGGTAGAACTCGTCATTGGCCCGCATCTCGATCAGGTGGGCCATGCGGTTCGACAGCGCGAAGAAGGCGGTGATGCCGCCGATGTCCCAGATGTCCTCCGCCGAGAAGCCGTGCGCGGCGAGCGCTTCGTGATCGGCGCGGGTCACGGTCTCGGGTGTGCGGGCGAGCTTCACCGCGAAATCGAGCATCGCCTTCTGCCGCGGGGTGATGTCGGCCTTGCGGTGATCCACGGCCACCTGATCCGCGACCAGCGGATTCTTCGCATAGATACGCAGGATCGCGCCGTGCGACACCACGCAGTACTGGCAGTGATTCACGCCGCTCGTGGCGACCACGATCATCTCGCGCTCGGCCTTGGTGAGCGCCGAGTCGCGCATCATCACCGCGTCGTTGTAGGCGAAGAAGGCGCGGAACTCGTCGGGCCGATGCGCCAGCGCCAGGAACACGTTGGGAATGAAACCGGTCTTCTCCTGCACCCCGAGCATCACGGCGCGGATGTCGTCGGGCACATCGGCAAGCTCGGGCACGGGGTAGCTGGAGATGGGGAGGGACATGGTCGTTGGCGTAACGCGAGGAAATTCGAGACGGGAAGGATAGCGGAAGCGGCGGGTCGCTTCGGGGCAGGACGCCGCGCTTCCATCGCCATCGCCGTGAGGCGCACGTCGCGGGCTGGCAGGTCGTCGTGGTTGCGGGGGGATGCGCCAGCGCTGGTGATAAAGAGACCACTGCGCAGGAATTCGCGCACACCAGTGAAACCGGCGGTGCCCGGCTTTTCGGCCCGCGTGCAAAACGGGATGGCGCGCTGATTCAAGACCGCCACCAGCCAGCGGCAGGGGGGGCTCTATCGGGCAGCAGCAAGCCTTTGCCCCACAGGCGGTCGAGATTCTCGAACAGCATCTGCCGCTCGCTTTCACGGACGCTGTGCAGCGAGGCACAGCGCATCAACTTGCAGCCTCGGAGAAACAGCCCGAAAGCGAGTTGGTCGGGGGCTAGGCTATCGGGACGTCCTTCGATTTTCACCCGATCTGGTGCTGCTGGGGTTCTTCGCCGCCAATGACGTGCACGACAACAGCAAGGCATTGAGCCTTGCGACCACCTGGCGCACGCGCAGACCGTTCTCGGTTTTTGCCGGCGACAAGCTGGTGCTGGAGCGAGCGACCATGCCGTCGGGTTCGGGACAAGCGATTCGCGCGCTATCCCGTCGCTAACCGGTTCCCGCTGGCGACAGCGCCTGCGACTTGCGCGGGAGATCACAAGTATGCAACGCTGACTGCGTGAGACCACCATGCACAAGCTGATCACCGGCGTCCTGTTGGCTGCCGCGCTGCTGTTCGCGCAGCAGGTGGGATTCGCGCACGCGGTGGCGCACGGCGGTGGGCACGCGCCCACGCACCAGCACGGCAAGGGCTTGCCGATGCAGGGTTGCGACGACTGCGTGGCCTTTGCGCAGGTGCAGGGTGCGCCCGGCGCCGTCGTCGTCCACGCCCAGTCGTCCCCGGGGTTCACGGCGCCAGCCGATCCGCACGCCGACGACTGGACGCCGGTCCGGACGCAGTCGTTCTCCCCTCGCGGTCCGCCCCCGGCCTCCTGAGAACCGTATCGCCGTGCGATGGCGGTCCGCCCGCCGCGCACCCGTTCGTTTTCACAGGAGACACATCGATGCGCCACACGCTCATCGCCGCAGCCGTTGCCCTCGCATGGGTCGGCCCCGCAATGGCGCAGAACGCGGAGCTGGACCAGATCCGCAGGGATATCGAAGACCTTCGCGGCAGCTACGAGGCTCGCATCAAGGCTCTCGAAGACAAGCTGAAGGACGCCGAAGCCAGCGCCGCGAAAGCGCAGGTGTCGGCCGCCCAGGCAGAGGCATCGGCCGCGAAGGCGGAAACGGCCGCGTCCCGGACCGATACGCCCGCGCCGCAGGCGGCAGCGCCGACGGCTTCGCAGAGCGCCTTCAACCCGGCGATCTCGCTCATCCTGAACGGGACGTGGGGTCGCTTCGGCAACGATCCCACCACGCGAATCACCGGCTTCGCACCGTCCGGCGGCGAGGTGAGTCCGGGTCGCGGGGCATCGATCGGCGAGTCGGAGTTGTTCCTGAGCTCGAGCATCGATCCCTACTTCCGTGGCTCGTTGCTGGTTGCGCTCACACCCGACAACGCCGTCTCGGTCGAGGAGGCCTACGCCGAGACGACAGCGCTCGGCCAGGGTTTCACGATCAAGGCCGGTCGCTTCTTCTCCGGCCTGGGCTATCTCAATGCGGTGCACGCACACGCGTGGGACTTCGTCGACGCATCGCTCGTGCAGCGCGCCTTTCTCGGCGCCAACTACGGTGATGACGGTGTGCAGGTGCGCTGGGTCGCGCCGCTGCCGGTGCTGCTGCAGTTCGGCGCCGAGGTCGGCCGCGGCCGGGAGTTCCCGGGCGCCGGTGGTGTGGTGCGCAACCAGAACGGCCCCGAGTCGCGTGCGTTCTTCGTGAAACTCGGTGGCGACATCGGCCCCTCGAGCAGCTACCAGGTCGGGGCATCCCATCTACAGCAACGTTCCGGGCAGAACGGTGTCGCCTTCCTCGACTACGATGACCTGTCCGGGGTGAACAACCGGTTCTCCGGACGCCAGCGTATCAACGGCGTCGACATGGTCTACAAGTGGGCGCCCGACGGCAATCCGACGTACCGCAATTTCAAGTTCGCTGCCGAGTGGTATCAGCGCCAGTACGACGGTGATTTCACCTTCGACACCGCGGGTCTCGCCGCGACCGACGCGTTGGCGGCAAGACAGTCGGGCTGGTACGCGCAGGCGATCTACCAGTTCATGCCCTACTGGCGGGTGGGCGGACGCTACGACCAATTGAGCCATGGCACCGTTGCGCTCAACGCGAACGCCGCCAGGCTGGCGCCGCCGGCTTTCAACCCCAAGCGCTACAGCCTGATGGTCGACTGGAATCCGAGCGAGTTCAGCCGCATCCGGCTGCAATACAGCCGCGACCTGACCCGGCAGAACATCGCCACCGGCGAGACCATCGGCGACAACCAGCTCTTCCTGCAATACATCTTTAGCCTGGGCGCGCACGGCGCGCATCAGTTCTGAAACGCGTGCGGGCACCGACAAGGATAAGGATCACCGACATGAAGACTCCGATCGACGTCCTGATGGCGACCTTGCTGGTCTTCGTCACGACCCTGGCACATGCGGCACTCGACGTGTTCACCTGCAGTCCCGAATGGGGCTCGCTCGTGACCGAACTCGCCGGACCGCGCGCATCGATCTTCGTGGCGACCACGGCGTTGCAGGACGTCCACCGCATCCAGGCGCGTCCGAGCCTCATCGCGCACGCGCGGACCGCCGACCTCGTTGTGTGCACCGGTGCCGATCTGGAAGTGGGATGGATGCCCATGGTGCGCAACCAGGCTGGCAACGAGCGCATCCAGGCGGGCAAACCCGGGTTTCTCGAAGTCGCGAGCATCGTGCCCCGGATCGAGGTGCCGGCGTCGGTCGATCGCGCGCTCGGCGACGTGCATCCGATGGGCAATCCGCACATCCAGTTCGGGCCGAAGCAGATCCGCCTCGCGGCAGGAGAATTGGCCAGGCGCCTGATCCGCATCGATCCCGCGGGCGAGGTGGAATACCAGACCCGCCTCGCCGATTTCACCCGGCGCTGGGACGCCGCAACCCAACGCTGGGCGCGGGAGGGCGCGCCGCTCCAGGGCGTCGCGGTGATCCAGCATCACAAGAATTTTTCCTACCTGTTCGAGTTCCTCGGCCTGCGCCAGGTGAATTCGCTGGAACCCAAACCCGGTGTCGAACCGACGTCCGCCCACTTGCGAGAGTTGGTCGAGAATCAGAAGTCCGATCCGGTGAGGTTGATCATCCGCGCGTCCTACCAGTCACCCGACGCTTCAGAATGGCTCGCGCAGCACCTCAGCGTCCCCGCGCTCATGCTGCCCGCGACCGTCGGTGGCTCGGAGGGCGCGACCAACCTGTTCACGCTGTTCGACGATTGCATCCACCGCATGCTGTCCGCACTGAAATGACGACCCCCCCAGGCTACGCTGTGCTGCGCCTTCCCCCCAATGGGGGGCCAGTGCGCTTGGGATCGGCCCGGCGGGCACTGACATGACCTTGTCTTCCCACTGCATCGAACTCGACCACCTCGAAGCGGGCTATGACCGTGCAGTGGTCGGCCCGCTGTCGTTCGCCCTTGACGCGGGCGAGATCGTGGCGCTGTGGGGGCCGAACGGTTCCGGCAAGACCACGGCGATGAATGCGATCGGTGGCGGCGCACGCGTCTTCGCGGGGGAAGTGCGCAAACGGCCGGGGCTGCGGGTCTCGCACCAGCATCAGAATCCCTTGTCGCTGCGGGACATTCCGCTGTCGGGGCGCGAGCTGCTTGCTCTCACGAGCAGCGATGCCGCCGCGTTGCCAGCGTCGCTGCAACCACTGCTCGCGCGCAGGCTCTCCGAACTGTCGGGCGGCCAGTTGCAACTGCTGCAGGTGTGGGCATGCCTCACCGCGCCGGTGGATGTGGTGATGCTCGATGAACCCACCAACAATGTCGACGCCGCAGGCGTCGCCTTGCTGCAGCAAGTCATCGCCCGGGCGCGTGACAGCCGCGGCGTGTTGCTCGTCAGCCATGACCGCCGTTTTGTCGAGGCGCTGGACGCCCGCATCGTGGAGGTCTACCGACGATGAACTGGACGGCGATGTTCGACCCGATGTTCTTCATACCCTTCTCGACCGGTCTGCTGGTGGCGGCCGTGCTGCCGATACTGGGCATGTATCTGCGTCTGCGCGAAGAATGGCTGGCGGCGCTTGCGTTTGCGCAGCTTGCGGCGGCCGGGTCGCTCGGCGCGGCGATCCTGGGGCTGCCGGTGCTGATCGGCGGACTTGGCGTCTCCGGTATCGCGGCCGCGGCCAAGGCATGGCTGGTTCGTAGCGGCAACAACGGTTACGCGATCCTCATGGTCGCCGGCTGGGGGGCCAGCATCCTCATGCTCGCCAACGCGCCTCTGGCGGACCACCTGGGCCACGCGCTGTTCGATGGCCAGCTTTATTTCACCGGGCTCTCGAACCTCTGGAGCATGGCCGCCTTCGCGCTCGTCGCCGCCATGCTGATGCGTTGGCTGTCGGGCAAGCTGCTGCTCGAACGCATGTTCCCCGATTTCTTTCGCGCGCGCGGCCTCTCGGCAACCCGGTTCCATCTCCTGTTCGACCTGATGGTGGCGGGCGGGCTCGCGCTCGCGACCGCCTCGATCGGGGTCATGGCCGCGTTCGCGCTGGTGTTCATTCCCACGATGATCGCGTACCAATGGGGCCGAAGCTGGCGGCATTCACTCGTGATCGCGACGCTGGTCAGCGTCGTCGCGTACGTCGTCGCGTTCGAGATCGCGTTGGTGGAGGATCAGCCGTTCGGGCCGGTGCTGGTGCTGTCCCTGGTCGTGGCGGCGTCGATCGGGTGGAGCCTGAAGAAGCTCAGTTCCGGGTCTCGAGGCTGACTCTTCGCCCGATACGGTGTCGCCGGGCAAGATTTCGAGGTTGCCCGGCGGAAAGATCGGTTGGTGGCGGCCTCGTCACGCGGGAATATCCGCCTGAAGCCCAGGCACTTTTCGGAAACGCCGGTCGTTGGTGAGGAATACCACGCCGTCGCCCAGTTCGAGCGCGCACGAAGCCTGAAGCGCATCCGGCGTGCTCAGTCCAAGCTCGGCACGAAGAGCGGCAGCGCGTTCGATCACCGGTGCTGTCAGTTCGACCACAGTCAACTGTCCGGCGTCGAAGAACGCACGGTATTCTTCCGCCAATGGCTGATCCTTTTCTCGGAACGGCTTGACCATGCACTCCAGCCAGCTCAGGCGGGCCACGGCGAAGGTTGCGTCGGGGGCTTGCTTGCGCAGAGCACCCAGCCGCGCCATGAGGCGCGCGTGAAAGGGGTCCGGCGCTTCGATCCAGTAGATGATGATGCAGGTATCGAGGAACAGAATCACCGCGATGCGCCCCAGGCATCGCGCTCGGCACGCAGTTCGTCATCGATGTCCTTCCTGGATCGGATTCCTCGTGCTGGCCGATCGACAAACTCCCACAGCCCGCGTTTTGCTGCGAGCCTGGCGTAGGCTTCCACGCTCAAGACCACATAGCACGGCCGGTTGTTCTTGATGACGTGGACCGGACCGTCCTCGAGCAGATCGTCCAGGGCGGAGATGCCCCGTCGCTTGATTTCCTGGGCAGGTATGGTGTTCATGGCCGAGACCTCAATGGATACCTGAAATGGTACCGATTCTAGTCCCTCTAAAAGCGCGAGGCCAGCGACCGGGCATACGCCGCCCTCCGGAAACCACGCGGCTGCCCCCTGCCGGTGCCCGCACGCTACCGGTTGCTCGTCGTTAGATGGTCGTCTATTCTTCCGACGGCCGAGCACTATGTCGCCGCACGACGGTGTGCCAACGGGGTCGCCACGCAGTCATAACGATCGGGACGGCAAGCCGTCCCGGCACGCAGGGGGAGAGCATGGAATACCTCACCGGCATCGGGCTGCTGGCCGCGTTTCTGGTCGTCGTCGTCATGATCGTGCGCGGCCAGAGCCCGATCATCATGTTGTTGCTGCTCGCGATCGTCTGGGCACTGCTCGCCGGCATCGGCGTCAACGACATCCAGTCCAAGATTCTGCAGGGCGGCGGCGTCCAGTATGCGAGCGCCGTCATCATCATCGTGTTCGGCGCCTGGTTCGCGCAGGTGCTCATCCAGACCGGCATCGCCGAAAGCGTGATCCGCTCCGCGGTGGAGCTCGCGGGCGACCGGCCCATGGTCACCGCGTTCACCGTCAACCTGGTGACCGCCTTGCTGTTCACGTCCATGTACGGCGTGGGTGCGGCCATCGCCATCGGCGTGATCGCGTTGCCGATCATGATGAGCCAGGGCATTCCGGCGCGGGTCGCGGCACCGGTCTTCACGATGGGTGTCGGCGCCGGGGCGTTCGTGAACCTGGTGCAGTTCGGTACCTTCGAGAAGCTCTTTCCGGGGATCAGGTACGAGGCGCCGTGGCTCGGTTACTGGTGGCTCGGCCTCGCGGTCTATGTCGCCTGCGCGTGGCTGATGATCTGGATCCATCTGCGGCACCTCGGCGTGCGCCACGCCGCGGCCGTGGACGTGGCGGCCGCCGCACCTCGCAAACGCACGGCCTACTACACCTACATCGTCCCGTTGTTTCCGGTCGCGATGATCATGCTCTTCAAGTGGCAGATCATCCCCACGTTCCTGCTCTCGATCGTGCTGGCGCTGGCGCTCACCTGGAGGGCTCGCGGTTTCCACGGCAGCCTCAATCTCTTCAACAAGACTTTCTACGACGCCTTTCCGGACATCGCCACCATCGCGGCGCTGTGGACCATCTGCGGCATGATCATCGCCGCGGGCCAGATGCCGCAAATCTCGGATGCGCTGAAGCCGATCTTCTCGCCCATCCTGCCGCACACGCCGGGACAGGCAGCGCTGTTCTTCGCCGTGCTCGGTGGCATCGGCAGCATTTATCGCGGGCCGCTGGTGGTGATCGGCACTGGCGCCGCTTTGCTCGCGATCCTGCTGTCCATGCATGAGATCCCGGTGCCCTATCTCTACGCGCTGTGGCTCGCGCCGACGGTGATGCAGGGCAGTTGCGACCCCACCAACTCGTGGACGCTGTGGACCATCGGCTACACCAAGGTCCCGCACGGCCAGTTCCTGAAAACTGCGATGCCCTTCGGCTGCCTCATGGTCGCGATCATGTGCGCGCTGTGCTACCTGATGTTCGGCACGCCATGAGCGAGCGTCGCACCTACCGCATCGGCATCGACGTCGGTGGCACCTTCACCAAGGCCGTGCTGGTCGACAACGCCACCTTCGAGGTGGTCGACCGCTATTCGGTGATGACGACGCATGCCGGCGCGCGTGGTGTCGCTGCCGGTGTGATCGAGGTTTTTCGCCATGTGCTCGAACGCTCCGCCGTGGACCCGGCCGACGTGGTGTTTCTCGCCCACAGCACCACGCAGGCCACCAACGCCCTGCTGGAAGGCGACGTGGCATCCGTCGGCATCCTCGGCATGGCGAGCCGGCTGGAGAGCCTGCTCGCGCGCGGGCAGAGCAACGTGAAGGAGATCGAGCTCGCCCCCGGGCGATACCTGCGGCCGGCGCATCGTTTCCTGACCACCGACGAGCTGAACGAGACCACGGTGCGCGCCGCGCTCGAATCGTTGCGCGACGAAGGCGTCGAGGTGGTCGTGGCAACCAGCGCGTTCGGCGTCGACGACCAGAGCGGCGAGGAACTGGTGCTGCGGATTGCGGCCGAGCTGGGGCTGGCGGCCACCGGCGGCCACGAGATCACCAAGCTCTACGGCCTCACCACCCGTACCCGCACCGCGGTGATCAACGCGAGCATCCTGCCGAAGATGATCGGCACCGCCGACATGACCGAAGCCGCGGTGCGCGAGGCGGGCATCATGGCGCCGTTGATGATCATGCGCGGCGATGGCGGCGTGATGGACGTGCAGGAGATGCGGCGGCGGCCGGTGGTCACGATGCTGTCGGGCCCGGCCGCGAGCGTGGCCGGCGCGCTGATGCACCTGCGGGTGTCGGACGGCATCTATTTCGAAGTGGGCGGCACCAGCACCAACATCGGCGTGATCCGCAACGGGCTGCCCACCGTGAAGCACGCGCGGGTGGGCGGGCACGACACCTACGTCAATTCGCTCGACGTGCGCGTGATCGGCATCGCGGGCGGGAGCATGGTGCGCGCGAGCGCCAATGCCATCACCGACGTCGGCCCTCGCAGTGCGCACATCGCGGGGCTTCCGTACGCCGCCTTCGCCGCGCCGGCCGACATCGTGCAGCCGCGGATCGAACTGTTTCGCCCGCGCGAGGGCGACCCGGACGATTACGTGGCGATCCGAACCGCCGGTGGCGGGCGCTACGCACTGACCAATTCCTGCGCCGCGAACGTGCTGGGCTATGCCCAACCCGGCATGCACGCGTACGGCAATCCCGAATCGGCGCGCCGTGCGTTCGCGCCGCTGGCCGAGCGACTCGGCGTGTCCGTGGAGGAGGCGGCGCGGCGCGTCCTGGCACAAGCCGCGAGCAAGGTCATCCCCGTTGTCGAGAGCCTGCTGTCCGAGTACGCGCTCGACCGCGATCAGGCCCTGCTGGTGGGCGAGGGCGGTGGCGCCGCGGCACTCATTCCCTATGTCGCCGAACGCATGGGCCTGGCCTTCCAGATCTCGAAGGATGCGGAGGTGATCTCCTCCATCGGGGTGGCGCTGGCCCTGGTGCGCGAGACGGTGGAACGGGTGATTCCCAATGCGACCCCGGAAGACCTGCAGCGGCTGAAGCGCGAGGCGTTCGATGCCGCGGTCACGCTGGGGGCGGCGCCCGAGAACGTCGAGGTCACGATCGCGGTGGACCCCCGGACGCAGCGGGTGCGGGCCACGGCCATCGGCGCATCGGAGATGCGGGCACATGACCTGCGCAAGGCGGTGAGCGAGGACGAGGCGCGCAGCATCGCGGCGATCTCCATGGGTCTGGGCGCGGCGACCCTGACGCTCGCGGCGGCGACCGACCACGTGCGCGTATTCCAGGGTCACGTGGCGGAACGCAAATGGCGTTTCTTCAAGTCGCGCCGCTCGCCGGTGCGTGCGGTCGATCGCGAGGGCGTGATCCGCATCCAGCGCAGCGATGCGGTGGTGGCGGCCGCCACCGCCGGCACCGGCCTCGCGGAACTGCGGCGTCTCTGGGAGGAAGTCACGATCTACAACGGCGACAGCGTGATCACGCCCGACATGTTCATCATCGTCGGGCGCCGTGTGGTGGACCTGTCGGGCGTTGCCGCACTCGACCAGGCGCTCGCGATCGGCCGCAGCGAGCTGGAGGGCCTGGCGCCCGGGGTGGCGGTTGCGCTGGTCAGCATCCAGGGTGCGCGCGGACTGTGATCTCACCCGACACCTTCGTGCTGGCGCATGGCCTGCTGCGCGAGGATCCGCAGTACGCCCGTGTTCCCGCGGCCGACCGCGATGCGCTCGTGATGATGGCCCTGGCGGAAGGCCGTACCCAGGCCGAGGTGGTGCGAAGGCGATGGGGGCGCGATCCGGACTCGATTGCCGATCGGTGCGGCGTGCCGGTGATCGACGACGACCATGGCGCCGACTATGGAACCACCGTCGTGTTCGCGGAATACTTCACGCGGCCGGCGCGGATCGTTCTGCATCGATCCGCGATCGCGCGAGTGGATGCCGTGCTCGCCCGACAAGCCCCCGGCGCACCGACTGCCCGGTCGGTGTTCCTCGCGCACGAGCTGTTTCATCATGTCGATTGCACCGGGCCGAAAGCAGCGCTGGCGCGGCGTCATCGGGTCACCCTGCTGGTACTGGGGCGTTGGCGCTGGACGGCGGGACTGTCGAGCCTGGCCGAGATCGCCGCGGGTGCTTTCGCCCAGGATTTGCTCGGCCTGCCGGTGCATCCGAGGATCTACGAACTTGCGTTGCGCGAATAGGCAAGGTGTTCGCCACCAGAAACCGGTTCGTCGACCCGGTTGCCGAGCCTGAGCGCGCGACGATGCCTCCGACCCACAGCGCCTGCACATGATGCCGATGACCGACGAAGACCTCTGTTTCATCCCGGCCACCGACCTGGTTCGCATGATCCGGAACAAGACGGTATCGCCGGTCGACGTCCTGCGGGCGACGCTTGCCCGGGCGGAAGCACTCGAGCCGCGATTGAATGCAATCTGCACGCCGATGTTCGAGACGGCGATGCAAGACGCTCGCGCGGCCGAAGCCGCGGTCATGCGCGGCGGCCACCTCGGGCTGTTGCACGGCATTCCGGCCACCATCAAGGATCTCGCGTTCACCAAAGGCGTGCGAACCATGGGCGGATCGAACCTGCATCGTGATCGCGTTCCCGCCTTCGATCACCTGCACGTCGAGCGGTTGCGCGAGGCCGGCGCCATCCTGATCGGCAAGACCACGGTTCCGGAATTGGGCTGGAAAGGCAACGGCGACAGTCCGGTGACCGGCATCACGCACAACCCCTGGAAGCACGGCATGAACGCAGGGGGATCGAGCGCCGGCGCCGCCGTGTGCGCGGCGGCAGGCATCGCGCCGCTGCATCAGGGCTCGGATGGCGCGGGCTCGATTCGCCTGCCGGCGGCGTTCTGCGGGGTTTTCGGGTTGAAGCCCTCGTACGGCCGCATTCCCTATTGGCCCATGCCCAACAACGGCGCGATTTCGCACGTCGGTCCGATCACACGGACGGTGGCGGACGGGGCACTCATGCTCCAGGCCATGGCCGGACCGGACGACCGCGATGCCGCAAGCCTCGAAAGCGAGCCGGACGATTTCCTGGCGCAGCTCAATGACGGGGTGAAAGGACTCAAGGTCGCCTACAGCCCGGATCTCGGCTATCTCCGCGTCGATCCCGAGGTCGCGGCTCGCGTCGAATCAGCCGCTCTTGCCTTCGAGCAACTCGGCTGCAACGTCGACGTGGTGAACCCCGGTTGGGGCGACCCGATCGCGATGGAGCACGTCCTGTTCGCGAGCGGGTACGCAGGGATGATCGGCCATCTTCTCGACGACTGGGCGGACCGGCTCGATCCCGGCCTGGTCGCGCTGACCCGGCACGGCATGACGTATTCCGCCGGCGACTACGTGCGCGCGCAGGGCGAACGGCTCCAGTACTACGATCAGGTCAACGCCTTCTTCCAGCGCTACGACCTGTTGCTCACCCCATCGCTGTCGGTCGCGGCGTTCGACGCGACACGGTTGATTCCGGAGCACTGGGAGCAGCATCCGTGGGACTGGCTGCGCTGGGCAGGGTTCAGCTATCCGTTCAACCTCACCGGGCTCCCGGCGGCGAGCTGTCCGTGCGGGTTCACCGCCGACGGACTCCCGGTGGGGATCCAGATCGTCGCCGGTCGCTTCCAGGATCTGCGCGTGCTACAGGCAGCCAAGGCATTCGAGGCCGCACGGCCCTGGGCGCAGTTCAGGCCGACGTTTCGATAGCGGCCTCGGGAATGCCGTTCGGCTCCCGGGGCATCGTCACTTGACAATCTTCATGCTGGCGATGGGCCACCCCGGCGACACGCAGATGCCCGGGCCGACCGGTTGCGTGGCCTCCCCGGAGAAGCCCGGCTTGCGCCAGATCTGGATCGAGGACCCGGATTCGCCTTGAAACGAGAGGTACCCGTCGGGCAGGTTTGAGGTCGACGAGGCCACTTTGGTGCCCTCGCCTGAGCAGTTGTCGGTCTGGTACATCGAAACCGCACCCGCACCCGATTCGGCCGGTGGTACAGCGGCCGGGGCAGGCGCGACTGCTGCCGGCACGTCGCCCTCGCACCGGCCCGCCTTGGCGAACACGAAGCGCTTGCAAGTGAGGCTGCACTGCGCCGATGCGCTCGCCATGTCGCCGGCTTCTATGCTCTGTGGCTTGTTCTTGCACGGACAGCAGAAATCGTTGGCATTGGCGATATCCGTCAACGAAAGCCAGGCAAGCCCGAGCGCCGCCAGCAGGATCCTTCCGCTGCGGCCACCAATCGACCATCCGCTCGTTTGCGATTCCGTCATTGCTATTCTCCCGGTTCGAGGATGTGCTGAAGTGTACCGGTGGATCGGCGTTCAAACGGGCCGATCAGCGGCTGCCCGGTAGTCGGCCTCGGATGACAGGGCGCCGACCTCGGCCGTGACCTCGGCGACCTTGGCTCGCGGCACCGCGTACAAGGCGTTCGGATAGACCCCGATGAACCCCGGCACCACGGTCGATGTGTTCTCGTCGAGCACGGTCTGCGCGACGTCAGATGGCAGAGGGGGCGGATCTTCGTAGGGAGCCCCCTGCTCCAGCCAATGCACGAGCGTGGCATGTTTGGCATCGCTGATGCCGGGCTGACCAACGGTCTGTGGCTCGTCTACCGAATCGGGCGTGGCTGGCTCCTCCTCGAGGACCGCAGGCCCGCTCCGCTGGTTGCGTGAAGGGTCACCACTGATAGCCAAGTGTGACCCAGACCTTTGTGGTGTCGGCTTTGCGGGCCGTTCCCGCGAGCCGGTCAGCCTCCTGGAAGCGCGCGTACTCGAGCTTTCCCGTGAGTTGTTTCGTGATGGGATAGGTGGCGCCGAGGTCGACCTCGCTACCGTAGTGTATCGAGCCGAAATCAGAGCGCAGGTCGTGAACCTCGGCATAAAGCTGCGCATCCTTCACGGTCGCACCGGCGGACAGGTAGACGTCGCGGATGCCCTGGGCGGGTGTGGTCAGGAACAGATCGGTCCAGCCTTGGAACAGGTGGTTCGTTCCGAGCGGCGTCTGGAAACCGTACCCCCGCCGTTGCTGCCGAGCCGCTCATAGTCCAGCCGTACGAAGCCCTTGCCGGCGCCCATGCCGCCACCGATGCGTGAGTAGTTCGCATCGATCCGGCGGTCCCCGCCCGCGTAGGAATCCTGTCGTGCCAGTTCCGCCGTGTAGAGCGCCTTCACGCCGCCAAGCGGCCAGGCACCATTGGCGCGCATGCCCACGACGCGGTTGGAGTTGTTCGCGAAGCCGGTAGCCTGGCCGGTATTGGGCTGGTCCTGGAAGTACGCAAAGCCCACCAACACGTTCTCCGGTTGCCACGTCCACGCGATACGCACCAGGTCGATGTCGGTCTGGTGTTGCTGGGCGAAGATGTTCTTGATGCGATCGAAATGCGCATAGTTCAACTCGACGCCCGGCAGCGACCGGTTCTCCAGCATCACGCCGCTGAACACCTGCATCACCTGGCGAAACTCGACGTTGCCGACGAAACGCACGTTGTCCAGCTTGACCGACTGCTTGCCGAACCGGATGCGCGTGTCCGGCAGACCGGTGTAGTCGAGATAGATCTGGTTGATATCGGTGTTGTCCGGGTCCGCCACCGTCGGATACCTTGCCGATGCCGCCGGCCCTTCGTTGAAGGTGCCATTGAAATTGGCCACGTCGATCAGTTGCCCGGTCACGGAGAAGCCGTTCCAGGGCGCGGTCTGCCAGCCGAGCAGCGTGCGATTGGTGAATGCCAGGGCGTTCTCGGCCTTGCCTTCCTGAGCCACCGATTCAACGCGGGCGCGCAGACTCAATAGCAGACGCCCGTTCGCGATCGCCGCGACCGGGTCCGCCGCCGCGGGCAGCTGGGCCGGCTGACTCGCCCCAGGCAGTGCGGCTACTTGCGCCCCGGGTTTGTCTTCCGCAATCACGCCGGACGAGATCAGAGCGGCCGCCAATGCCGCCGCGCACCTGCTCGCATGTCTCATGATCGTTTGCTCCTGTCGATTCATCGATCGGGGTAGTACCGGCTCCATGCCCGAACCCGATCAGGCGTGACCGACTCCCGGTCGGCGCCATGCCGACGATGTGCGGGAAGATCGCCTGCGCGGCGAACCGCGCCGCCGGTCACGGGCCGAATCCCCCGTGAGCCCCGGCAGTCGCGCCTGCCACCGTCACGAGGCTCGCGCCGAGCAAAGCCCAATGCAGTCGCTGGATCAGCGCCAATGTGCCTTCGGGGTCGCGGCGTGCCCGCCTGTCGAACCAGTTGCGCAGGACCAAGGGTTCCAGCACGAACAGCATCACCGTGAACAGCGCCCACACGGCCACCATCGCATGCATCCACCAGAATCCGGCATCGGCGAAACGCAGCCACAGGTCCGATCGCCACGTCAGCCAGAATCCGGTGAGGCCGACGACACCGGTCGTCCACCGCGCCTGGGTGGCGAAACCCGACTCGATACGTTCGAAGAACGCCACGCGATCAGCCGCGATGACGTTCCGCCTCGTGGCTGGCAGCAGCACCGTGGTGACCATTGCCACGCCACCGATCCATGTCACCACGGCAAGAACATGCAGCGCGCGAACGATCGCAAATTCGTTCATCGCATCATTGCCCGAGTGGCCACACGGGCTTGCCCTGTGGCGCGCCGGCACGACGGCAATCGCCCGGTCGAACACCTCGAGCGTCGCGACCAATGCTTCCACGCACGGCCGCGGGTTGTCCGCGCAGACGCCTCGCGATCCGCTGGTGCAGAAATGACCATGGTCGCAGTCTGCGACCGCGTCGGTCGCACGACCTTGACGTGCATCAATCGTACTTCCGCAAGTCCTCGATCACCTTGCCGTCGTTCGGCAGGCTATCCGGCGCAGTCAACATGACATCGCCCCGCAGCTTCGAGATGTCGCGCAATGATGCGGCGATCGCGGCGAGGAGCCCGTCTCCGCCATGGCCTTCAACCTCGCACGCGAGCGCCATAACATCATTGCGCTCGGCGTCGTGGGTCACGGTGAGCCGCGCTCGGCGAATTTCCGGGTGGCGCTTCACCACCTGGTCGATCTGCGACGGATGCACGAACATGCCCTTGACCTTGGTGGTCTGGTCGGCGCGGCCCATCCAGCCCTTGATGCGGACATTGGTGCGGCCGCACGGGCTGATGCCGGCGAGCACCGCCGACAGGTCGCCGGTGGCGAAGCGGATCAGCGGATACTCCGGGGTGAGGGTGGTGACCAGGACTTCGCCGACTTCGCCGGGTGCCACCGGATCACCGGTGCCGGGGCGGACGATCTCGAGGATCACGCCTTCGTCGACGATCAGGCCTTCACGCCCTGCGGATTCATAGGCGATCAGGCCCAGGTCGGCCGTGCCGTAGGCCTGGTAGCCGTCGATACCACGCTCGGCCAGCAACTTGCGCGTCGGCGGCAGGAAGGCCTCACCGCTCACCAGCGCCTTGGTCAGGCTCGACACGTCGGCCTTCAGCTCGTCGGCCTTCTCCAGGATGATCTTCAGGAACGACGGCGTGCCGACATAGCACACCGGCCGCAGCGCGGCGATGGCCTGGACCTGCATCTCGGTCTGGCCGGTGCCGGCCGGAAACACCGGGCAGCCGATGGTCTGGGCCGCGAGATCCATCATGAAGCCGGCCGGCGTGAAGTGATACGAGAACGTGTTGTGCACCAGCTCGCCCTGGCGAAAGCCGGCGGCGAACAGGGCACGCGCAAAGCCGAAGTAGTCGCCGGTGTCGCCCTGCGGATCGTAGATCGGCCCCGGTGAGCAGAACACCCGGCCAAGCCGGGAGATCGTCACCGCGGCGAGTCCGCCGAACGGCGGCGCGCTCTTCTGCAAGTCGATCAGGTCCGACTTGCGGGTGACCGGCAGGCGCGCGAGCGCAGCGCGATCCGATACCGTGTGCGCATCGATGCCGGCCAAGAGCTTCGCGAAGTAGGGCGCGTTCTTTTGCGCGTTGGCGATCTGCCCCGGCAGCGCATTGAACAAGTGGCGTTCGCGCACGGCAGGCGGGCGGGTTTCGAGATCGTCCAGGTAAGGGCTCATGGGAGTGTCAAGAATGGCGCCGGCGCCCGCCCGGCCGCCCCGAAGGGCACCGGCCCCCCCAGTGGGGGGGAAGGCGAAGCGCAGCGGAGCCTGGGGGGCGTCGTCATCTAGGCCAGCCAGCGCTTGCGCCGCCGGTAGTGTTTCGCGTCGCGGAAGCTCTTGCGGCCGGCGGTGGACAGGCCGAGGTAGAACTCCTTCACGTCTTCGTTGGTGCGCAGTTTTTCGGCCTCGTCTTCCATCACCACGCGACCGTTCTCGAGGATGTAGCCGTAGTCGGCGTAGCGCAGCGCCACCATCGTGTTCTGTTCCGCCAGCAAAAAGCTCACGCCTTCCTTGGTGTTGAGATCGCGCACGATCTCGAAGATCTCCGCCACCACCTGCGGCGCGAGACCCATCGACGGTTCGTCGAGCAGGATCATCTTCGGCCGCGCCATCAGCGCGCGACCGATCGCGGTCATCTGCTGTTCGCCGCCGGAGGTGTAGCCCGACTGGCTGGTGCGCCGGATCTTGAGCCCTGGAAAATAGGTGTACACCCGCTCGAGGGCGTCGCGGATTTCGCCGCGGCTCGCCTTGCGCGTGAACGCCCCGGTGAGCAGGTTCTCTTCGATGGTCAGGTGCTGGAAGCAATGTCGGCCTTCCATCACCTGCACCACGCCGCGCCGCACCAGCGCCGACGGACTGAGCCGGTCGATGCGTTCACCCCGATACTCGATGCCGCCCTTGGTCACGTCACCGCGCTCGGAGCGCAGCAGGTTCGAGATCGCTTTCAGGGTGGTGGTCTTGCCGGCGCCGTTGGCGCCCAGCAGCGCCACGATCCTGCCCTCGGGCACACCCAGCGAGACACCCTTGAGCACGAGAATCACGTGATCGTAGATGACCTCGATGTTGTTCACCGAGAGCAGGAAGCCGGCGCCGGGCGCCGCGGTGGTGGTGCTCATGTCTCAGCCGGGAAGGCAACCGGGCTTGATGTTCTTCTCGGCGGCGTACCTGGCGGCGGATTCCTCCACCATCTTGCGCACCATCTGCCGGTCGCCGCTCATCCAGTCGGTGGTGGCACGCCATTCGGTGCCGGTCCATTGCTGAAACCGCACCAGGCCGCTGCCGCCATGATCTTCGCACGACAGCTTGACCGGCGGCAGCATGGTGTTGAAGCCGAGCGCCTTGAGTCGGCCGGCATTGACGTCGAGATTCTCGATGCCCCAGCGCACCTGCTCGCCGGTCATCGGCTTCTTGCCGTACTTGGCCTGCGCCGTGCGCACCGCTTCGACGGTGAGCATGGCGGCGGCCACGCCGCGATTCCACAATACGGTGCCGATGAGATCGGCCTTGGAGCCCTTGTTCATCTTCTTGTAGACGATGTCATCGATGTCCTTCACCACCGGATAGCCCTTGCCGCCGAGGTTCAGGCTCGCCGAGTAGTAGCCGGTAGCCGCGGGGCCGGCGGCAATGGTGTCGATCTCCGAGCCGGCCCACCAGTTACCCACCATCTTGTCGCGCGGGAAGCCGGTTTTCTGCGCGGTCTGCAAGGCGGTGGCGGTCATCACGCCCCAGCCCCACAGGATGACCCAGTTAGGCTGGTACTGACGGATCTGCAGCCATTGCGATTGCTGCTCGTTGCCCGGATGCGGCACCGGAATCAGCTTCAGTTCGAAACCGAGCTTCTTCGCCTCGGCTTCCAGCACCGGATGCGGTTCCTTGCCGTAGGCGGAGTCGTGGTACAGCAGCACGATCTTCTTGCCCTTGAGTTTCTCGACGCCGCCTTCTTTTTCGCCGATGAACTTGACGATGGCGGTGGCACCATCCCAATAGTTGGCGAGGATCGGAAACAGCCACGGGAACACCCGGCCGTCGGTGGCGTCGGTGCGGCCATAGCCCCAGGTGATGAGCGGAATCTTGTCGACCGGAATCTTGTCGACCAGGCCGTAGGTGATGCCGGTGGACATGGGGTGAATGGCGGTCGGGCCGGTGGGCGAGCGGGTCTTGAGCCGCTCGTAGCATTCGAGCCCCTTGGCGACGACGTATTCGGTCTCGCACTCTTCCCAGGTGAGCTTGATGCCGTTGACGCCGCCGTCGCGCTCGTTGACCAGGTTGAGATAGTCGATGAAGCCGCCGAACAGTGCCGCGCCATTGGCGCCGTAGGGACCGACGCGATAGCCGGTGATGCCCACGAACTGCGTGCCCGCCTGCTGCGCGGTCGCGGGAATGGCGACCAGTGCGCCCATGATGGCAGCCAGCACCACCGCCAGGCTGCGTTTCCAGTGCTTCGTCATGCTGCTCCTCCTTGGTTGATTCGCGTCGTCGTCGCGACGCCTCCTGCGGTAACGCGTTGCCTGTGCCGGCGCGTTGACTGCCACGCCATCAATACGGGAACGGCCATAGTCTCAGCTTTTCCTTGCCGATCTGCCACAGGCGCGCCAGCCCGTGCGGCTCCACGATCAGGAACAGGATGATCAGCGCGCCGAACACCACCAGTTGCACCATCGAGGTGACACCGGCGGGAAGGTTCAGGTTCAGCAGCTCTGCCGCCCAGGGCAGCAGGCGATCGAGCGCGATTGGCATTAGCGTGATGAAGGCGGCGCCGAGAAACGAACCCAGGATGCTGCCGACGCCGCCGATGATCACCATGAACAGGATGCGGAACGACAGGTCGAGGTTGAAGCCGTCGGCTTCGACGCTGCCCAGGTAGACCGACGCATACAGCGCGCCGGCCACGCCGCAATAGAACGAGCTCACGGCGAACGCGATCAGCTTGGTGCGCATGATGCGGATGCCGATGACCTCGGCTGCGACGTCCATGTCGCGCACCGCCATCCAGGCGCGGCCGATGCTGCTGCGCACCAGGTTCTTGGCGGCGAGCGCCATCAGCGCGACGATTGCGAGCACCAGCAGGTACTTGCGCACCGGCGAATCGAAGGCGAAGCCGAGGATCACCACCGGCTGCGCCGAGATCACGCCCGACGAGCTGTTGTTGGAGAACCACGACACCTTGACCAGCAGCCACGGAATGAAGAACTGCGCCGCCAGGGTGGCCACCGCCAGATAGAAGCCCTTGATGCGCAGGCTCGGCAGGCCGAAGCCGATGCCGACCAGCGCCGCCGTGAGACCGCCGAGGACGAAGCTGCCCAGCACCGGCATGCCCGGAATGCGCAACTGGAAGTTGTAGGCGGCGACGGCGCCCACCGCCATGAACGCGGCCGTGCCCAGAGACAACTGACCGGCATAACCGGTGAGGATATTCAGGCCGAGCGCCGCGAGCGCGAACACCAGGAACGGCAGCAGGATGGCGGTCAGCACATAGTTGCTGGCGATCAGGGGCACCACCGCGACCGCCAGCACCAGTAGCGCCAGCATGGCGATGCGGTCCTGGCGGATCGGGAACAACTGCTGGTCGGCAGCGTACGAGGTCTTGAACTGCCCGGCTTCGCGATAGAACATGAATGAGAGTCCTATACGCGGTCGATGCGCTTTTCGCCGAAGAGGCCTTCGGGCCGCACCAGCAGGAACAGCAGCGCCAGCATGTAGGCGAACCAACCCTCGATGCCGCCGCCGACCAGCGGGCCGAGGTAGACCTCGGCGAGTTTCTCGGCGGCGCCGATGATCAGGCCGCCGACGATGGCGCCCAGGATCGATTCGAAGCCGCCCAGTATCAGCACCGGCAGCGCCTTGAGCGCGACGAACGTGAGCGCGAACTGCACGCCGTTGCGCGCGCCCCACAGCAGGCCCGCCACCAGCGCCACGAAGCCGGCCACCGACCAGACGATGGACCAGATCTGCTGTAGCGGGATGCCCACGGCCAGCGCGGCCTGGTGATCGTCGGCCACCGCCCGCAGCGCGCGCCCGATGCGCGTCTTGTTGAAGAACACCGCCAGCACGCCCACCAGCACGCCCGCCACCGCCGCCGCCGCCAGGTCGAACTTGCTGATCAGGATGCCGAACCGGTCCATCACGACCTGGATCGGTTCGTCCTGCAGGCCCAGGTCGAGGCGGCGCACGTCGGACCCCCAGATGAGCTGCGACAGTCCTTCGAGCAGGAACGACAGGCCGATGGTCGCCATGAAGAGCGTGATCTGCGGCTGGTTCACCAGCGGCCGCAGCACGATGCGCTCGGTGAGCACGCCGAGCAGGATCATCACCGCCAGGGTGAGCGCCAGCACTATCCAGAACGGCAGTCCGGTCTTTTCTTGCAGGCCGACAAAGGTGAGCGCCGCGAAGAACACCATCGCGCCCTGCGCGAAGTTGAACACGCCCGACGCCTTGTAGATGAGCACGAACCCGAGCGCGACCAGCGAGTACATGACGCCCGCCAGCAGACCACCGATGAGGACCTCGAAGAAGAACTGCATCAGTGCGCCACGCCGAGATAGGCGTCGATGACCGCCTGGTTGTTGCGCACGTCGTCCGGCGTGCCGTCGCCGATCTTCTTGCCGTAGTCGAGCACCACCACGCGGTCGGAGATGTCCATCACCACGCCCATGTCGTGTTCGATCAGCACGATGGTGGTGCCGAACTCGTCGTTCACGTCGAGGATGAACCGGCACATGTCCTGTTTCTCCTCGATGTTCATGCCGGCCATCGGTTCGTCCAACAGCAGCAGACGCGGTTCGGCGGCGAGTGCGCGGCCGAGTTCGACTCTTTTCTGGATGCCGTAAGGCAGACGTGCCACCGGGGTCTTGCGCACCGATTCGATCTGGAGGAAGTCGATGATGTGCTCGACCTTCTCGCGGTGTTCGATCTCCTCGCGGCGGTTCGGACCGAGATACAGCGCCTGCGCCAGCAGGCCACAGTTCATCTTGAGGTTGCGGCCCGTCATGAGGTTGTCGAGCACGCTCATGCCCTTGAACAGCGCGATGTTCTGGAAGGTGCGCGCGATGCCCATGCGCGCGGCCTTGTTCGGGTCCATCTGCCGGAAGGTCTCGGTGCCGATGCGGATGGTGCCCCGCTGCGGCGAGTAGACCCCGTTGATGCAGTTGAGCATGGAGCTCTTGCCGGCGCCGTTGGGGCCGATGATGGCGCGGATCTCGTGTTCGCGCACGTCGAAGCTGATGTCGGTGAGTGCCTTCACGCCACCGAACGCGAGCGAGATGTTGTCGACCGACAGCATGGTCTCGCCGATGTTGCGGGCGGGTGTACTCAAGCTGCTCTACCCATTGGTACGCCAGTTCGAGCTGCCACATCGCAGATTCTCACATCTGCGCGAATGGTGCCCGTCCGGCCGTCCTCGAACTTCACCTGCGCCTCGATCTCGCAATGCGACGCGATCGAATAGAGCGCATCCACCAGTTGCGCATAGCGCTCGGCGATGAAGCCGCGGCGGACCTTGCGGGTGCGGGTGAGCTCGCCGTCGTCGGCGTCGAGTTCCTTATGCAGGATCAGGAAGCGCCGCACCTGCGAATTGCCGAGCTTGGGGTCGGCCGCGAGATCGCGGTTGACCTGTTCGACGCAATCGCGGATGACCTCGTAGACCGCCTCTTTCTGGGCGAGGTCGGTGTAGCCGGCGTAGGCGATGCCGCGACGTTCCGCCCAGTTGCCGACCGAGTCCAGATCGATGTTGATGAACGCGGTGCAGGTGTCGCGATCGTGGCCGAACGCGACCGCTTCCTTGATCTGGGGAAAGAACTTGAGCTTGTTCTCGATGTAGGCCGGCGCGAACAGCGTGCCGTCGGTGAGCCGGCCGACGTCCTTGGCCCGATCGATGATCTTGATGTGACCGTCGGCGTCGAAGTAGCCGGCGTCGCCGGTCAGGAACCAGCCGTCGGGGCTGATCGATTCGGCAGTGGCGTCGGGGCGCTGGTAGTACTCCTTCATCATGCTGGGGGTGAGCACCTGAACCTCGCCGTTGGCGGCGATCCGGATCTGCACACCGGGTAGCGGCTTGCCGACGGTGTCGAGCTTGACCTGGCCGTTGGGGTGCTTGCAGACGTAAGCGGCGGTCTCGGTCTGGCCATAGAGCTGTTTCAGGTTGATGCCGAGCGAACGATAGAACTCGAACAGGTCCGGCCCGATGGCGGCGCCGCCGGTATAGGCCACGCGGATGCGCGACATGCCGAGCACATTGAGCAGCGGACCGTAGACGAGCAGGTTGCCGAGCGCGTATTGCACGCGGTCACCGAACGCCACGCTGCCGGCGCGGCCGTCCATGATCGCGCCGCCGCAACGCTTCGCGACCGCCATGAAATGATGGAAGACGCGGCGCTTGAATGGGGCTGCGTCTTCCATGCGGATCATCACCTGCGTGAGCAGGTTCTCGAACACCCGCGGCGGCGCGAAGTAGTAGGTGGGGCCGATCTCGCGCAGGTCGGTCATGACCGTTTCGCTCGATTCCGGGCAGTTGACGCAGAACCCCGCCACCAGCGCCTGCGTATAGGAGAAGACATGGTCGCCGACCCACGCCATCGGAAGATACGACAGGATTTCATCGTCGGCCGTGAAGCCGTCGAAGGCGATGTCGCCCGATGCCGCCGCGATCAGCGAGCCGTGCGTGTGACACACGCCCTTGGGGCTGCCAGTCGTGCCTGAGGTATAGAGCATCACCGAGGTGTCGCCGACCTTGCCGGCAGCAACCTCGGCCGCGAAGAAGCCGGGGTGGGCCGCATCGAACTCGCGGCCTCGTGCCATCAACTGGTCGAACGCGAGCACACCGGCGGCGGTGTAGTTGCGCATGCCGCGACCATTGTCGAACACGATGTGCTGCAACAGCGGACAGTGCGATCGCACTTCGAGCAGCTTGTCGGCCTGTTCCTGGTCTTCGACCACGGCGAACACGATCCCGGCGTTCTCGAGCACGAACTTCATCTCACCGGCGACGGCATCCTGATACAAGGGCACCGGTATTCCACCCAGTGCTTGCGCCGCCATCATCGACCAATAGAGGCGCGGCCGGTTGTCGCCGATAATGGCAAGCGTCATGCCGCGCTTGAATCCGAGGGCGGCGAGACCGCAGGCGGTTGCCCGAACCTCGTCGGCCACCTGCTGCCACGACCACGACAGCCAGATGCCGAGATCCTTTTCGCGGATGGCGGTGCGACCGCCGCGTACCTGCGCGTGGTGCAGCAGCAGGCGCGGAAAGGTATCGGCGGCGGCGGGCGGAATGCCGGCTGGGGTCAACAGCGCTCCTCGGGTTCTGTCGTGACGGAACTGGTCTTTTGCCAGCCCGCAAAATCAGTTTTCGAGGGTAGCAGGTTCGGACACGATTACCGTGTCGTCAGGACGACATTTGTCACCCCGGAATGGACCTCGCCGAGCCCTTGCTGTTGTCTGCACGCGGGAGCGCGCAACTCACACCCGGCCAGCGGCGGTGGGTGGCGGCCGATCTTGCGGTGCAGCAAGCCGACGCAGCCGACCCGCTGCAGGTGGAATACGGCGGCATCAACGTGATCGGCCTAGAAGGCCTGCGCCGCTTCGGCGCCTGACCGCCTCGATCAGTAGTTGTAGAAACCCCGTCCGGTCTTGCGGCCGAGATAGCCGGCCTCGACCATTTCCACCAGCAGCGGCGCGGGCCGGTACTTCGGGTCCTTGAAGCCTTCGAACAGCACCTGCATCACGGCCAGCTCGACATCGACCCCGATCAGGTCGCACAGCGCCAGCGGTCCGATCGGATGATTACAGCCCATGCGCATGGCGTCGTCGATCTGCTGCGCGGTGGCGAGCCCCTCGCCCAGAGCGAACACGGCCTCGTTGATCATCGGGCACAGCAGGCGGTTGACGACGAAGCCGGGGCTGTTGCGCACCGGCACCGGGGCCTTGCCGATCGCCTTGGTCAGTTCCTCGACGGCGGCGAAGGTGGGGTCCGACGTCTGGAGGCCGCGGATCAGTTCCACCAGTTGCATGACCGGCACCGGATTGAAGAAGTGCATGCCGATCACCTTGTCGGCGCGCTTGGTCGCGGCGGCGAGGCGGGTGATCGAGATCGACGACGTGTTGGAAGCCAGTATCGCCTCGGGTTTCGCCAGGGCGTCGAGCTTGCCGAAGATCTCCAGCTTGAGCGGCAGATGCTCGGTGGCGGCCTCGATGATGACGTCGACACCCGCGAGCGCGTCGAGGCTGGTGGATGCGACGATGCGGCCGATGGCAGCGGCCTTGTCGGCGGCGCTCATCTTCTCTTTCTTCACCAGCCGCTCGAGGCTGCCGTCGACGTTCTTCAGGCCGCGGTCGATCGCGGCCTGCGCCACGTCGGTGAGGGTGACGGCGTAGCCGGCCACGGCGAACGCTTGAGCGATGCCGTTGCCCATGGTGCCGGCGCCGACGACGCCGATGGTCTTGATGGTCATATCGAGTAAGTTGCGAAAGTGGGAAAAGGGACTGGATTCTAGCCTGCGGAAGATGCTGATTCGAGCAATGTCAACTGCGAGCGGCCGACGAGCTTCGTGAAGTCCCGATCGAAGCTGACCAGGTGCTCACCGTAGTGCAGAGTGGCCGCGGCGAGCCATGCATCGGGCACATTGTTTCCGCCAAGTTGCCGATCCAGGCATAGCTGCCGAAATCGAGGCCACTCGGCACCCAATGGCGCCAATTGCACGCCGGAAACCGAAAACAGGGCGTCGACGAAAGCCACAGCCTCATTGACAGGTGTTGGCAGTTTGAAGATCTTCGGGCTTGTCACCAAACGCAGAAAGCTGGCCAGTACCATCGGCATGAGTGTGAACGCCGCGCCCGCCGCGGACGCCGCGAGCGATTGCTCCAGCCATGCGCGCGCAACGGCGTGGTGTGGATGGTCGCCCCGGGATGCGGCAACCAGCACGTTCACGTCAGGCGTCATCGCCCAATGCATCGAGCAGCGCTTTGTTGCTGAGCGGGTCGATGCCTTGCATCAGGCCGCCGCGCCCCTTGAACACTGGCAACCGAAGCTTTGCGCGGGCCTTGCCTGCGGCCTGGGCACGCAAGCGCAACATCAGCCCCTCCTCTATCAAACGGGTAAGGGTCGTGCGTTGCTGCGCCGCAAGCGCCTTGGCGTCGGCGAGCAGTTGGTCGTTGATGTCGAGTGTCGTCTTCATCGGCCGATGATACAGATTTCAGTACTGATGGCCGACCGGGCATGAGGCGGGCGATACCTTCGAGGCCAGGCGGTTGAAACTGTTCAGCGTCGGCCACCATTTTTGCGTCGTCGCCAACCCCATCCGCCGCCAACCGCCGTTTCATGACGTGCATTCCCACCCATCGAGGAACACACCATGAAGCTGCGCAAACTGGCGCTCGCCGTCGCCGTGTCCCTGCCCCTGTCTGTTGCCTGCGGCACCGCACCCGCTTTTGCCGTCGGGTCTCTGGCCGACGTGAGCATTGTCGATCGCACCACCGGGCGCGCGCTGCCCACCTGGTTCAGCGACGGCCGCTGGTATGTGGCCGGGCGCCCGGGGAGCAACTACGAAATCCGCATCCGCAACCAGGCGGGCACCGATCTGCTGGTGGTTACCTCGGTCGACGGTGTCAATGTGGTGAGTGGCGAGACCGCCGCGGTTTCGCAAACCGGCTATGTGCTCTCGTCCGGTTCGCTGCTGCCGATTCGCGGCTGGCGCAAGGACATGGCGCGGGTGGCGGCGTTCACCTTCACCAGCCTCGACGACTCCTATGCTGCCCGCACCGGTCGCCCGGACGATGTCGGTGTGATCGGCGTGGCTGTGTTCCGGCGCCAACCGGCGCCGATGCCGGCACCGATTCTGGAGGATCGTCTGTCCGGCCCGGCTTCCGGTGCGGCACGCGATGACAGACGCGCGCGCTCGTCTGACAACGCCCAGGGAGCCGCGGCCCCATCGGCCCGCGCCGACGCCGCGCCGATGGAGAAAAGCCTTGGCACCGGCCACGGCAGGATCGAGAGCGCGCCGGTGCGCTACACCAGCTTCGAGCGCGAATCCGCAACCCCGAACGAGGTGATCACGCTCTGGTACGACAGTCGTGCCAACCTGGTCGCCCGCGGCATCATCGCGGCCACGCCCCTGCCGGTGCGCGATCCACGGCCGTTCCCGGCCGGGTTCGTGCCGGATCCCCCGGCAAGGTGATGATTCCTCCCCTCGGTCGTAATCGGCGCCCTTCGCGGGCGCTGATCTCCGGCGGCACGGACGCATGACGATGGAATCAAAGGTCTATTGAAATTGCAGTTTTCCGGGCGTACGGTTTTCACTACGGACGCCGGTCATCCCGATGATGGCCGGCGTCCCTGGTATCCGTGCGTGCACGGGTGTGGGCCATTCCACCAGGAGACCGCTGTCATGTTCCATTCATCGTCATCCGCCGGGGGATCGGCCCCGGCATCCGCCATCCGCTGGTTCGCTGTGGCGCTCGCGCTGGTGGCGAGCGCCGCCGTCGACGCGAAGTGGGTCGAGGTGCAACTCGACCCCGCGCTGTACGGCAACCTCGACCAGAAGACCACCGACTGCAAGAACACCAACTGCGGTCCCACGTCCGCCATCAACTCGTTCGCCTTTCTCCAGAACCGGCATCCAAAGGTCTACGGCACCTCGCTCATTCCCGGAACCGTGGTCAACAAGGATGGCAGCTACAGCTATCCCGACGGGGTGCTGAAAGACGCCGCCAACGTGCTCGGCGGCAACCCCTACATGGGCACCTGCCTGGCGTGCGGTCCCAACGACGGCACCTATGTCGAGGACTTCATTCTCGGCAAGTACGACTACCTCGAAAAATTTGCCCCGGGCAAGACCATCTATCACGCCCAGATGAACATCGGCTGGCGCGAGAACCCCGACGGCGGCACGCATCCGGGCACCAAGAAGCCCGGCTACGTGCAGGACGACACCAAGCCGACGCTCGCTTTCCTGACCGGCGAGCTGCGGAAGAAGCAGGACATCGAGCTGTTCCTGGCCGAAGGCGACGTGGCGCACTACATCACGCTCACCGGCATCAAGTACGACGACGTCAAGTTCACCGGCACCATCAGCTTCATCGACGCCTGGGGCGGCAAGCCGGGGTCCGCCGATTTCTCTCTGGAGGATGGCCTTATCAAGACCAACTACACCCTCGGCTCAGAGGGCAAGACGTCCATCGCCTTCATCACGTCGGCCATCGCCGAGTCGCCCATACCGGAGCCGTCGGTCTGGGTGATGCTGGCCGCCGGAATGATTTCGCTCGCGGTGATTCGCGCGCGCCGGCCGGCAGGCACCTGACCGATCACATCGGCTTCCCGATCAGCGACATTACTCAGCGCCCCTCACCCTCGGTTCCTCCCGGGGGAGAGGGAAGTCAGTTGCGCGCCGCCAGCTTGCCGCGCTGCGATTGCATCTTCTCCAGCGTCGCTCGAAACCCGTTCAGCCGCTCGCGCTCCATTGCCACCACCTGAGGCGGGGCACGCTCGACGAAGCGCTCGTTGCCCAGCTTGGCGTCGGCCTTGACGATTTCATCCGACAGCCGGGTGATCTCGCGGTCGAGCCGCGCGAGTTCTGCAGCCACGTCGATCTCGATGTGCAGCATGAGCCGGACGTCGCCGACGACGGCGACCGGCGCATCGGCCTCGGGCAGCGCTTCGACGACGGTGGCTTCGGAAAGCCGCGCGAGTGCCATGAGGTAGGGAAACTGTGCCCGCAGTTGCCCGGAGTGACCGAC
The DNA here is from genome assembly GCA_025350245.1 of Betaproteobacteria bacterium. Lineage (GTDB taxonomy): Bacteria > Pseudomonadota > Gammaproteobacteria > Burkholderiales. The sequence goes on from JANXYG010000068.1 coordinate 33,576, forward strand.
GGCGTACAACGGGATCTTCGTGCCCGGACCGACATTCATCTCGCCCCGCAGATTGCGGGTGGCATCGATCATCGCCTTGAGCGCGGTGACGAAGGCTTCGGCCTCGGCGTCGATCTTCGATGGTTCACTCATCGGATACGGCGCAACGCAGATGGTGTCGCCGGTTTTGCCGGCCAGCGGCGCGATCTTCTGCCACAACTCCTCGGTGATGAACGGGATCACCGGATGCGCAAGCCTCAACACGGCTTCGAGAATCCGCAGCAGGGTGCGACGAGTGCCGCGTTGCGTTGCCTCGTCACCGGTCTGGAGCTGAACCTTGGCGAGCTCCAGGTACCAGTCGCAATACTCATCCCAGACGAAGCGGTAGATGGCGTTGGCGACGTTGTCGAGGCGGTAGTCGGCGAAGCCTTTCGCCACTTCGGCCTCGGTGCGTTGCAACTGGCTGATGATCCAGCGATCGACCGGCGTGAGCGTGACCGGCGCCGGTGCTGACCCGGTGGCCGGTTCGAGGCCGCAGTCCTTGCCTTCGGTGTTCATCAGCACGAAACGGGTGGCGTTCCACAGCTTGTTACAGAAGTTGCGATAGCCCTCGCAGCGTTTGAGGTCGAAGTTGATGTTGCGGCCGAGCGTGGCATACGCCGCCATCGTGAAGCGCAGGGCGTCGGCGCCGAAGGCGGGAATGCCCTCGGGAAACTCGCGCCGCGTCTTGTCGGCGATGCGCGGCGCGTCCCCGGGCTTGCGCAGCCCGGTGGTACGTTTTTCCAGCAACGGTTCGAGTGCGATGCCGTCGATGAGGTCGACCGGATCGAGCGTGTTGCCCTCCGACTTCGACATCTTCTTGCCTTCGGCATCGCGGATCAGGCCGTGGATGTAGACGTCCCGGAACGGCACCTTGCCGGTGAAGTGGGTGGTCATCATGATCATCCGGGCAACCCAGAAGAAGATGATGTCGAAGCCCGTGACCAGCACGGTCGACGGCAGGTAGAGGTCGTAGGCCTGCTGGTCCTGGCCGGCAGGCGTCGGCCATCCGAGCGTCGAATGACACACCAGCGCCGACGAGAACCACGTGTCGAGCACGTCGTCGTCGCGCCGCAGGGCACCGTGGCAACCCTGCGCGCGCGCGTACGTCGTTGCTTCAGCTTCGTCGTGCCCCACGTAGGCGTTGCCGGCGTCGTCGTACCAGGCCGGAATCTGGTGGCCCCACCACAACTGGCGCGAGATGCACCAGTCCTGGATGCCGTTGAGCCACTGGTTGTAGACGTTGACCCAGTTCTCGGGCACGAACTTCACCTCGCCCCGCGCCACCACATCGAGCGCCACCTGCGCGATCGACTGCCCCGGAAACAGGGTGCCCTCGGGCGCCGGTTTCGACATGGCGACGAACCACTGGTCGGTGAGCATCGGCTCGACGATCGCGCCGGTGCGGCCACAACGCGGCACCATCAGCCGGTGCGGCTTGACCGATTCGAGCAGTCCGGCGGCGCTCAGGTCGTCGACGATGCGCTTGCGGGCGTCGAAGCGGTCGAGGCCGCGGTAGGGCGCCGCGCCGTTGTCGCTGATCTTTGCGTCGAGCGTGAAGATCTCGATGCGCGCGAGGCCGTGGCGCTCGCCTACCGCATAGTCGTTGAAGTCGTGCGCCGGCGTGATCTTGACGCAGCCGGTGCCAAACGCCGCATCGACATAGCCGTCGGCGATCACCGGGATGATGCGGTCGCTCAGCGGCAGTTGCAGTTGGCGACCGAGCAGATGCCGATAGCGTTCATCGTCGGGATTCACGGCGACCGCGACGTCGCCCAGCATGGTTTCGGGCCGCGTCGTCGCGACTACCAGGCCACGCACGCCATCGATGGGGCCATCGGCGAACGGATACAGGATGTGCCAGAGGCTGCCGTTCTCCTCCTCGCTTTCGACCTCGAGATCGGAGACCGCCGAGCGCAGCACCGGATCCCAGTTGACCAGCCGCTTGCCGCGATAGATCAGGCCTTGCCGATGCAATCGCACGAAGGTGTCGGTGACCACCGCCGACAGCTTCGCGTCCATGGTGAAGTACTCGCGCTCCCAGTCGCACGAGTCGCCCAGCCGCCGCATCTGGCGCGTGATGGTCGCGCCCGACGTGCGCTTCCATTCCCAGGCCTTGTCGACGAACGCGGTGCGACCGAGCTCATGCCTGACGATGCCTTGCGCCTCGAGCTGTCGCTCGACCACGATCTGGGTGGCGATGCCGGCGTGATCGGTCCCGGGGATCCAGGCGGTGTTGAAGCCGCGCATCCGGTGATAACGGGTGAGCGCGTCCATGATGGTCTGGTTGAACGCGTGTCCCATGTGCAGCGTGCCGGTGACGTTCGGCGGCGGGAGCTGCACGCAGAACGCGGGTCGGCCCGGTGCGGCGCCGGCGGCGAAGAGCCCGCGGGCCTCCCAGAACGGGTACCAGCGAGCCTCGATGCCGGCCGGTTCGAAGCTCTTGGCGAGTTCCATGACGAGTGCGGTACGCGGAGTGAAAACGACTGCGGATTATAGCGGCAGCCCCGCACCGCTTCGCGTCAACTCAAGTCGTGCGTACGGAGTTCGTAGCCGCGGTCGCGGTAGAAGCGGTAGCGGTTGCGGGCCGCCAGCACGTCGTCCTCGTCGGTGCCGACAATCTCGATCAGGCGCTGGAACCGGCTGAACCCGTCGGTGGTGTCGAAACGCAGGTTGAACAGGACGTCGTCGTGTTCCACGCCGGCCAGATCATGATCGACGATCACCGGCGTGACCGAGGCGAGCGGGTGCCGGGCCCGCACGTGCGGGATGAAGGTCGTGGATTTGTAGGTCCACAGCGCATGATCGACCCGTGCGGTGGTTTCGGCGTCGGGCGTCAGGATCATCACCCGTTTTTTCTGAGCGAGCGCCTTGACGCAGAGCAGGCAGGCGGTTTCGAGCTTGTTGGAGACGTGGGTGTAGAAGTCGACCTGGGTCATGCTGCCGCGGCACGCCGCATCAGGAACGTGGTCAACAGCGGCACCGGGCGGCCGGTGGAACCTTTGTCGCGTCCGGATTTCCAGGCGGTGCCCGCGATGTCGAGGTGCGCCCAGGGATAGTCGCGCGCGAATCGCGACAGGAAGCAGGCGGCGGTCACGCTGCCGGCGGGCCGGCCGCCGATGTTGGCGATGTCGGCAAACGGGCTCTTGATCTGCTCCTGGTAGTCGTCCCACAGCGGCATGGGCCACGCCCGGTCCCAGGCGGCAGCGCCAGCGGCGGCAACTTCCTGGGCGAGTTCGTCGCGGTTGGCGTACAGGCCGCTCGCGACGTGCCCCAGGGCGATCACGCAGGCGCCGGTGAGGGTGGCGATGTCGATCACCGCGGCCGGTTGGTAACGGATGGCGTAGGTGAGCGCGTCGCACAGCACCAGGCGGCCTTCGGCATCGGTGTTGAGGACTTCGATGGTCTGGCCCGACATCGACGTCACGATGTCGCCGGGCTTGGTAGCGGTGCCGCTCGGCATGTTTTCGCACGCCGGGATCAGACCGACCACGTTGATGCCGAGCTTCATGCCGGCGATCGCGCGGAACGTGCCCAGCACGCTGCCGGCGCCCGACATGTCATATTTCATCTCGTCCATGTCACCGGCGGGCTTGATCGAGATGCCACCGGTGTCGAAGGTGATGCCCTTGCCGACCAGTACCACCGGTTGCTGCTTCTTCGGTCCGCCGGCGTACTCCATGACGATGAATTTCGGCGGCTCGGCGCTGCCGCGGGTGACCGACAGATACGAACCCATGCCGAGTTTCTCGGTGTCTTTGCGGTCGAGGATCGTGGTCTTGAAGTGGAACTCGCGGCCGAGTTTGACCGCCTGCTCCGCGAGATAGGAGGGTGTGCAGATGTTGCTGGGCAGGTTGCCGAGATCCCGGGCGAGGGCGACACCTGCCGCGAGCGACTCGCCCTGCACCAGCGCGGCTGCGTCGGCCGCCCTGGGTTTGTCGGCGCTGGCGAGGATCAGGCGCGACAGGCTGGGTGCGTCGTCGTCTTTCTTGCTCTTGAGCTGATCGAACCGGTATTGCGACTCGGCCGCCACCGCGACCGCATGCCGGATCCGCTCGGGCGCGGAGCAGCCGGTCACGTTCCATTCGGTGGCGAACAGCATCGCCTCCCGCGCCGCCGACGCGGCGGCGGCGCGAACCGCGCCCGCCACGGCGTCGCGGAAGCCCTTGAGAGTGAGGTCGCCGTCCTTGCCCAGGCCGACCACGACTACGCGTTCGGCAGTCACGCCCGCGAGACCATGCAGGAGCGTGCACGCGCCGCCACGAGTCTTGACGTCGCCGGCGCGGACCAGCTTGGCGAGGTGTCCGGACGCGGCCAGATCGACCAGCTTCGCCGCCGGGCTCATTGCGCCGCCTTCGTAGACGCCGACGATCACACACGCACTGCGCACCCGGTCTGCCGGGGCCTGCCTGATGCTGAATTCCACGGTCGCTCCTGTTACCATCGAAATACTAGAGGGTTAGCCATACAACCTGCAAATTATCGTCGCGGCGTTCGCGAAAAGTCAAAGCCGTGATCTTCCAGCGCGCCCTGTTACGCGAGTTCGCCAATACCGGGCTCGGGGTGTTCGTGGTGCTGCTCATGATCACGGTCACCACGCAACTGATCCGGATGCTCGGTTGGGCGGCGCAGGGCATGATCCCGACCGATGGCGTCCTGATCCTGCTGGGGCTCGCGGCATTGCGCTATCTGCCGGTGCTGCTGTCGCTCACGTTGTTCATCTCGGTGCTCGCCGCGCTCACCCGCAGTTACCGCGATTCCGAGATGGTGGTCTGGTTCTCCGCCGGGCGCAGCCTTGAGGCATGGCTCGGGCCGGTGCTGCTGTTTGCCCTGCCCTTCGTGTTCTCCATCGCGTTGCTGTCGCTGGCACTGTCGCCCTGGGCGGTGCGCAAGTCCGAGGAGTTCCGGCACCAGATGGAGAGCCGCGACGACATCGCCGCGATCTCACCGGGCGTGTTCAAGGAGTCGAAGCACACCGAACGCGTCTTCTTCGTCGAGAAACTCACCAGTGATCTCTCGATGGTGGCCAACATCTTCGTGCATTCGCGCCAGAACGAGCAGATCGGGGTCATGGTGGCCTCGCGCGGTTTCGCCGAGACCATGTCCAACGGTGATCGCTTCCTGGTGCTGAAGCACGGTCGCCGCTACGAAGGAACACCCGGTTCGGCGGAGTACAAGATCACCGAGTTCGAGCGCTACGCGGTGCGCATCGAGACCCAGGAGTCCACCGCCTATCTGCCATCGACCGGTTCGACCCCGAGCGTCGAATTGTTCGACAATCCGACCGCGGGCAACCAGGCCGAACTGATCTGGCGCTGCGGCCTGCCGATCTCGGCCCTGATCCTGGCGATGCTCGCGGTACCGATGAGCTTCGTCAATCCGCGCGCCGGCCGTTCGCTCAACCTGATCCTCGCGGTGCTGCTCTACATGACTTACAGCAACCTGATCTCGATCTCCCAATCGTGGGTCGGGCAGGGCAAGGTCGTGCCGCTGGTCGGCTGGGTCGGAGTGCACCTGCTGATGGCGGGCGTGCTCGTCTTCCTCATGTGGCGGCGCATAGCGGTCAAGCCGCTGTTTCGGTTGCGCAAGTCGTGAAGACACTCCGGCGCTACATCACGCGGCAGGTGCTGGCAGCCACGGCGCTGGTATTCGCCGCGCTGCTCATGCTGTTCGCGTTCTTCGACCTGATCCAGGAACTGGGTGATCTGGGCAAGGGCCGCTACAGTCTGTGGCTGGCGCTGCTCAAGGTGACGCTGTCGATGCCCGGTCACGCCTACGAACTGTTTCCGGTTGCGGCGCTGCTCGGCACCCTGTTCGCACTGGCGCAACTGGTGGCGAATTCCGAATACACCGTGATGCGTGTCTCCGGGGTCTCGGCAATGTCGATGGTGATCGCCATCACGCCCCTCGGGCTCGCTTTCGCGATGACTTGCTTCGTGGTCGGTGAGTTCGTGGTGCCGTTCAGCGAGACCGCCGCACAAAAACTGCTGCTCCAATCGCGCAACACCGGTGTCGTGGCGCAGGAGTTCCGCTCGGGTCTGTGGGTGAAGGACTACCGCAGTTTCGTCAATGTGGGGCAGGTGAGCACCGATGCGGTCCTGAGCAGCGTGCGCATCTACGAGTTCGACGACCAGTACCGGCTCAAGTCGATCAGCGAAGCCCGCTCCGGTGATTTTCGCGGCGGCAACCACTGGCTCCTGAAGGACGTGGTGAGCACCGATTTCGATGGCGATCGCACCTCGGTGCGGCGCGATACCGAGCGCGAATGGACCTCGGTGCTCAACCCCGGCATTCTCAATGTGCTGATGGTCGTGCCGGAGCGCATGTCGCTCACCGGCTTGTTCAACTACATTGAGCACCTGCGGGAAAACGGTCAGGCGACGCAACGCCAGGAGATCGCCCTCTACGGCAAGATCACCTATCCGCTCGCCGTGGTGGTGATGATGATCCTGGCGCTGCCGTTCGCCTACATCCGGGCGCGCGACGGCGGGATCAGCGCCAAGATCTTCGCCGGCATCATGCTCGGGCTGGGCTTCCATCTGGCCTCGCGGCTGTTCGGACACCTCGGGCTGCTCAACGCCTGGCCGCCGCTGTTCAGTGCGGCGTTCCCGACCCTGCTGTTCCTGTTGGCGGCATTCGCGATGATGTATCGCGTGGAGCGGAGGTGACGTCCACCCCCAGGCTGCGCTGCGCTTCGCCTTCCCCCTCCAGGGGGCGCCCCGTTCCTCGGGGGACCCTGCGGACGGGGCCCCTTCGCTTCGCATTTCCCTTCGTTCGCCACCCCCAGGCTGCGCTTCGCCTTCCCCCTCCAGGGGGCGCCCCGTTCCTCGGGGGACCCTGTGGGCGGGGCCCCTCCGCTTCCGATTGGCCCTTCGTTCGGCAGCGCTGCCCTTAGCCGAGGTTACGCCCACGCCCAAGGCTGCTGGGCGCTGCAATTGCTATATCGGTGCGCGGACGATCCGGGTGCCGCCGAGGCGATCGTGGAGAAATTGTCGATCGCTATCCACCAGCGCCCAGAGAAATCCGCAACCGGCCAGTGCCAGACTGCCCAGCGCCAACACGAAGCGAAGCAGGGCATTGCCGAGCGTGAGCGGTGAGCTGTCGTCGCGGACCACGCGCAGCCCCCAGGTCTTCATCGCCAGGGTCTGCCCATCGTGCGACCAGCAATAGACGAGGTAACACGCGCAAAGGCCCAGCAAAAATAGTTGGTACACGTACCGCAGCGGCCCCTGGGTGGCGTCGCCGAACAGCTTCAGAAACAGCCAGGAGCCGACGAACAGCAGCGCGGTCAGCAGAAACCCGTCGTAGACCATGGCCGAGAAACGCCGCGACAGGCCGGCTCGTGGCGGCAGGGCGGTCAACGGGGCGGTCATTGCGACTTCTTCGGCGCGGGGGTTTCGCGCAGACGTTGTTTCGATGCCGTGGGCAGGTTGTCGTACTCGAGCCATTTCTGCGTCAGTTGCTTGCGTTGCTCGAGCGGCAGTTGCTGAATCTCTTTCCAGCGGCGCCGCGCTTCGGCGCGCTGGTCCGGGGCAAGGGCGGCCCAGCGCTGCATCCTGACGCGAATCCGGTCCTGCGCCTCCTTGGGCAGGGTCGGGTACTTCTGACTGAACATGACCCAGCGCTGTCTTTGCTCCGGGACCATGTTGTCCCAGTCCGCGGCGAGCGGCGCCAGGTATTCCTTCTGCTGGGGGGCGAGCTGCGCCCAGGTTGGCGCGGTTGCCGGTCCAGCCGCCAGAGTCGGCGCTGCCGCCAGCATCAGTGCGACGCTCAGTGCTGCGAGGAAGCGCGAAGCCACTGGTCGAAACCCTTGTCGATATAGGCGTCCAACGGAAGTTCATCGGCCAGCAGCTCGATCTCCCCACCTTCGGCCGGTGCGGTGACCACCTGCCAGTACCAGGTGCCGAGCACACCGGCAACCAGGGCGAGCGCCGGCCACAGCATGCGTCGCCGGAAACCCGATGGGCGCAGCAGACTGCCGAGCCCGGCGATGCCGACAAACGAGAGGCTGCCGACGGTCTCGGCAGTACCCACCCTGGCAACCGCGGCCTCCCGCAGGCTGGCCAGCTGTCGCAATACCCGCGGCTCGATCTCTTCGAGCCCGGTATCGAGGGCGCGGGCGACACGGGCACCGAACTCGTTCTCGTTCATGGTTCCAGTCCTTTGCTGCGCAGATAGGCGGCCACGGCATGGCAGGCACGCGAGCAATGCGTCTTTACGCTGCCCTGCGAACAGCCCATCACGGCGGCCGTTTCCGCGACGTCGAGTTCCTCCCAGTAACGGAGCACGAAGGCTTCGCGCTGACGCGGCGGGAGCTGCTGCAAGGCTTCCTCGATGGATTGCCGGGTCTGGCTGCGTTCGGCCAGTTCCTGTGGACCGGTCTGCTTGTCCCCGTCCGGGTCGCCCTGCAGGTGTTCGAGCGGATCATGATCTTCTTCCTCGGACGGTGACAGCGACGACAGCAGCGTGGTCCACATCGACCGCACCTTCTGGCGCCGGTAGTGATCGCGAATCGTGTTCTGGAGGATGCGTTGAAACAACGGCGCAAGCTCGGCCGGCGGTTTGCGGGCATAGCGGTCGGCCAGCTTGAACATCGAGTCCTGGACGATGTCGAGCGCCGAATGCTGATCGCGCACCGCGAACAGCGCGAGCTTGTAGGCCCGGCGCTCCACGCCGGCCAGAAAACCCGCTATTTCCTGCTCGGTTGCCAGAGTTTCTCTGCCGGGAAAACCTGCGTTTGTGGGCGCCAACATGGCCAACCCTTCTGGCCGATGTTATCACTCGATGCCCCGCCGCAACCCGTGCCGGACCCGGCGCCCGACCAGCCGCCGCGAGCGGGGGGCGCGGTAGAATGCGGGGTGGACGCGCTCAATCTCACCCATCATTTCCTGATTGCCATGCCCAACATGGCCGACCCCAACTTTGCCCGTTCGCTCACCTACATCTGCGAGCACAACGGGCAGGGTGCCCTCGGGGTCGTGGTCAACCGTCCTACCGACATGACCCTGCGGGTGTTGTTCGAGCAGATCGATCTCGATCTCGCCCGCGACCCGATGGGTGACCAGCCGGTCTACTACGGCGGCCCGGTCCAGGTCGACCGTGGCTTCGTCCTGCATCGGCCGGTGGGCGGTTGGCAGTCGACGCTGGCCATCGAAGACGGCGTCGGCCTGACCACCTCGAAAGACATTCTTCAGGCAGTCGCGGCAGGCGATGGTCCGGCGCAGATGCTGGTATCGATGGGCTATGCGGGCTGGGCCGCCGGGCAACTGGAAGACGAACTCGGTCGCAACGCCTGGCTGACCGTCGCTGCCGACCCGCAGGTCATCTTCGGCTGCGCGGCCGAAGACCGTTTTTCCGCCGCGATGAACCTGCTGGGCATCGATCTCCTGAGCCTGTCGGACGCCGTCGGCCACGCATGATGCCGGCGGAAAGCGCGATGCAGCGCACCACCGCACGTCCGTCTCCGGCTAGGCCGGCCGAGGGTAGCGTCCTGGGCTTCGATTTCGGGCTCCGGCGCACCGGAGTCGCGGTCGGTGAACTCCTGCTGGGCATTGCCCACCCGCTCGAGACGCTGGCGCAACCCGACCAGGCCGCGCGCTTCGCCCGCATCGGGCAACTGGTGACGCAATGGCGTCCGGTGCTCATGGTGGTGGGCATGCCAACTCATCCGGACGGCGGTGTGCACGAGCTGGCGGGCGCGGTCGAACGCTTCGCCCGGCAGATCGAGGGTCGCTTCGGGCTCCCGGTCTGTTTCACCGACGAAACTCTCAGCTCCGACGCCGCCAGCCGCGATCTCGCCGCCCAGGGGATCCGCGGCCGCCGGCAGAAGCCGTTGCTCGACCAGGCGGCTGCGCGCGAAATCCTGCAATCCTTCTTCGAGTCGCTGCGTGTCGCTGCCTGACGCCGAAGCACTGCTGCAACAGCTCGCGGCAGCCATGCGCGGCGAGGTCGATCGCGGCACCGCACTGATCGGCATCCACAGCGGCGGCGTCTGGGTCGCCGAGCGGCTGCACGGCATGCTCGGCCTCGAACTCCCGCTGGGCGTGCTCGATGTGGCGTTCTATCGCGACGACTTCGAGTGCAGGGGCCTCAAGACCGGCGTCAAGCCCTCGGCGATACCGTTCGAGGTGCAGGGGCGCGACATCGTGCTGGTGGATGATGTGCTCTACACCGGTCGTACCATTCGCGCGGCGCTCAATGTGTTGTTCGACTACGGACGTCCGGCCCGCGTGCGGCTCGCGGCGCTGGTCGATCGCGGCGGCCGCGAACTGCCGATCGATGCAGCGTTCGTCGGTGGTGTCATGCAGGTGGCGGGCACCGACAGCGTCGTACTCGGCCTCGGTGCCGGCGGACGCCTGTCACTGTCGCTCACCGGGAGCGACAGTGACGGGTAATCCCCAGCTCGGCGCCAGCGGCGAACTGCGGCACCTGCTCTCGATCGAGGGGCTCCCGCGGGCGATCCTGGTGCATATCCTCGACACTGCCCGCTCGTTCGCCTCGGTCACCGAGCGCGAGATCAAGAAAGTGCCGCTGCTGCGCGGCAAGTCGGTGTTCAACCTGTTCTTCGAATCCTCGACCCGCACCCGCACCACGTTCGAGATCGCCGCCAAGCGCCTGTCGGCCGACGTGGTCAACCTCAATGTCGCCACCTCGTCGCAATCGAAGGGCGAGACGCTGCTCGATACCGTGGCCAACCTGGCCGCCATGCACGCCGACCTGTTCGTGGTGCGCCACGCCACCAGCGGCGCGCCACACCTGATCGCGCGTCATGTCGCGCCCGAGATCCATGTGATCAACGCCGGGGATGGCCGCCACGCCCATCCGACACAGGCGCTGCTCGACATGTTCACCATCCGCCACTTCAAGGGCGATTTCAGCAGACTCAAGGTCGCGATCGTGGGCGATGTGCTGCACTCGCGCGTCGCACGGTCCGAGATCCACGCCCTCACCACCCTCGGCGTTCCCGAGGTGCGGGTGGTGGGGCCGCGCACGCTGATACCCACCCAGGTCGAGAAGCTCGGGGTCCACGTCCACCACGACATGGCGACCGGGCTGAAGGACGTCGACGTGGTCATGATGCTGCGGTTGCAGAACGAGCGCATGAACGGCGCGTTGCTGCCCTCGGCCCAGGAATATTTCAAGTGGTACGGTCTGACACCCGCGCGCCTGGCCCTGGCGGCGAGCGACGCCATCGTCATGCATCCGGGGCCGATGAATCGCGGCGTCGAGATCGACTCCGCCGTCGCCGATGGCGCTCAGTCGGTGATCCTGCCGCAGGTCACCTTCGGCATCGCGGTGCGCATGGCCGTGATGGCCATCGTCGCCGGCAACTAGAGCATGACGTCCCCCCCAGGCTGCGCTACGCCTTCCCCCCGAGGGGGCGCTGCTCCTCCGCTTGCCTGCGCCCTTCGTTCGAAATCCCCACGCTTGCTGACAGCGTGAGCCTTTTCATGACACATTTTCGATGAATCTCCACCTCCGTGGCGGCACGCTGATCGACCCGGGTGCCGGTACCGAGCGGCAGGCCGATCTGTTCGTCGCTGGCGAGCGTATCGCCGCCGTCGGCACGGCACCCTCGGGTTTCGTTGCCGACCGGACGATCGATGCGCAGGGCCTCATGGTGATGCCGGGTCTGATCGATCTGTCGGCGCGGCTGCGTGAACCCGGCTTCGAATATCGCGCCACGCTGGAGAGTGAACTGGCGGCTGCCGTGGCCGGGGGCGTGACGCGTCTGGTTTGCCCCCCGGATACCGATCCGCCGCTCGATGAACCCGGTCTGGTCGAGATGCTGACCCGCCGCGCCGCCAGCCTGAAACTGGCGCGCGTGCATCCGCTGGGCGCGCTGACGCAAGGGCTCGAGGGCGAGCGCCTGACCGAGATGGCCGAACTCGCCGAAGCCGGTTGCGTCGCGTTCTCCCAGGATGATCGGCCATTTGCCAACCTCACCGTTCTGCTGCGCGCCTTGCAGTACGCGACCACGTTTTCCCAGGCGGTGTGGTTGCGCCCGGAGGACGCCGGCCTGGCGCGTGGCGGTGTCGCGCATGACGGCGAAGTCGCCACCCGCCTCGGGCTGCCCGGTATTCCGGCCCTGGCCGAGACCGTCGCCGTAGCGGCGATCCTGTTGCTGGTGCGCGAAACCGGTGCCCGGGTGCATCTGTGCCGCCTGTCCACCGCCGGGGCGGTCGACATGGTGCGCGTGGCCAAGTCGGAAGGTCTGCCGGTGACCTGCGACGTAGCCGTGCATCACGTGCATTTGTCGGAAATGGACATCGGCTTCTTCGATGCCAACTGCCGCCTGTCACCACCGCTGCGGTCGCTGCGCGATCGGGATGCGTTGGCGCGCGGACTGGTCGAAGGCGTGATCGACGCCGTCTGCTCCGATCACGCCCCGGTCGACGAAGATGGCAAGCAGATGCCGTTCGGCGAAGCCGAGCCGGGCGCGACCGGACTCGAACTGCTGCTGCCGCTGACCCTGAAATGGGCCGCGGCCACGTCGCTTTCGCTGCCCGCGGCGCTGGCGCGCCTGACCTCGGGGCCGGCGGCGGTCCTGGGCCTCGAAGCGCCCGGCCTCGGCCCCGGCGCCGTTGCCGATCTTTGCATGTTCGATCCCCAGGCCTGGTGGCGCGTCGAGCCCGCCGCGCTGTTGAGCCAGGGCAAGAACACGCCGTTCGCCGGCTACGAGCTGCAGGGCAGGGTGCGCTACACGGTTGTTGCCGGCCGGGTTGTACACGAGGCGACCGGCACCATCTGATTTCTCTCATTCTCCGGTCTTCCGCACCATGAACCCACTGCTCGATTTTTCCGGATTGCCGCGTTTCGCCGAGTTCGCGCCCGAACTCGTCACGCCGGCAATCGACCACCTGCTCGCCGAGAATCGCGCCCTGGTCGCGCTGCTTTCCGCGCAGACCGATCCGGCAACCTGGGACGGATTCGTGCAGCCTCTCGAAGATGCCAACGAGCGGCTCTACCGCGCCTGGGGCCAGGTGGGTCACCTGAATGCCGTGATGAACACGCCCGAACTGCGCGAGGTCTACAACGCCAACCTGCCGCGGATTTCGCAGTATGGCACCGCGATCGCGCAGGATGAAAACCTGTTCTCGCGCTACCGCGCGATTCGAAATGACGCCGCTTTTTCCACGCTGTCGCAGGCACGCCGACGCATCGTCGACAACCGGCTGCGCGATTTTCGTCTCGGTGGCGCCGAGCTGCCGGCGGACCGGAAGACGCGCTTTCGCGAGGTGGCCGAACGGCTCGCGGAACTGGGCGCCCGTTTCAGCGACAACGTCCTCGATGCAACCAACGCCTTCACTCATCTGGTCACCGACGCGGGCCACGTAAAGGGCATTCCGGAAGATGTGCTGACCACGGCACGCGAGGCCGCGGCCGAAGCGGGCGCCGATGGCTGGACATTCTCGCTGCGCATGCCGTCATACCTGCCGGTGATGCAGTATGCCGAGCATCGTCCGCTGCGCGAGCTGATGTATCGCGCCTACTCCACCCGGGCATCGGAGTTCGGCGACGCGAAGTTCGACAACTCTGCCGTCATCGCCGAAACCCTGGCGCTGCGGCGCGAGCAGGCGCAACTACTCGGTTTCGGCAGCTTCGCGGAGTTGTCGCTGCAGCCGAAGATGGCCGAATCACCGGCGCAGGTCACCGCGTTCCTGCGCGACCTCGCGAGCCGCGCCAAACCATTCGCCGAGCGCGACCTCGCCGAACTTCGCGACTTCGCGCGTGAGCAGCTCGGCGTGTCCGACCTGCAGCCGTGGGACATCGGCTGGGCCTCCGAGAAGTTGCGGGTCAGCCGGTATGCCTTCTCTGACCAGGAACTGAAGCAGTACTTTCCGGAAGCGCGCGTGATCGCCGGCATGTTCGGCGTGGTCGAGGCGCTGTACGGCCTGACGATCGCACCGGACCAGGGGTCGCTGTGGAGTCAGGACGTGCGTTTCTACCGGATCAGCGACCAGGCCGGACAACCGGTCGGGCGCTTCTATCTCGACATGCACGCGCGCGCCAGCAAGCGCGGGGGTGCTTGGATGGACGAGGCGATGGCCCGGCGCCGACGACCGGACGGGCTGCAATTACCGGTGGCCTACCTCAACTGCAACTTCTCCGCGCCGGTCGGCGACAAGCCCGCGCTGCTGACGCACGACGAGGTCATCACGCTGTTCCACGAGTTCGGCCACGGCCTGCATCACCTCCTCACGCTGGTGGAAGATCTCGCCGTGTCTGGCATCAATGGCGTCGAATGGGACGCCGTCGAGCTGCCGAGCCAGTTCATGGAAAACTTTTGCTGGGAGTGGGAGGTCCTGGGCAAGATGACGCGGCACGTGGACACCGGCGCGACCCTGCCGCGCGCGTTGTTCGACAAGATGCTCGCGGCGAAGAACTTCCAGAGCGGCATGCAGACCGTGCGCCAGCTCGAGTTCGCGCTCTTCGACATGCAGGTGCATCACGGCTTCGATCCCGCCGCCGGCCACAGCGTTCTCGACGTAGCCGATGCCGTCCGGCGCGAAGTAGCGGTGATGATGCCACCGTCGTATCACCGCTTTCCGCACGGATTCACGCATGTGTTCGCAGGTGGCTATGCCGCCGGCTACTACAGCTACAAGTGGGCCGAAGTGCTGTCGGCCGATGCCTACAGCCTGTTTGAGGAGAACGGTGTGCTCGATCCGGCGATCGGAGCCCGTTTCCGACGCGAGGTGCTCGGCGTCGGCGGTAGCCGGCCGGCGCTCGAATCGTTTATCGCGTTCCGCGGCCGGGCGCCGAAGATCGATGCGCTGTTGCGACACAGCGGCATGGTCCCTGCTTGAAATTTCAGCTTCGCGATTTGCCTGTTGCCTCGCCTCGGACGTGGGGAACGCGAGGCTGGAGAACCTGATGAAACCGATCGTTTTCTGCATGGCCCTGGTGCTGATGGCGACGACATCGGCCAGCGCGCGCCAGCTTTACCGCTGGGTGGACCCGAGCGGGCGCGTGTTCTACACCGACAAGCTGCCGCCCAAGGAAGCCCGCAGCATCGAGCAGAAGAAGCTGGGCGATCGCCCGCCCGAGCTGCCGCTGCCCTACGAGTTGCAACGCGCGGTCAAGAGCTTTCCGGTGGTGCTTTACGCCAGCGACTGCGGCCCACCGTGTGACGACGCGCGGCAACTGCTCGACCAGCGTGGTGTGCCGCACGAGGATCGCGATGCCCGCGATCCCGTCATCCGGCAGGAGATGGCCAGGTTCACCGGCGGCCCGGTCGAGGTCCCGCTGATGCTGGTGGGCCGCAGCGCAGTCAAGGGGTTCGAGCCCGGCGAATGGAACCGTACACTCGACGCCGCCGGCTACCCGAAAACATCCATCCTGCCGCCCACCTTCGCTGCCGAGAAGGCTGCAAAGCAGA
The DNA here is from genome assembly GCA_025350245.1 of Betaproteobacteria bacterium. GTDB lineage: Bacteria > Pseudomonadota > Gammaproteobacteria > Burkholderiales. Next base: position 48,976 of record JANXYG010000068.1, read on the forward strand.
AAGCCGCAGCCGCAGCCGCGGCAAAGGCGGAGGCTGGCAAGCCTGACATCGCGAAGCTAGATGCCGGCCAGTCCGATGGCGGGAAACCGGATACCGGCGTGGCGGAGGCCGCGCCTGCGCCGGCTCCGGTTTCCGCGGAAGGTGCGCCAGCCCGCGGGGCAAATCCGGATATCGGCGCGACTCGCTGAACGGCTTCCCTCATCCCCGACCTTTCTCCCGGCAGGAGAAGGGAGCCGGAGACCTCCGTATCCCCTCGGGAAGAGGGACGCTGAGGCCGTAGACATCCCTCTCCCCCGGGAGAGGGACCCGAGGGTGAGGGATGCTGATCGATGTCGCTGATCGGCTTCCTGAAGGCCGTGCGATCTCACCGAAAAATACTCGACTCACGTCACAGGGGGGCAGTTCGCTGCACGCGCGTCGCCAGCCGGCGACGATCAGCCTGATGCCCGACCGTCCCACCTTGTAGTCGGCCGCGTTGACGCTGTTGCACCCAGGTATTACGATACGCGCTTTCGTAATGCTTGGAGGTCCGGCATGGCGGCTGCCACCACGATGACGACCAAGGGTCAGGTGACGGTGCCGCGGGAAAT
>JANXYG010000128.1 GCA_025350245.1 Betaproteobacteria bacterium
CGCATCCTTCCAGTCCAGCCACCCGCACACCAGCCTGGACAAGGCGCTGCGCGTAAGGTCCGCCGTTTCACGAACGGCCTGCCCGATCCGCTCGACTATCTCGTCAGTGAACTCACGTTGCGCTACATGCATGCGGCAAGAATAGCGAAACAAGTTTCCCGTGTCCAGCGCGATAGAAGGTCAGCTCCGGGAGGGCTGGGGATGAGGGAAATCTGAGCGTTGATGGCGGGGTTGCGTTGTTGTGGGCCAGTCTTGTGGTTGTTGCAGGCATCTGCAGGCGTAGTGGCTGAACTTCATCGCCCCAATCGCTAATCAGGAAACGCTTTCCAACGCCAGCGTAGAAATCTGATGGCGGTGTCCGCGGCGCTCGGCTTCCTTGTTCTAGGCGAGGTGAATCTTGCTTCAGTGAACATTCTCGGAAACGTTTTCATCCTCCCACGACCGCAAGCTGTGCGGTGGTTCGGCTGGATTGTTTTGGCATACTGGTTCTGGCGACATATTCAGTACCGCCGGGCGATGGATTCCGCCAAGACGGTGAGACGAGTGGCTGTACAGAGCTACAGGGCCTTTGCCCGTTCGCGGTGCCAACAACGCGCCTCCGCTGAAGTAAGCCATCGATCTCCGCTTGGCGATGGGTGGAAGTACGATATTGTGGAAATCGAGTTGAAAGACCAAGCGATTCCTGATGTCTTCATCGTGAAGGTGGCCCATGGATCCAGCCTTGATCCTGAATTCGTGACCCCAACAAGGTCGACGAGCTTGTATTGCTGACTTTGGCCACAAACGGTGCAAACCAGCGCGATTCCGATCGCCGAGCGTCGCGCGGTGTCGCGGCGGTGGGTAATTCGCATGGCATTGTCGCCAATTCGCCTGTGCGCTGGCGATTTCAGCCATGAGCGCCACCGAATCGAAGCCCGAGTCCAGCCGCGCCACCAGCGGCGCGTGCGACCCGGCGGCACTCAGGCGCTGCGCCATCGGGATCACCTTGCCGCAGGTTGTCCTCGGTGTGTTTGGCCGAGTGCTGTGTGCCCGGGCGCCACGACAGCTCCAGGCAGAGCCCATTTCTTCACCCTCAGGGTGCGCGATTACAGAGGGGAGGTCACGGATTCAGGTCCTTTGTCATGAAGGCACCGCGACAGGCGGCGCCAATCCCAATCTCTTCGCTCGCCTTCCAAAACCGCGGTCATCGAACGATGCAATGCTGACGCAAGTCCGGTAGCTTGCGTGATGCAACGCGTCGGCAAAGTCGAGCCCCGCGCCGCAGTTCGAAAGCGCTTGTTCGACCGTGCCACGGTCCTCGACCGTGACGTGCGCCAGATCGAGAAGGTGGCGCAAGACTGAGGCTACCTCCGCCGGCGCGAAACCGTAGTAGCCGCGCATCACCCATTCGAGTTCGAGGACTACCGTCTTGCACACCATGAGCGGCCGCCCCGACTCGATGAGGCGCCGAGCAGCCAACCGTTGGCGTTGTGCCTCGGCATCCGTGTTGTCTTCGATGTAGTACCGCGCGAGCACATTGGTGTCGAGCCCGATCATCGCTTGAGCAGCACCGCAGGGTCGAAATCCGCGGGCACGGCGCCGCGCCGGCTCTTCAGCATGCCGAACCCGCTGCCGGGCACGCCTGTCGGCGAACTCCTGACGCGCATTTCGACATGATCACCAACCAGCAAGAACTCGATGCGGCTGCCCTGGCGAATGCCCAACTGTTGCCTCAACTCCTTGGGAATCGTGACCTGCCCTTTACTGGTAACTGAAGTGACATCCATGTGTTTGTCCTCTTTGTATTACCAAGTAATACTATCATTGCCATCGTGCTCCGGCAATCTCCGATTGCACGTCAGGTGGGGATAGTGACCGCAGTCAGCAGCTTCCTGGCAGCCCACAACGGCTGGATCACCGAAGCCAGCAACCACGCCGATGCGGAGACGCGAGAGATCTTCATGCGCCAGGAGATTTCGCGATGGCAGTCGGACGAGCTGAACATCGACATTCGGTGCGTGATCTCCAACCATGAAGCCTTCCGCGGTCTGGTCGAGTGGCACGGCATCCGTTTCGAGCATGTGCCGGTCACGCCGGACAACAAGCTGGCCGCCTACGCGCAGGTCGAGCCGATCTATCAGGAGGCACAGGGCGACGTGATGGTGCTCGCGCGCCCTACATGCAAATCCTGTCACCCGGTCTGTGCGATCGCCACCCGGGCCAGATCATCAACATTCACCACAGTTTCCTGCCCAGCTTCGTCGGCGCCAAGCCCTATCACCAGGCCTTCGCTAGAGGTGTGAAACTGATCGGGGCAACCTGCCACTACGTGACGTCGGAACTGGACCAGGGGCCGATCATCGAGCAAGACGTGATCCGTGTGGACCACTCGGATACGCCGGACGACCTGGTGCACTACGGCAAGGACATCGAGAAGGCCGTGCTGTCTCGTGGCCTGCGCTATCACCTCGAAGACCGGGTGCGGGTGCGCGGCAAGAAGACGGTGGTGTTTCGCTAAAGGCGGCTCATGGCAGTGATCTGGTCTTCCGTTTTAGGACCTTGCCGCTCCCGAGAATGGTGTCCGAATCGCCACGCGAGTAATGTCCGGGTTTGTGCCTCTCGGAGACACGCCTCCATGACCACCCTCGCCGCCCGCTATCTCTTCGCCCTCACCCTCCTCCTCATCACCCTCACCGCCTCGGCCCAGGTCACCCAGCGCCACGTCGTTATCTACAGCGAGGGCGTGCGCATGTCGGGCACCGTCTACTACCTGCAGGCGCAGGAAGGGAAGAAGCTCCCCACGGTGATCCTGTCGCACGGCTGGGGCGGCACGGCCGGCTTGTTGCGGCCGGAGGCCGAACGCTTTGCGCGGGCGGGTTACTTCGCGCTGGCCTTCGACTACCGCGGCTGGGGCGACAGCGCGATGCCACGCGCCGGGCGCGCGGCGAGATCGGCTATCCGGCCCCGAGCGTGCGCGAGATCGGCCAGCTCCGTGGCGCCCCCATCCGCGAAAGCTTTCTTCGCTATGCGCCGATCGACGACATTGCCAGCATCAAGGGCTGTGCCATCCTCATCATCGATGCCGAGAACGAGGAACTGTTCGACACCCGCGAACATGGCGCACTGGCGTTTCAGCGCGCGGCCGAACCGAAGAAGCGCGTGGTGATCCCGGGCATCACCCACTATGGCGTCTACAGCTCGGCGCGCGAACAGACCATCGGCCTCGCGATCGACTGGATGGACCAGTACCTCAAGGGCGGGAAGTAGGCCGTGCGCTGGCTGCCCCACGCCACCCGCGGACGGTGGCGGACCGGGCTGACCATGCTCCTGATCGCCGCGGCCTGCGGCATCGGCCCCGCTCTAGCGGACGACGGCCCCACGAGCGCGGAGCTGCGCAATGCGGCGAGCAGCACCGAGTGGCTGCTGCCCAACCACGACTATTCCACCCAACGTCATGTCCCCCTGACCCAGATCAGACGGGACAACGCCGCCGATCTGCGACCGGTGTGCTCGTACGATATCGGGGACACGAGCCGGTTCGGGTCGGGGCCGCTGGTGTATCGCGGTGTCATGTATGTGACCAGCGGCGACGCCACCGTGGCGCTCGATGCCGCCACCTGTGCGCTGCGCTGGCGTCATGTGTGGCGCGGAAAGAACGTTCCCGATGATGGCGGGCCACCGCGGACGGTCGCCAACGCCTTCAAGAGCCGTGGCGCAGCAATCAAGGACGGCAAGCTGGTTCGCGCCACGTCCGACAGCCACCTGATTGTGCTCGATCTCACGAATGGCAAGGTACTGTGGGCGCGTCAGGTCGCCGCGTCCGGCCAATACGAGTTTGTCTTGATGGCGCCGCTGATCGTGGACGATCTGGCGATCGCGGGTGTCGGCATCAGCGAGTACGCGGTGAAGGGCTGGCTCGGCGCCTTCCGCCTGTCCGACGGCGAACCGGTATGGCGCTTCAACACGGTGCCGGCATCGGCTGGCGCTGACCTCGTCCAGGTACTCGTCGTCGAACAGCATGGGCTTCACATTTCGGCGCCCGCAACGCTAGGCAAGGCCCCACACAGCTCCTGTTCGCCCCACCCGGGAAGGTGGTCTGCGCGCTGGCGACGTCGGCCACCCAAGGGAGCGGCTCGCCGTCCCAGTCCCCAGGGCCGACGCGAATGTCTTCAATCCATGGTCAATACGGCCCATCTCCAGCGACCTGCATGTCGAACGGGTGACATACGGCCCCCGCAAGCTTGATCTGCCTTGCGTGGCTGAGCGCTGCGCCACGTAAGGCTTACCTCTGGTACCCGACTTAAAAAAGCCAACAGGAATCCCGACCATGACCATGACTTTCGCAATGCGTCCGGCGCTGATCGCCCGGATTCTGCCGCTGGCCGTCGCCATCGGCTTCACCGCAACCGCCCCGCAAGCTGCCGCCTGGAACACGCTCGACGGTGTGAGCACCACCGCTTACTTCGCCCAGGACTTCACCCTGGCAGAGATCAAGACGCTGCGGGCGAAGGAACGGCTGGCCGGGCGCAACCAGAGCTACAACGGGCTCTATCAGATTCCCACACTCGATGAAGTCATCACGCTCGCCAAGGCCAAGAGCATCGAAACCGGACGCACCATCGGCATCTATCCGGAAGTGAAGCACTCCACCTTCCACGCGGACACCTTTGGCGAACACGCCTTCGAGGATCAGCTGGTGGCCCAGCTGCATGTGGCCTACGGCAACACCAGTTCGGCGCCCGTGTTCATCCAGAGTTTCGAGTCGTCGAACCTGCAGTACCTGAACACGCAGACCAGCATCAAGCTGGTGCAACTGATCGACGCCGACGACGTCAACAAGGACGGCTCCATGTCATTGGTGGCGCCGTTCGACAAGCTCTACGACTTTGCAGTGAAGGGCGATCCGCGCAGCTTCCTCGACCTGCTCTCGCCGACCGGCCTCACCTTCGTCAAGACCTATGCCGACGGCATCGGACCGTGGAAACCGTATCTTCTGAAGACCGTGGACGACGGCGTCGATCGCACCGGCGACTTCGTCCTCAACTCCCGCGACCGGGAAATCATCGGCAGCACCGGGGTGATCGAGGATGCCCATGCAGCGGGGCTTCTGGTGCACGCGTTCACCTTCCGCAAGGATGCCGACGGCAGCAGCTACGGTTTCGCCAATGGCAAGGACGAGATCGCGTACTACTACAAGCTCGGCGTCGACGGGTTGTTCACGGACTTCCCCGACACGGGTGTCGCCGGCCGGATGGCCGCGGCAGTGCCTGAGCCGCAGTCGTGCGGCGCTGATGGTCGGCGGCTTGGGGCTGGGCGCGTTGGTGATGCGCCGTCGCAGGCACTGATCGGCGCGAACCTGGGCTACGAACCTTGCGGTTCGCCAAAAAAAACGGGGCCGAGAGCCCCGTTTTTTGCGCATATCAGGATCGATCAAGCGACCTTGCGTTTCTGCCGCCGGAGAGCGACGCCGACCGCGCCAAGCCCAGCCCAGCCAGCATGAGGGCATAGGTCGCCGGCTCGGGAACCGGTGCACGTGAGGTTGTAGCTCGGCCCGACCGTGGTCGTCACGGCATCAAACCTCGGTTTGCACCCTGACGGTAGCGCAATGCCGCGCTTTCGCCTCCCGTATTGGAATCTCGCCAGGAAGGACCCCTTTCGCCTGGGCGAGACTCAGAGCGTCTCGGGTTCCTGCATCCACGCCGGGATGTCGCGCTGGCCGTGCAGCACGCGCCAAACATCAATGTGCTCTGGACGCTCTACGTAAAACACAAGGTGGGGATAGTGCGCCAGCGGCCAGAAGCGCAAGCCGGGCAAGTTCATCTCGTGGGCGTAGCGTGTCGAGCCGGTTGCCGGATGGCGAGCGATGTGCGCATAAGCATTCGCCAAGGCGTCGATGAAGCCGAGGGCCGCTTGTTCAGCACCTTCGCTGAGGTAGTAGGCAATCGCGTCGTCAATGTCCCGGTTGGCCAGCTCACGCGGAACGACAGGCTTGGCCGTCACCCGCGAACGCCGTCCTTGGCCGCCTTGCGCACCCGATCACGCAGCTCTTCAAAGTAGGCAGGATCGGCTTGGGAAGCCGGTGCAGACGCCGCGCCCGCGAGCAGAAGACCGCGCAGGTGCAGGCGATCCTGATCTTTGCGGATCAGCTCACGCACGTATTCGCTGCTGGTGCCGTAGCTGCCTTGGTTGACCTGCTCATCCACGAAGGACTTGAGCGTGTCGGGCAGGGATATATTCATTGTGCTCATGGCTCAAGATTAGTCGGTTTGGCAAAATTTGGCAAGATCTTCAGCGCTCGCGAGATTTGACCCACCCCTGCTTGGATGAAATAGACCTACGCCGCGGGGCTCAGGGCTACCTGATATCCCAGGTTTTTCAGCTTCTTCACCAGCCGCGTAGCCGCCTTTGTCTTGTCGATCCGGTCGTAATGCTCGGAACCGAGGTCACGATAAGGGACATGGTTCTTCAGGATGTGGTAGACCGCCGTCAACATCGAAGCTGCCACCGCGATGATCGCCTTCTTCGGGCCGCGACGGCTCTTGATCCGGTGGAACTGCGCCCGAAGGTAGCAACCCTTGGTGCGCACAGCCCCCCAAGCCGCCTGCGCCAGCGTGGATTTGAGCCACGGAGCACCGTGACGAATACGGCTGGACAGCCGTTTTCCCGCGCTCTCGTTCATCCCGGGGCAAAGACCCGCCCAGGAAATCAGGTGGCCCGACGTCGGGAAGCGGCCCATGTCCAAACCGACCTCCGCGATGATCACGCGAGCGACGGTGTCGCTCACGCCCGGGATCGTCTTCAGCAGTTCGACGGACTCACGAAAGGGAGAAAGGGCTTCGCCCATCCGCACCTCCAGTTCGCGGACTGCCGAGTCCAGGGAATCGATCTGCCCCAGGTGAAGCTTCAGCAGAAAGCGGTGATGCGACGTGACCCGTCCGCGCAGAGCCTCCACAAATTCATCTCGGGTGGCCTTGAGCCGACTCCCGCAGGCAAGGCCGGCGAGCACTTCGGGGTTCGTCTCTCCGGCGATCAGCGCCGAGATGATCGACCGGCCGCTCTTGCCCATCACGTCGCTCAGGATCTCGGTCAGCTTGATGTTGGCGTCTTCGAGAACCTTCTGCAATCGCTGGACATGACGGGCGGCCTCGAGAACCATCTGCTTGCGACTGCGTGTCAGGTCGCGCAGGTCCTGGATCTCCGCAGGCGGGATGAAACTCCCGCGGATCAATCCGTGCGCAAGCAGGTCCGAGATCCACGTTGCATCGTTGACGTCGCTCTTGCGGCCGGGGATGTTCTTGATGTGCATTGCGTTGGCCAGCACCAGCTCGAATGCGCCGTCCAGCACGTGCCAGACCGGCTTCCAGTAAACCCCGGTCGACTCCATCGCCACATGCGTGCATCCGTGGGAGGCGAGCCAGTCCGACAGCGCGATCAACTCGCGGGTCGTCGTTTTGAACGTCCGAACTTCCTGCACAAGCTTCTTGCGGCCGGCAACGCGAATACACGCGACAACCTGCTTCTGGTGGACGTCGAGACCGGCGCATCTGGGATGAACGATCTGCATCTGTCACCTCCCCGCCTGGATTTGGCATCGGCGTGTGGAACCCGCGTGATCAGAAGTCTTGGATACGCGCTCGGCGAAAAAAGCCGGCAGCAGTACGGGGTGCTCGTCGGGTTCCGGGTCCAACTCATTTTCGGGCTTATGAACAGCACCAAGCAAAAACCGACCTCGATGCCGATGCCACAGGGAAATCGTATCCTATTTCATCCGACGAGGGTCCGCCCGAAGGGCGGGTGAGAACTCATGGAAAATGACCCACCCGCCTGCCGAATAATTCCTGCTCTTCGTTTTTGATCCACCCCCGACATTCTCCAACCTGATTCCGGACGCACGACTGCGTTGGCGACGACGTCGGTCTTCGCGTGTTCGAACTCGTAATATTTCTTTGAGGTGGTAAAAGGGTGAAGGCCCGAAGCGCCAACCTCGAGCCTTCACAAGAAGGATCCGCGAACACCAATCGCGGAAGCCCCCCTCACACCTCCCTTTTACCACGGCTTCCCGGGTGCTCGCCATCCGGGAGGGTCTTGCTATCGCCGTCCTGCTGGTCTTGCGTCAATGCGGTTTGTGCGGATACAGCTTCCATGTCTGCCGATCGTGTTATCGGGGCCAGCGCTATTGCAGCCCGGAATGCGGCGTCCAGGCGCGGGTTCTGTCGTGCCGATCTGCGCAGAGCCGCTACATCCGGACGGTTCATGGGCGCCAGAAACGCCAGGTCGCCGCTCGCCGTCATCGCCGTCTTCATGCATCCCAAAAAACCGTGGCTGATCAGGGTTCAACAGCACCATCGCCTCCCGCTATCCTTCCCTCATTGCCGGCCGCAAGTTGCACGTTCTGCGGCAAACGTGGCCCGATCGTGGCCTTCTTCCCCCGCCGCGGCTATGGCGGGCGGGGAAGAAGCCCCGTTCTTCGGCCTTAAAAGGGAGGGTTCCTACGCAGAATTCGTGGGTGTGCGAGGGCGATAAGCCGCCCCTTTGGGGCGCAGGTTTGAGGTAAAGCATCCCGCTCTTTCTTCCGATGTTGATGTTTGTCTAGGACATCGACGAAGGAGGAGAGAACAGGATGCATATCCAGACTATCCTGAACCGGATCGAAAAGCAGCCCGGCTTTTTTACGGGAAGGTGAGGCTCGTCGAGCAGGATGGCCGACCCGCACTGGGCGTGGACATCTGGTCTCGTAAAAAGTCGGCCTCATTGCCACCTCGATCAGCGAAGGGCGATGATGCAGAGGTGGTCTGATTATCTCGACGATCTGAAGCGCATCAGCCCCGCGCAACCGTGATCTGAAGCACTGGGGGTACAAATTTTCGGGTGGGGGTACATAAAGCAGCATAGTAGTTTTAAATCGTCATTAGTCTAACAGGCGCACCGCTGAAAGGCGGTTCTTTTGATTCTATTGAATCATTCGCAATCTCGGTCGCACGCCCGAGCAAGCGAAGATGCAAAACGATAGCCCGCAAGCCCGCGCCAACACTGGCGTTGCGGGGAATTAACCCCAAATCATATGGCTGGGTGGATTGCAAATAGTGGGGGCGGCCGCGCTCACTGACGGCGCCATCCATGGCGCCTTTTCCTCCCTGTCCGGTCGGCGCTCGCTTGGGTTCGACTCCCCCCGCCTCCCTGAAACGCAAAAG
>JANXYG010000040.1 GCA_025350245.1 Betaproteobacteria bacterium
CCCAGCGGGATCATCGTGCGGTCCAGCGCCAGGTCCTTGTCGGCCAGGCTGCGAATGTAGCGCAGCATGTCGGTCTCGCTGTGGTGGCGGTTGAACACCGGATGCGTGAGGAAGGTGCTGGTACGCGCCAGCGACGGCGGGATCAGCGATGCGATGCCTGTCTCGAACCGTTCGAAACCGGGCAAGGTCTGGTGACTGGCAAACAGCGCCCACAGGGCCGAGATTTCCTGGCGCGTCGTCGTCTCGTCGAGCGTAATGCCGACACTCGTCGCGGAGGCGCGGCGCAAGTTGTAGCCTGCGTCGCGCGCCGCCTGCATGACAGTGTCGGTGTTGGCGCCAGTATCGATTTGTACCGTGTCGAAGGCGCTGGAATTCACCAGCGTGCGGCCGAGTTGCCGCAAGCCCGACGCCAGCACTGCCGTGTAGCTGGCCACGCGGCGTGCGATGCGCGTCAGCCCTTCGGGGCCGTGATAGACCGCATACATGCTCGCCACCACAGCGGGAAGCACCTGTGCCGTGCAGATGTTGCTGGTGGCCTTCTCGCGACGGATGTGCTGCTCGCGTGTCTGCAGCGCCATGCGGTAGGCCGGCGCACCATGCACGTCGACGCTCACACCGACGAGCCGGCCCGGCATCGAACGCGTGAACGCGTCCCTGGTTGCCAGATACGCCGCATGCGGGCCACCGTTGCCCATCGGCATGCCGAAACGTTGCGTGTTACCCACCGCGATGTCGGTGCCCATTTCGCCGGGCGGGGTGATCAGCGTCAGCGCCAGCAGGTCGGCGGCGACAATGACCAATCCACCGCGCGCGTGCACCGCGTCGCTGATCGGCTTCAGGTCGCGTACTACACCACTGACACCGGGGTACTGCAGCAGCACCGCGAATGCATCGGTGCCACCAGCGGCGTCCGCGGTGCCCGTGACCACCGAAATACCCAACGGCCTGGCGCGGGTTTGCACCACTTCCAGCGTTTGCGGCAGCACGTCGTCGGCAACGAAGAAGGTCGTCGATTTGCTCTGGCCCACCCGCATCGCCAGCGTCATGGCCTCGGCGGCCGCCGTGGCCTCGTCGAGCAACGACGCACCGGCGATGGCCATGCTGGTCAGCTCGCACACCATAGTCTGGAAGTTGACCAGCGCTTCCAGGCGGCCCTGTGAAATCTCCGCCTGATATGGCGTGTAGGAGGTGTACCAGGCCGGGTTTTCGAGCACGTTGCGCAAAATGACGCCGGGCGTGTGGGTGCCGTGGTAGCCCTGGCCGATACAGCTCTTGAGCACCTTGTTCTGCTCGGCGATGCTTTTCAACTCAGACAACGCCTGTGCCTCCGACAGCACCGGTGGCAACGCCATGGGCTGCCTGCGCACAATGCTGCGCGGAACGATGGCCTCGATCAGCGCGCGCCTCGATGCGACACCGATGACCGACAGCATGTGGGGCTCATCGTCTGACTTGATGCCGATGTGGCGGGCAAGGAATTCAGCGGCATCTTCAAGCTCGGCGAGCGGCTTCCGGGCGGACGAGAACATAGTCGCTTCCTGCGGTGGAACTTGCCAGCGGGACGTGGTCATGCGTTTTTCACAAGCATGTCATAGGTGGGTCCGTCCATCAGTTGTTCGAACTCAGCCATGTCGGCTACGTGAACCTTGAAGAACCAGCCGTGGCCCATGGGATCGGTGTTGGCCAGGGATGGATCGGCACGCAGCGCTTCGTTGACCTCGACGACTTTTCCGCTCACCGGCATGTACAGGTCCGCAACGGCTTTCACCGACTCGACTACTCCGGCCACATCGCCCTTGTTGAAGCTGCTGCCGATCGCCGGCAGATCGACGAATACCACATCGCCTAACGCATCCTGCGCCTGGTGCGTGATGCCGACCGTGGCGGCCTCATGGTCCGCGATGTTGATCCATTCGTGATCGGGCGTGTACTTCGTAGTCATGAGTTCTCCTTTGGTTGGCGAATGCCCCTGGCCACTCCGGCCACGGCAGGCGATGGTGAATGGTTTGCATCAGCCACGGCAATAGCGGTGGGGCACAAAGGGCATGGGTGTGATACGCATGGGCTGGTTCTTGCCGCGCACTTGCGCATACACCTCTTGATCGGGCAGGGCGTGGTTGGCTGCGAGATAGGCCATCGCGATCGGGCGGTTCACCGTGGGCGCTAACGTGCCGCTGGTCACGTGGCCGAGCCTGTGATCCTGCGCATCGACGATCAACGCCCCTTCACGCACCGGCACACGCTCCAGTCCGGCCAGTCCGACGCGCTTGGTGCGGACACCGAGCGCCAACTGCTCGTCGATCACGTTCGCACCCGGGTAGCCGCCGGCGCGCGCACCCCCCGCGCGGCGCACTTTCTGGATGGCCCAGTCCAGACCCGCTTCCACCGGCGTTGTCACGTCATCGATGTCGTGCCCGTACAGGCACAACCCGGCTTCGAGGCGCAACGTATCGCGTGCGCCAAGGCCGGCCGGCTGGACCTCGGCTAACGCGAGCAGCGCGCGCGCCAAGGCTTCCGCTTGAGAGGCAGGCACTGAAATCTCGAAGCCGTCTTCGCCGGTGTAGCCGGACCGGGTGACAAAACAGTCCGCGCCCGCCAGCGAGGCGTTCATGCCGGTCATGAAGGTGAGTTTTGACAGGGCCGGGTTGATGCGCGATAACGCAGTGACCGCCTTGGGCCCTTGCAAGGCCAGCAGTGCCCGGTCGGGCAACGGCTGCACCGTGCAACGGTGGCCCATGTGCGTCATCAGGTGCCTGATGTCGGCGTCCTTGCAGGCTGCGTTCACGATGACGAACAGGTCATCCTCGCGCCGCGTGATCATCAGATCGTCCAGGATGCCGCCGCTCTCGTTGGTGAAGAAACCGTAGCGCTGCCTGCCCACTGCCAGGTCGACCACATCTACCGGGACCAGCGACTCCAGGGCCTTTGCCGCGTCGTCACCCAGCAAGCGCAGCTGCCCCATGTGCGATACATCGAACAGCGCCGCCGATTCGCGGCACTGCTTGTGTTCGGCGATCAGGCCGCCGGGATACTGCACCGGCATGGCGTAGCCGGCGAACGGCACCATGCGTGCGCCCAGGCGGGCGTGCAGCTCGTGCAGCGGGGTCTGGAGCAGGACGGCGTCGGCGGGTGTGGGCATGAGGGCAACCTCGGCAAGGGCAACAACGCAAACACCGCGTGTGCGGTGTTCCGGGCCCTCGCTGTCCGCTTTACCTGAGAGATTCAGCGCTGCCGCATCCGCGTCGGTCACGGACCCACAGGCCTTGCCCCTTCGGTGGGCGTTGGGTGCTTGCGCACCCGCCGCCTCTCTCCAGTGAGGTGAAAAGTCAGTCTTTTTGCCTGCGCGTTCGAGGTGGATTTTCAGGCCTGACCTCTGCGCCTTCGGCGACCCCACGAGGGGGCTCTCTCCTGAGCGCGAGCAGTGTAGCAGTGGCCTGTAGTCGTCCGGATTCTCGTCACTGCGAAATCGAATTCTTCCGCCGCCCGCATCCTCAACCGAGAAACTAGTCGCAATCTCGGTGGGGAGCGCGTCGTGCAGCGCCCAGAAGCGCGATGACGCCGAATGGTTCAAATGAGACGGCTCTTGCCCGCCCCATGCTCAGCCAACCGAAGTTCGTCGCCGCGAGCGGCGTAGATGATGCTGAAGGGAAACCGACGTAGAGGAAAGCGGCGTCTCCGGTTACGCCAACGGACCCCGAGGCCAGGCTGTTCGCACAGCAGCGCGAGGGCGTCAGCTTGAACGGCTGGTTGGACGATCTAACCTTGGTCGTCAGGCGTCATCTTGCCGAGCAGTGATACGTTTACCTGACGCCCACCGCCGGCCTGGCCTTGGTGGGTCACTATCTGAACACGATCGCCCCGGTGCTCACGCGCATCGATGCAGCCCTGCCGGTGCGAACCGGGGTTGCCAACAGCGACATCGTTCGCAGTTATGTCGGCCTGC
>JANXYG010000045.1 GCA_025350245.1 Betaproteobacteria bacterium
CTGACCTGGATGTGCCCTGTGCCGACTGCGGAAAAGCGCGATAACGAGGCCGCTACTCTGGCGGCGCTGCATGCCCTGGAGGTGCTCGACACCGGGCCGGAGGCGGAATTCGATGCGCTGGTGCGCGCGGCATCGACAATCTGTGGGGTGCCGATCTCGCTCATCAGCCTGATCGATGCCGAGCGGCAGTGGTTCAAGGCCAATGTGGGCCTTCCGGGCGTCTCCGAAACCCCGCGTGATGTGGCGTTCTGTGCCCATGCCGTGCTCGGCGACGAGATCTTCGAGGTCCCCGACGCCACGCGCGACGCGCGCTTCGCCGACAATCCCCTGGTTGCCGGCCAGCCGGACATTCGCTTCTATGCCGGTGCCCCGATCCGTCTCACCGACGGCAGTCGTGTCGGCACCTTGTGCGTGATCGATCGCGAGCCGAGGGTGTTGGGCGAGACCCAGCGTGAAGTGCTCCGGCTGCTGGCGATTGTGGCCGCGCGGGCTCTGGAAGGCCGCCGTGCCATCCTGGGCTTGCTCGCCCGCCTTGCCACCGAGCAGGAGCGGCTGCGCCGCCTGTATGAGGCCTCGCCGGTGATGCTGCATTCGATCGACCTGGAGGCCCGGCTGCTGTCGGTGAGCGATTCCTGGTTGTCGAAGCTCGGCTACTCGCGGGACGAGGTGATCGGTCAGCCGTCGGTAGACTTCATGACGCCCCGGTCACGCGAGTTTGTCTTGAAGGTAGGGCTGCCGGCACTGTTTGCCACCGGGCATCGCGAGAACATCGAACTCGAGATGGTTTCGAAAAGCGGCCAGACGATCGACGTGCTGGTGTCGGCAACCGTCGAGCGGGACCCCGATGGCTCGCCGGTTCGGGCGCTTGCCTACAGCGAAGACGTCACGCTGAGACGGCGTGCGGAGAACGCGCTCGCGGAGGAACGCCGCCGTCTCGCCAATATCATCGACGGCACCGACGTCGGCACCTGGGAGTGGAACGTGCAGACCGGCGTCGTCCGCGCCAACGAACGGTGGACGCAAACCGTCGGCTATTCGGTCGAAGAGCTGGGGCCGTTGTCGATCGATACGTGGCGCAAGAGTGTTCATCCAGACGACGTTGCGCGGTCGACCGCCCTGCTGCACGAGCATGTCGCGGGCACCACCGATCTTTACCAGGCCGAGACGCGCGTGCGTCATCGCGACGGACGCTGGGTATGGACCCATAGCCAAGGCCGCGTGATGTCCCGCACTGCCGATGGCCAGGCGGAGTGGATGTTCGGCATCCGCCAGAACATCACCGAACGCCGGCAACACGAAGAGTCGCTGCGCAAGAGCGAACTGTTTCTCGAGCGCACCGGAAAACTGGCCGGCGTCGGCGGCTGGGAAGTCGATCTCGCGACCGGCGACATCTACTGGTCGCCGGAAACCTGCCGCATCCATGGGGTCGCGCCCGGTCATCGGCCGGGGCGGGAGGAGGCTCTCGGTTTCTACCCGCCGGCAGCCCGGCTCGTGCTTCAGTCTGCGGTGGAGACCGCGAGGTCCGGTGGTCCCGGCTACGATCTCGAGCTTCCCTTGGTCCGGCTCAATGGCGAACGCCTATGGGTGCGCATCGTGGGCGCCATGGAGTTCGTCGATGGCACACCAGTGCGCTGGTTCGGTGCGTTTCAGGACGTGACCGAGTCGCGACGGCTGGCCGCGGAGCTGGCCAAGCAGCACGAATTGCTGCGCGTCACGCTGCAGTCGATCGGCGATGCGGTGATCACCACCGATGCCGGTGGCAAGGTGACCTGGCTCAATCCGGTGGCGGAGCGGATGACCGGCTGGCCGACGGCCGAGGCGCAAGGGCAACCGCTCGCGCGGGTGTTCCATATCGTCAACGAGGAGACGCGCCAGGTCTCCCAGAACCCGGGAGCGCTTTATCTGGAGCAGGGGACGGTCGCAGGACTGGCCGATCACACCGTCCTGATCTCCCGCGACGGCGAAGAATTCGGTATCGAGGATTCGGCGGCGCCGATCCGCGATGCGCAAGGCGAGTTGCTCGGCGTGGTGCTGGTGTTTCACGACGTGACCGAGCAGCGGCGCCTGTCCGGCGAGATGAGCTTTCGCGCTACCCACGATGCGCTCACCGGTCTGGTCAACCGGGCGGAGTTCGAGAGCCGGCTGCGCCGCCTGCTGCACAAGGCTCACGAGGACCGCAGCGAACATGCGCTGCTCTATATCGACCTCGATCAGTTCAAGCTGGTCAACGATGCCTGCGGGCACGGGGCGGGCGACCAACTGCTGCAGCAGTTGTCCAAGCTGTTCGGCGAAGCGGTGCGCGCCCGTGACACGCTGGCGCGGCTGGGCGGCGACGAGTTCGCCATCATCCTCGAACACTGCAAGCCCGACCAGGCGATGCGCGTGGGGCAGAAGATCTGCGATCGCATGGACGACTTCCGCTTCATCCACGACGGGCGGCGCTTTCGCATCGGCACCAGCATCGGCCTGGTGCCGGTCGACAGCCGCTGGTCGACCATGGCGGCGATCCTGCAGGCGGCGGACACGGCCTGTTACACCGCCAAGGAAGCCGGGCGCAACCGGGTGCACGCCTGGTTCGACACCGATCTTGCGATCCGCGCACGCAGCGGCGAAATGCAGTGGGCCTCGCGCATCGAACAGGCGCTCGACGAGAACCGTTTCGTGCTGTTCGCTCAACGCATCATGCCCGTGCGGGGCGGGCCTGGCGGCGTGCATGCCGAGGTGCTGCTGCGCCTGATCAGCACCGATGGCACCCTGGTGCCGCCGGGGGCTTTCCTGCCCGCGGCCGAGCGCTTTCATCTGGCGTCGCGCATCGACCGATGGGTGCTCAGGCACGCCATCGACTGGATGCAGGCGGTGCCCGATTTGACGTCGATCGAGAACCTGAGTGTCAACCTCTCCGGGCAATCGGTCGGTGATCGGGCCTTCCACCGCTGGGCCAACGAGGTGCTCACCGGCGCGGGTGCCGATATCCGCGCGAGACTGTGTTTTGAGATCACTGAAACCGCCGCCGTCACCAATCTGACCGACGCCGCCGCCTTCATCGAACAGGTGCGCGCGGCCGGGGTGCGCGTGGCGCTGGACGACTTTGGTGCCGGTGCGTCGTCGTTCGGTTACCTCAAGACGCTCGCCGTCGATTTTCTCAAGATCGACGGGCAGTTCATCCGCGATCTGGTCACCGACCCTCTCGACGACGCCGCGGTGCGATGCTTTGCCGACGTGGCCAAGGTCGTCGGTATCAAGACCGTCGCCGAGTTCGTGGAGCAGGAGGAAGTGCTGGAGCGGCTGCGGGCGATCGGTGTCGATTTCGCGCAGGGCTTTCTGCTGCACCGGCCGGTGCCGATCGACGAGTTGCTGGCGGTGGCTGTGCAAACGGCTGGGTGAACCGGTCGATCAAGGGCTGGCGCCACAGCTGCGTCGGGCTTCAATGGATCAACCCCCTCTCGACATCGCGGTAGGCGTTGCGTGCAGCTTGCTTCACCGGTTCAGTGACCAAAGGGAAGGTGCCCAGGATATGAGCGAACTCCTCCTCGCTCAGGTCGTACAGATGGGCTACTAATCCATCGATTTCGGCGCGCAGGCGGGCGCGCTCGGCGAGGTCGGTGGCACCCTCCTGGTGCCCCGACAAACCTGCTTCGTGGGCCAATGCGTCGAACTCCTCGGTCGTGCATACGAGCCGGGCAGCACGAGCAACGATCCGGTTGAAGTGCGGATCTTCGACTGTAAGGCGTGGCACGGGAGTGTTGTACACAAAAAAGAAAGACACATGCGCCGTAACGCTCTGGCGGATGAACCAATCGAACACGAAACTATTGAAGACCGAAGTGACGAATAGACGCTGAACGGAGTCGAGCGCGGACCGACTCCGATTTTTGCCTTTCTGTACCTCATCAGCGTAAACCTGTTCAAGGCTGATCGTGTGAGGACAGAACCGGTTTGGTGGCAGGATTGTCGCGATCATGGTGCGTTCGTCGGTGTTGCGCGCTACGTCACGGAAAGCTATGCGGTAGCTGGTGTGGTTCAGCGCAACTCTTTCAGGATCGGGGTCGCCTTCCAGGCCCAAGACCTTGAACTGACGCGCCAGCACTCGCAAACGCGGGGACAGTAGTGCTTTGCATCCCTTGTTCTTGTCGATCCAGTAGCGCGGCACGCCGAAGTCGGCGTTGAACTGGTGAATCTGCTTGCCTTCCCAAAGGGGGAATCGGTTAGGGCCGGGCGCCTGGACGAAGAGCGCATCGCTGTCGTCGGTCATGTGGAACTCGCGCTCGAGACGCAGGTTCCAGATGTCTGTCTTCGCGGTACCAAGGAGTGGCTGCGACAGCATTTTCTCGGCAACCTGCACGTCGAGAGGTGACTTGAACTCCATCACGGCGTGCGCATCGGGCGAAAGCCGTTTGATGAGATCGACGTCGAAACAGAGCGCATCCTCATCTGGAAATCGGCTCAGGTCCGCGACGTCTTGCCGCATGAAAGCCGCCGGGAATCGCGTGGTCCCAAGGCCGCCTGTGCTTCCTGGCGCAAGAAGATCGTCGGGCGGCGCGCTGGTGTTGTGTTCCCCCGAAACCTGCAACCGTGGCACCGAAGTCTTTTCGAACGTCAGCACCACGAACTTGAAGCTGCGATGTACACCTTCGAAGATTTCCTTGCGGTTCTCGAAGCAGAACAGTCCCTGGATATGCGTTTGCTCGAAAAGCATATCGCGCAACCCCTTGGCGCCGAGGTCGGTGTAGATGCCGCTTGGAATAACGATGCCGCAATGGCCGCCAGGGCGCAGCAGGGTGAAGCAGCGCTCGATGAACAGCTTGTAGAGATTGAGATCGGAGCCGACCTTGCGGCCAGCCACCGTCGCGAACTGGTGGCTGTACTCCGGGGCGAGGCGAAAGTACTGATTTATGTGGGGGAAACGGCTTTCGTAGGCCAGCCATGCCTCTCGCACCACTCGGTCTTTCAACAGACCGTCCCGTTCTTTCTCGAACTCCTTGATCGTCATCTTGTTCTTGGTAACGAGATCGGAGTGCTCGGCGAAGAACTCCTTGGCCTGCGGCTTGAACACTTCCCATGGCGGATTCGCCAGGACGATGTCGAAGCCCCCGCGCTTCTGGACGATATCGTCGAATACATAGCCCCAGTGAAACGGGGTCTGGGCGTCGATGTCGCCGCGTTCGACGCGGCGCTTTTTCCGCTTGCCCAGATCCTTTTTCTTCGAGTCCCACTGGGCTTCCTCGTATTTGACGCCGAGAGCTTCGAACTGGTCGCGCAGCAACTCGTTCAGTACGCCGCTGGCGACCTGCATGTCGGCGTCGATGCCATCGCGCAGCGTGCGCAGGCTCACCTGTGCCCCCATTACTTCGGCGTTGTGCCGGTAGGTTTCGAGCTTGCGATTCTTCTCCACCAGCAACTGGCGAAACGGGGGCTTGAAGAGGTCGTCCTGCTTGCTGTTGAACTCCTGCTCATCGATACGAACGAACCCGACCAGAGAATTGCCGGCCAGAATATTGAAGTCGATATTTGGCAGAGGCTCGAGGTCTCTCACTTCACGCACCGATGACACCATGGCCAGGAAGAGTCGCAGCTTGGCGATCTCGGTGGCCTCCTCCATGATGTCCACGCCATAGAGATTGTCGGTGACGATGCGGCGTTTGATGTAGTAGCCAACGCTGGGGTGCTCGGCCTGGATGTTACGCAGCCATGCCTGCAGTTCGGCGCTTGCCCCGAGTTCGGCCCGCCCGACAACGGCGTAGTAGACGTTGATCAGGCATTTGAGGGCGGCTACCAGGAAGGCGCCAGAGCCTACTGCCGGGTCGAGAACGGTGATCGTTGGCAGCACCTTGCGTACAAGATTCAGCGCGGTGCGCGTGTCCATCTTGGCGAGCAAGTCGGGCACGGTGTCGAACCGGACTTCCGGCAGATTCAGTTCGGGAAGGGCGGGTTCGTGTATCCGCTCGAGGATCAACTGGTGGATGCTGCGCTCGGCGAGATAGCCGGTGATTTCGGGCCGTGTGTAGTAGGCGCCGAACGCCTTCTGGTTGATGTACTTCTCGAAGATGTAACCCAGCACGTCGGGGTTGATCTCGTCGGCGTCACCGCCCGGCGTGTCGTCCAGATGCCAGCTAAAGGCGGCGAAGACGCCGAACACGCCTCCGAACGCGGCATCCGGAATGCGCAGCGTGGTGCCCAAGCGGGGCTGGTGGTTGGCGTCCAGCTCCAGCTTGTGGTGCAGGAACAGGCCGCCGTTGAGATAGGGCACGGTGCCGGTGAGCTCGCGTGCCGCCTGTGACCGATCGGACTCGGGCTTGGCGAAGGCTTCGAAGAACAGCGCATTCAGAAACTCGCGGAAGAAGCGATTGGGGCCACGTTGACGGGATTCCGCCAGTTTGGCGGTCAGGTAGTTGGCGTTGCCGCCGTCCAGGAACAGCTTCTTCTGAAGGAACCACACGAACATCAGTCGGTTGAGGATCACCGACGCATACCAGCGTCGGTCGCGGTCGTCGGCTATGCCCTCGATCTGATCCAACAGCCGGGCATGCTGTTCGGCATAGCGGGCGAAGAAACGCTTGGTGGTGCTTTCGACATCCAGCGCGTTCTGGATGCGGCGCGCCGCTTCGAGCACAGGCATGCGGCCAGCCGCATCCAGCTCTGACAACTCCACCACCATCGCCTGCAGCTTCGAGGCAAACAGGTCGACCGGCTGCCCTCGAAAGTAGTCGTGACGGCGAGGTATATCTTTGGGCCTGCCGGTTGCATCGTCTTTGCCGCGCTTGACCCAATACCGCTTGACCCAATACCACTGGCTCAGTGACGCGCCCTGCTGCCGGTCGGTGAAGATGAGGATGTTCTCGGCATGCTCCTGCGACAGGTGCTTCCAGACGGCCTTGCGGGTGGCTTCGTCCGGCCAGCCTTCGGACGTGACCACCTGGAGAACGGCCACGCCCCCCAATTCCGCCACCACGCGACGTGAAAACGTGTAGTGAGCAGTGGCATCGGTCGCCCATGCACGCATGGAAGCCGGCGCGTGGTTCCAGCCGAGCACATCGACGAACAGGCGCGGAAAATCGAATGCCGACAGGTGCTTCTGGAACGCTGTGAAGTCGAGCTTGGCCATGGCGTCAGTTGGTGATTAAACCCATCGAGCACACCACGCGAGGCTCGTGCAGGCTTGCGTCGTCTTCCGCAAAGGTAAGCCGACCTTCTTCACGCAGTGACTTCACGGCGGAGCCAAGCTCCTCATCGTTGACGCCGCCGCGCATCAGACGGTTGAGAAGGTCAGCCGAGGTTTCCAGCAAGGGGCGTGAGTAGATGTCATCCAGAGCGCGTTCCAGCTCCTCATCCCGAAACAGCGTATTCATCTGCTCCATGGCGTAGTGTTTGAGCCGCTCGTATGCGCGGCGACGCGGGCTGGAGGTGCGACCCAGGCCACCGCCCACCGATTTATCTTGGGCCACGGCGAGCCGCAAGCCGGTGGCGACGAGGTCGTGATGATTATCGGCGCGTGGCACTGCCGGGGTATCGGCATTGCATTCGGCCGCGCGCAGCACCGTGAACTGCGATTCCGTCACCGCCAGTCCGTTGGTGCCGATCCAGGCCAGGTGGTCGTTTCCTTCGGGCGACTTTACGTAGACCAGTGCACCGCCTTGCGTCGCATCCTCGCCCAGCAGCGAAAAGCGGGCAGGGTCCGGCGAGAATGCCTTGGCCGAGTACACCACCGGGGGCAGCGATTCGACGGCGCGCGCCAGCTCGGGGTCATTCTGGGTGGCCTGCTTCCACACTTGCCACGCATAGGAAGCGAGGTCGACTTCGTCGTCACTGTCGTCGAGAACGCCGGCGCGCTCGGTATACAGATCGCGAATGACAGCGGCCTGCTCGTCCTCGAAGAAGGCTTCGTCGGTGCCGACGACTTCGGCGTTTTCCTGGAGGCGCTGCTGGATGCGCGCGCGCAGCTGGATCAGGCGCTCCACGCCGTCCGCCGGGAGAAACGAGTAACAGTGGATCTCTTCCGCCTTCTGGCCGATACGATCGACCCGGCCTGCTCGCTGAATGAGGCGAATGATCGCCCACGGCAGGTCGAAATTGACCACGGTGTTGCAGTCCTGCAGGTTCTGGCCTTCGGACAGAACGTCGGTGCAGATCAATACACGCAGCTCATCGGCCTTGGTGACGCTCTTGTTGTTGGAGCGCGGCGAGAACTGGCAAGCCAATGCGTACGGGTCGGCCGATGCACCGGTGGCAACGGCGAGGTGGGCGACACCGCTCTTTCGCAGTTCGCGGCCCAGGTAGCGTGCGGTGTCTGCAAACTGCGTGAACACCAGCACCTTGGTCTTGGCGTGGGTGCTGGCGACCAGTCGACGTAGCTCGATCAGCTTCCGGTCGAGTGCCGCATTCCATGAGCCGTGCTCCATGAGCACCTCGCTCAACGCCTGGGTGTCAGCGGCCAGGTGCTCGGCCAGCAGCGGCTTGAACAGGCGAGGGCTGATCCACTTGAACCGCTTTTTGTACTCGGCGGCGTATTCCTCATAGACCTTCCTTGCCCTTGCCATGGTGTCGGGGATCGCATCCACTTCTTCGACTGCGCCGACCATGCCGTCGAGCAGGTCTTCTTGATCGCCGGTGATCCCTTCCGCGTCTTCGTCGATGCGGTCGGCGTCCAGCAAACCGGCGTCAAGCACACCGACTGGCAGTTCGAGGCCGTTTTCGATCGCGTAGAGGTAGATGCGGTTGCGCAGGATGTGGCGGTCGATCGACTGCAAAAACGAGAAGCCGGACGACTCCAGCCGCTTGAAGAGGTTGGTGCGGCAAAAGCCCATCAGCCGCTTGCCGGCACGGCCCAGGTTCTCGATGAACTTTCGTTCGGCTGCGGTGGCGCTTTTCTCGGCTACCGGGTCGACGTAGTTGCCCAGGCCGTAGCGTGGAACGTGCAGCGCATTGATGGTGTCGACCATGGCGCTTGAGTACAACCGCGCAAAGCGATCCTGCGCGTCGGTTTCGTCCACCGCGAACTTCAGCGATAGCGGCTTACGCACCGGAAAGTAGCTGCGCGCATCATCCTTGCCTGGGAGATAGCGACGGCCCTTTTCGTCGCTGCGCGTGTAATGCTCGACGATGAAGCTGCGCGTGCGCCTCACCATGTACAGGCGGATCAGTTCGCGCCAGTCTTCGAATTCGTCGCTCTTCTCGATGGCGAGGATCGAATTGACCTTGCATTGGTGCTTGCGTTCGAACTCCGCTTCGCCGATGCCGTGTTTGCGCATGAAGTGCTCGGGGCGCAGGCCGATATTGGCTTTTTCGTCGATGAACAAGCGTAGTTGGCTGGACAGATCGGTCTTGGTCTTGTTGTACGGCGTCGCGGTGAGCAGGATCACTTTTGCGTCGCAGCTTCTGATGTAGTCGGCGATGGCCTTGTAGCGTCGGCCTTCGCGGTTGCGCAGATTGTGGCTTTCGTCGATGAGCACGAGCCGGTAGCGCTTGAGGTCCGGCAGCCTCTTGGTTACCTGGCTGATCGGCAGCACGGTGCCGCGCAAGCCGTACTCGGTGCGGTAGTGCTCCCACATCGGTTCGAGGTTCTTGGGGCAGATGATGAGGGTCTCGAAGCCCAGATCGTCTTCGAACATGCGCGCGAGAGCAGTCGCCATGATGGTCTTGCCCAAGCCGACGACGTCGCCGATCATCACGCCGCCCCGGCGGTGCAGGTGGCGGGCGGCGATCTTGACCGCGCTCTTCTGGAACTCGAACAAATCTTGCTCGAAGCGCGCCGGTAGCCGGAACTGGCTCAACCCGGCGCGTGCTTCGGTGCTCAGATGAAACGCGATGTTGAGGTAGATGTGATAGGGCGGGATCGCCGCTTCGCGCGCCCAACTGGCCTCGATGATCCCCGCCAGGTCGGCGGATACATCGATGGCCCACCGGTCGTCCCAGCGGTCTTCGAACCATAGCGACAGGCGTCTGGTGGCATCGTGATCCAGCACGTCGACGTTCAATTCGCCCTGTCGGGCCAGACCCTGCATCGTCAGGTTGCTGCTGCCGACGAAGCCGGTTACCGGATTGTTCACATCGTCGCGGAACAGCAGATACAGCTTGGCGTGAAGCGGGTAAGGCAGAAAGAGCTTGATGCGTACCTGACCAGCGCGCAGTTGGCGGGCGAGGGTGCGCAGGGCGGCTTCGTCCTTGCCCGTGGGGATTCCCAGCGTTATCTGCTCGCGCAGGTGTGCGGCGAACTGGGTCTTGAGTCGAACGACCGTTGCGTTGTCCAGCCCATCGGGACCCGAGCCTACCCGATAGAGGTCCCGTATCTCGTCGTGCGGCGGACGCTGCATGCCAACCAGGATGCGGCAGATTTGGCCGGCCTCTGCGGACCAGGGCTGTACCAGGTCGTCTACTGCCTGCCAGCCGCGCAGATTCAGATAACCCACACAGAAATCTGCGCGAGTCGACACTGCCAGCGTCGCCCGCAAGGCGCCCAGCAGTTCTTGCTCGATGTTGTCGAAGATCCTCGCCATCGGCTCCCCCGAATCAGGCGCTATGGTGTCGGTGAGAGGGGCCGGATCATGCCAATACGATGGTCGCCAGGATTCGGTCTCACACAGGCCCCTGGCGAGACACCGCGGCCAGGAACCTCACCACCAGCTCGCTCACCTTCGCGGCCTGCTCCTGCTGCACCCAATGCCCGGCGCCGTCGATCAGATGGCAGCCGAGCATCTGCGTGCAGGCGCTGGTTTGCATGCGTTCGAAATCGCCGGGTTTCTGATAGGCGCCCCAATCGCTGGTGCCCGCGATGAACATCGACGGCACGTCGATGGTGCGGCCCGACATCAATCGCAGCTCTGCCGTGTGCGCCGCGCTGGTCATGCAGCGGTACCACTGCAATCCACCCTGGAATCCGGTGCGCGCGTACTCGGCGCTGTAGGTGGCGAGCTCCGCATCCGGCAACCAGCGGCACGCGGCGACAGCCTCGGCGGACGGCATGTCCGGTGCCACGGTCTGTGCCATGTTCCGGTCGTGATCCATCACGTAGTAGGTGGGCAGCAGCGCGAGCTGATCGGCGTTCCAGCCGGCCAGGGCGTGCGGTTGGTTCTGCTGCCAGTCGGCGCTCTTGACGTGGTAGTAGGCGCGCAGGAAGGCATGCAACCCCTGCGGGCAGTCGCGCATGTCGGTGTCGGCGGGGCGGGTCGAGTAGTACCACTGGTAGTGCTTGCGCGGGCGCGGCAGGGCGGCGAGCGCAGCGTGAATGTCGGTCACCGGTGCGTTTGCATCGGCTTCAGTGGCGCCGGCAGTGGCGAACGGAAACGACGGCGGTCCGGCGAACGGTGCGCTCATCAACACGACCGAACGAAACACGTCCGGCCGCGTGAGCGCGCACCACGCCGCTACCGGCGATCCGAAGTCGTGGCCGACGACCGCCGCCACCGAGCGGTAGCCCAGCGCGGCAACCAGGCCGAGCGCGTCACGCACCAGGTTGAGCATGCGAAACCCGCCGAGATCGCCGTCGTAGCCGGTGTCGCAGCCGGTGGTGCCGCCGTAGCCGCGCTGATCCGGCGCCACCACATGAAAACCAGCGGCGGCGATCGGCAGCATCACCTTGCGCCAACTGTAGGCGAGTTCGGGAAAGCCGTGCAGCAGCAGCACGCATGGGCGCCCCGGGGTCTCGAAGCCGGCCTCGAGCACGCGCATCGAGAGGCCGTTGTGGTTGTCGATATGGCGGCTGCGGATGCCGGGCGGCAGGTTCAATCCTCCAGCCCCTTGTACTCCACCGAAACGATTTCGACCTGCTCGTCGCCACCGGGCGTATGCACCGTGACCATGTCGCCTTCGTGCGCCTTCATCAGTTGGCGCGCCAGCGGCGAAATCCAGCTGATACGGCCGCGGCCGACATCGGCCTCGTCGATGCCCACGATGGCGTAGGTGCGTTCGTCGCCGCCGACGTGGCTGACGGTGACGGTGGCGCCGAAGAAGACCTGGTCGGATGGCTCGCGTGTGGCCGGATCGATGACCTGGACGTTGTCGAGGCGCTTGCTGAGAAAGCGGATGCGCCGGTCGATCTCGCGCAGCCGCCGCTTGCCATAGATGTAATCGGCGTTTTCCGAGCGGTCGCCGTTGGAGGCGGCCCACTGGATCACCTTGGTGAGTTCCGGGCGCTCCTTGTTGAGGAGTTGCAGCGCTTCATCCTTGAGGCGCTGGTGGCCGCCCGGGGTCATGTAATTCTTGCTGCCGACCGGCAGCGCCGAGGCTTCCTCGATCTCGTCTTCGTCCTCGTCCTGCTCCGATTCCTTGGTGAATGCTTTCGACACGAGCTGCTCCCCCAAAAGCGTGGATTGTAGGCGCGTAGAATCCGCAGCTCCATTTATTGCAAACGGAGTCGGTCATGACGATCAAGGTCGGAGACACGCTGCCCGCCGGGCAGCTGTGGGAATTCATCGAGGAAGAGACGGCCGGGTGCAGTCTCGGCCCCAACAGTTTTGAGGTCGAGGCGCTGGTGAAGGGCAAGAAGATCGCCGTATTCGGGCTGCCGGGCGCCTTCACGCCCACCTGCTCGGCCAAGCATGTGCCCGGCTTCGTGCAGCACGAAGCCGATTTCAAGGCCAAGGGCGTGGACGAAATCTGGTGCCTGGCAGTGAACGATCCGTTCGTGATGGGTGCCTGGGGCCGCGAACAGGGCGCCAAGGGCAAGGTCCGCATGCTGGCCGACGGTTCCGCGCTCTACACCAAGGCGCTCGGGCTGGAACTCGACCTCATTGCCCGCGGCCTGGGCGTGCGCATGCAGCGCTTCTCGATGCTGGTGGACAACGGCGTGGTGAAGGCGCTCAACATCGAAGCGCCGGGCAAGTTCGAGGTGAGTGACGCGGGGACGTTGCTGAAGCAGGTGTAGGCAGGCGGCCGGCGCGGGCACCAACCCGCGCCGGCCGTTGCCTGGCGCTACTTCACGATCGCCTGATACACGGCGGCGTGCACCTTCTCTTCGATGTCGGGCAGCCGTGGCACGCGCTGGCTCATGAAGACGATGGCGAGGTTCTCCTTCGGGTCCATCCAGTAGCGCGTGTTGTAGATGCCGGCCCACATGAATTCGCCCACCGAGCCCAGCTCTGTCAGGCCGCGCTCGGAGCGGATGCCGAAGCCCAGGCCGAACTTGTCGCCGAGGTTGCCGGTGGCGGCCGGATCGAGCGTGTCCCAGAGGCTGATCGTGCCGATCGCGTTGGTGCGCATCAGCTCGACGGTTTTGGGGCCGAGCAAGCGCTGGCCATCGAGGGTTCCGCCATTGAGCAGCATCTGCGTGAAGCGCAGGTAGTCCATCGCCGTCGACGTGAGGCCCGCTCCGCCCGAGAAATAGGTGCGTTGATCCGAATAGGGCAGGTTGGCGGAGAACGCCAGCGTGCCCCAGCGGATCGGCTCGTCACCGGCCTTGGTCATGCCGCCTTTGCCGTCGGGAATGTACAGGCCCACTACCCGACTGCGCTGCGCCGCCGAAACGTAGAACTGCGTGTCGGTCATGCGCAATGGCGTGAAGATGCGTTCCTGCATGAACCGGTCGAGCGGCATGCCCGACACCACTTCCACCAGGCAGCCGAGCACATCGGTGTTGATGCCGTACTCGAACGCGGTGCCGGGCTGGTGCAGCAGCGGCAGTTTCGCAAGCTTGCGCATGCCGTCGCACACCACGCCCGCGGTGGGCGTGAGCCCGTCGGAAACGCCACCCTCTTCGTAGACTGCGGCCGCCGCATTGCCCCAGAATCGGTAGGTGATGCCCGAGCTGTGCGACAGCAGATCGCGGATGGTGATTTCGCGATTGGCTGGCACGGTGTCGTAGCCTGCCTTCGCATCCTTCGGATCGCGTATCACCATCACCTGCTGCGCCTTGAACTCGGGAAGGTACTTCGACACCGGGTCCTTGATGAGTAGCCTGCCCTCTTCCTGCAGCATCATCACGGCCACGCTGGTGATGGCCTTGGTCATCGACGCGATGCGGAAGATGGCGTCGTCGGACATCGGCTTGCCCGCTTCGGTGTCGGCGGCGCCGAAACTTTTCAGGTAAACGAGTTTGCCCTGGCGCGCGACGCCGACCACGGCACCGGCGAGCTGCCCGTCGGCGAGGTAGGGCTTCAATGCGCCTTCGATGCGATCGAGCCCCTCGGACGAGAAACCCGCGGTGGCCGGCGCGGCCTTCGCGAGGTCGGCGGCGACCACCGGCGCGATCGACAGCTGCACGGCCATGCCGACCGCAAGCAAGTGCGGCAGTATTCGCTGGATCTTCATGCTGAACTCCTTCGTTGTGTGATGGATAGCAGTTCGTCGACTGCCTGTTGCCAGTATAAGGGCGCCGGTGCCCGCGCCGGCCACCGGTCACCGCGCGGCTACGTGCTCGACGAGCCGCAGCGGATCGTCGCCAGCCCCGCCGCCCCAGACGCGTTGTGGACCCAGCACCACTGCGGCATTTTCAAACTGGGGTCGACGTCCGGCGGGCTGTGGGTCTCGGCCGATCCGGGTGAATCGTGGGAATGCGTGGCGGCGATGCCGTCGTTCAACGCGATGGCGGCGATGTCACGGAAGGTCACAACGACGCTATCGGCATCGTCTGGGCCGAAGCCCAGCAGATCGGCGTCGCGCGTGGGGCGGTGAGGTTGGTCGTACCAGAGCGAGAACAACAAGGCGCCTTTGAGCAGAAAGCGATCGGCGAGCCGTATTCGACGAAGGTCTCGATGCCCTCGGCATAGGCCTCGCCCCGCAGGCGCGCGATGCGCAGTGGTGGGTAGTCGATGGCGGGCGTCGGCGTGGCTTCGGGCAGGGCGATCCAGACCTCGAAGGGGAGCTGGGTTCCGATGTCGTGGAATCGAAGCGCGGAGAGCAGGCAGATGACCGCCCTGGGGACGCGGCGGCAGACTTCGCCGAGGGACTGGTGCTCCGTCACTTCGGCGTCGAGAGTTTAATAGACGCATTACTTGTCATCAAGTAATGAACAGACGGACGGCATCGCCGGGCTACGCGATGCGGTTCCCCGGTTGAGCGTGAATGGACGCGCGGTAAAGATGCTGCTGGAAATCGACGAACACCCGCCGCACTTCATCGGGCCGCCCCAACTCGGCAAAGGCATCGGCCAGCGCATTGCTGTATTTCAGCTTGAGCAACGGTGACAACTTTTCCGGATCGAGTTCGTCGACGCCGTGATCGACGTATTGCGCCAGAACGAAATCAACGAACGCCTGCTGCTGGTCGGTGAACTCGGTGGCCGTGACAATCTTTGCCGCTGCGGCACGCTCGGCCCGCGTCACGGGATCGGTGGCGAAAGCCACATAGGCCAGCACGTCGAACAGGTCGCTGTTTTCGGCCTCGATGACCCGCTGCATCTCGGCCAGCGATTCGCGTTCGAAACCCTTGTCCGCCAGACCGATCAGCAATGCCTTGCGAGTATCCGGCGCGCTCCAGATGCGCCGCAGTTCGTCTTCGTCCCCGAAGAAACCGGGAAGAGCCCCGAACAGCGCCGTGAGGAATTGCGCCGCCGAGATCGGCAGCCCGTCGGCACTCCAGAAGGTGGTGGCGGTCATGCTCTGGATGGTGCGGGCTTTGCCATCGGCCAGCTTGATCACGATCTTCGCCGGCTGCGGCGCGGGTGGCCGCGGTGGGTAGCCATCGGGAGGTGCGGGCTCGGTTCCGGTTCTGGCATGAGAAGGATCCGGTTCGAGCGGTTCGCCGTCCCACTCCGGGTCGCTGAAATGATGGTGCGCCTCCACGAAATCGTAGATCGTGAAATAGTCCTTGCCGTCGTACAGGCGGGTGCCGCGGCCGATGATCTGCTTGAACTCGATCATCGAGTTGATGGGCCGCATCAGCACGATGTTGCGCACGTTGCGCGCGTCCACGCCGGTCGAGAGCTTCTGCGACGTGGTCAGGATGGTCGGGATGGTCTTCTCGTTGTCCTGGAAGTCGCGCAGGTACTGATCGCCCGGTGCGCCGTCGTTGGTGGTGACCCGCACGCAGTAGAGCGGGTTGGTGCTGGTCTTGATCTGGTTGATGAGGTCGCGCACCGCCAGCGCGTGGGCCTGGGTCGCGCAGAAGACGATGGTCTTCTCGCGCTGGTCGATCAGGCGCATCAGTTCTTTCACCCGATAGGCCTCGCGCTCCCGGATCTCGATGATCCGGTTGAAGTCCTTCTCCTCGTAGCGTTTGCCGGCCTCGATGTCGCCTTCGACCACTTTGTCGTCGGGGGTGTAGACGTACTCGTCGATCGTGGTGGCGATCTGCTTGACCTTGAACGGGGTCAGGAAGCCGTCATTGATGCCTTCCTTGAGCGAGTACACGAACACCGGCTCGCCGAAGTAGGCGTAGGTGTCGGCGTTGATGGTGCGCTTGGGTGTCGCGGTCAGGCCGAGCTGCACCGCGGGCGCGAAGTAGTCGAGGATCGCCCGCCACGTTCCTTCATCGTTGGCGCCGCCGCGGTGGCATTCGTCGACGACGATGAAGTCGAAGAAATCGGGCGGGTACTCGCCGAAGTAAGGCGAATCCCCCGGGCCGCTCATGAAGGTCTGGAAGATGGTGAAGAAGATGCTGCCGTTCTTCGGCACGCGGCCACGTTGGCGGATATCCGCCGGATCGATGCGCACCAAGGCATCGTCGGCAAAAGCCGAGAAGGCGTTGTAGGCCTGATCGGCCAGGATGTTGCGGTCGGCAAGGAACAGCACGCGAGGCCGCCGGGTGGGATCGCCGGCACGTTTCCAGTCGGTCAGGTTCCAACGGCTCTGAAACAGCTTCCACGCGATCTGGAACGCAATGAAGGTCTTGCCGGTGCCGGTGGCCAGCGTGAGCAGGATGCGGTCGCGTCCGGCGGCGATGGTTTCCAGCACGCGCGTGATCGCGATGTCCTGGTAGAAGCGCCCCTGCCAGGTGCCGCCCTTGTCCTCGAACGGGATGGCGGCAAAGCGGTCGCGCCAGGCGTTGGCTTCGGCGAAGGTCAGGTTCCACAGCGCATCGGGGCTCGGGTAGCCGGTCACATCGCCTTCGACCCCGGTGGCCATATCGATGCCGTAGATCGCCTGACCGTTGGTGGCGTAAGTGTGTCGCACCGCCAGCTTCGCCGCGTAGCTCTTGGCCTGGGCGACACCCTCGGTGTGCGGCTTGTCCCAGGCCTTCGCCTCGATCACCGCCAGCTTGGTGTTGCGGTAGA
The DNA here is from genome assembly GCA_025350245.1 of Betaproteobacteria bacterium. Classification (GTDB taxonomy): domain Bacteria; phylum Pseudomonadota; class Gammaproteobacteria; order Burkholderiales. The sequence goes on from JANXYG010000045.1 coordinate 17,141, forward strand.
CGAGAACGTAGTCGGCGATCTGAGCTTTTGCCCGTGTGCCGCCACCCTGGAGCCGGCCCTGCGTGATGCCGTACTCGCGCAATACGCGGCTGCCATCGACCACCCCCCAACCAGCGGCTTTCAAGGCCGGGTCGATGTGTTCGGCGCGGGTTTCGGCTTCGTTCATGAGCCTCGGATCACGCTACCAGAGGCCGCATCAGTGACTTTGTCGCCAGCAGTCCCAAGGGATCTGTGCTCTCCGTCGCACGATGCCGGTTTGTCGGTACAGCGGCGGCATAGCGCGTCGCGCATTATCCCAACACCACCATACCCGTGACAGCGTCGGCAAGGGCTGCGTCGATGTCGTCGGCCGCAGCCAGAAGTGCGCTCAGAATCCGGTCATTGCTCGCGTTGCCCAACGCGACATGCAACAACTTCGGCCGGTAGCCGCGCGCCGCTACCAAACGATGGAAGTCATCATCCTTTGAACACACTACGAAGTCGTGCTCCGCAGCGAACGCACAGATCTGGGCGTCGGTAGCCCGCTCCAGGTCAAGAAGGGCCACCTGACTTGACCCAGGCCAACGCTGCTGCAACGCGGGAACTATCCGGCGAGATAGATTTTCGTCAAGCAGCAGTTTCACACCGCAGTGTGAAGATGTACTTCATGTTGTTCGCGTTCTGCCGCGTAGGTCAGACAGGCACGCAAGTCATCGTGGGTGAGCTCCGGATAGTCCGCCAAAATCTGTTCAGATGACTGGCCCAAGGCTAACCAGCCGAGAACATCGCCAACGCTGATGCGAAGGTCTCGTACACAAGGACGACCGCCACGTCGCAACGGATCAACAGTGATGTTGGTGAGCAGTGATTTCATCGACAAATGCTCCCACATTCGATGGCCGGCGACAACCTCCGCCCCCGCGGTGCAAGCCGAGGCTTGTGCTCCACGTGGACCAATGCCACGTCACGCTGCCAGCTCGTCGCCCGCCATCCGCTGTGCCAGCCAACCCCATAGCGGCGGAAATTGATCGATCGGGTAGTTGTCCCAGGCATGGATGGCGGAGGACGCATCAAGCACCTGCATAGTGGCGTTCCAGCTTGTGCAGGTCCTCCACCTTCAGTCCGTCGAGATAGTCGCTCGCCCTGCTCAACGTGATCAGGCGTGCGCCGAGAGCACCCAGCACAGTGCGCACGAAACGGTCTCCGAAGACGTGCCCAGGTTTACGATATCGATAGGCGCCCGAACCCCCGTCGCCTTGTCGCTGGGGCTGCTCCTCTCGCCAGGAACAAAAGCCCTCGTAGACCGCCAGTGGCACGCGCCCGGCGTCCACGAGCCGCAGCAGAAGCACATCCGAACTGACACCCAATGCCTGCCGTTGCGGCCTCAGCCACTCGTCGAGTTGCGCCACATCGCTGGGGCGTTCGGCATCACGCATCTGCGACAGGAACGTATCGGGCACCAGTAGATGGGCGGCGAACTGATTGGCCTCGCGTTCCATGCCACGGGTGGCGCGCAGATCGGCCTTGTCATCTACTGAGCTGATACGGTGCATCAGCACATGCGCCAGCTCGTGCATCAGCGTGAACGACTGTCTCGCCTCGGCATCCTGCTTCTTCACCACGATGATCGGCGCAACCTCGTCGTACAGTGCGAATCCGAGAATCGGGCTTTCCTTGGCGATCTGCCATTTCCCGGCGTAGCCATTAGTGCGGAAAACAAGGATGCCCTTGTTCTCCACCGCCGCCCGGTAGCTGGCAAATGTATTGACCTCGCCCAGAGCCAGCCACTCGCGCGCTATCCGGGCTGCGGTCGCTGGGTCGGTTGGCAAGGCAGGTGGGTCGAATCGCGGGCGCTCCGCACCGTCGAGATCGTCCAGCAAGTCCAGATACACAGCGCGCTGCCGCTCGGCGCGCTGGACGAGTTGGCGCACGCGACGCGATAGTTCAGGTTTCTGACCTGCCAGCGTGCGGAACTGTGGCGAGTGCACGCGCTCCGCGTCTACCGGGGCCGGGTCCAACAGGAACAGCACCGACCGCCCAAGGTACTCCGCCAGTGTGCGCAACTGAGCGAAAGTGAGGCTGCCGACGCCGTCCAGCACCGATTCCAGTTTGTCGGCAGTTAAGCCGGTTTCCGCGGCAACGGCTTCGGCCGTCAGGCGAAGGTCCGTCAGGCACCAGGCAAGGCGCTGCGGGTTGATCGTTGTGATGGGTTCCACGTTCACGGTGCCGTTCGACGGCCGGCGCTATTGGTAGCCTTGCCGAGCATTTGTGTCGCCTTGAGCACAGCCAAAAAGGCATCGGTGTCCACTGGGCGGGCGGCGCGCAGGCGAGCAAGCTCGGCCGATGCCTTCTTCAGCGCCGCCACCACAGCGTCGGTCTCGCCCTCGGTTGGGATGAAGACCCCGACCGCTTCGCCGTGGCTGGTGACGGTCACCGGGTTTCCCGATGCGATGTGGTCCTTCAGTGTCGAGCGAAATTTGCGGATGCCGACCTTGGTCTTTGCCATGGAGCACTCCAGAACGATGGGCGATGCGTGATTGTGCATCATGCGCGAAAGTACGAGGCCGCAGGCGGACGCCTGCCGAATAGGTGGCGTGCCTGATCGACTACAGGCCGCCGCTGAAGGCTCGGTGAAGCAGGGATTTCTTCAGTTTGTCGAGGGCGACGAGCTTGCGCTCGAAGACCGTGACCAGCCTCTCGCACTCTTCCGACAAGTCGAACAGCATAGATGCGATCTTGCGCTGTCCTTCGATCCTGCCGGGGTAGGCCACACGCACAGCGCCGATCTTGCTCGGTGACGTGTGCCGGACTTTGACCCCGGACGCGCTGGCGTGGATCTCGTCACGTACCCGCCTGAGGTTAAAAACATGAAAGAAGAAATCGTTGTGCCACGCGACACCAGCCCGAGGGATAATACGCCCGAGGCGCTGGTTATGAAGAAAGCGTTTCGACTCTGGCACCAGCAGCGAACTACCCAGGAGGCCAGCCGCCTGTTCGGTCATCGCGACAAGCAGATTGCCTTCCGATAACACAAATCCGTCGGGGATTGGACCAATGAAATACTTCTGCTTCTCACCACGGTCGCGGTAGCCGCCAGATTCGAAGAAGTTGCCTGGCGTCAGCAACACGTGCTCGCCGGTCGAGGTGAAGAACTCACCCTCGAAGGCGTATCCGTGCCGAATATCGCAGAGATGGGAAAGGGGCGCTTCCAGCCAGTCGCGGCCCGCGTTCGAGAGCGCCTCCTCGCGCCGACTGTCGAACAACTCGCGGACGTTCCGCAAATTCTTCTCCGCATTGGCCTTGGCGGTGGCGATGCCATTGAAGGCTTCGTCGAGGATGGCGGCGATGCGCCGCTGTTCGGGTAGTGGCGGTACCACAATGGAAATACCTTCGATTTCCGCCTTGTTTATCGAGGGGCGAAGACCGCGCCTTCAGTGCCGGCTATTTCGTCTTGTTTGCTTAGCAACTGGTAGAAGAGGAAGTCCCGGTCCAGTTCTTCCCGACAGCGGATTGCGGCGAGGCCACGGCCTATGCATATCCGCTCCGTAGCAAAGTTGATCGGACCGACGGGTGCTCTAACCGACATCAGAATATCGCCGGGCAAGGCCTCCTTCGTCGTCTGACTCGTCCACGTAGTCGGCGGCTTCAAGGCGCGCTCGCCGAAGTCCTTCTTTCCCTGATAGAACGGTAGTCCCTGTCTCAACTCGTTGTAGAACCTGCCTTCGGGAGACTGGCCGGCGATCACGGAGGCTCTTTCCCAGAGAGGTAGCGGTGCCGATGCCAGCTTCACGCAAACCCCCGAATCGCTCCCAGCGCTTCGTTACTCTCAACCACGAACGCCGGGCTCTCGTCGAGAGCATCTCGCTCCGGACCGAGCGCAGCGTGTGGCCTGTCCAACACAGCGGCGAGGAGACTCAAGGACCATATCGGAAAATTCGTGGATTTCACGCCTTCGCATCCCCCAACCACTCCTGCAGTTTCTGCCTCAATTCCTCCTTGCTTGGCAGGTAGAGCTGGTACTCCCGCGCATGGATATTGGCGTCGGCCGGCAGCGTGATCTCAACCAGTGCTTCGTTCTTCTTTTTGCAGAGCACGATGCCGACAGTGGCGTTCTCGGCTTCGGTCTTCACATGCCGGTCGAAGTAGTTGACGTACATCTGCATCTGGCCCAGGTCCTGATGGGTGAGCTTGCCGATCTTCAGGTCGACCAACACGTAGCAGCGCAGCAGCCGGTTGTAGAACACCAGGTCGACGAAGAAATGGTCGCCGTCGAAGGTGAAGCGCTTTTGCCGCGCCTCGAACAGGAAGCCCTTGCCCAGTTCCAGCAGGAACTGCCCGATCTGGTTGATGACGGCGGCTTCCAGATCCGATTCGGAATAGCGTTCGCGCTCGTCCAGGCCAAGGAACTCGAGCACCAGGGGTTCCTTCAGCAGGTCGGCTGGCTGGGTGACGATCTGCCCCTTGCGGGCAAGCTGACGGATGCCGTCCTTGTCACGGCTCAGCGCCAGGCGCTCGTACAGACCGCTGTCGAACTGGCGCCGGAGTTCGCGCAATGGCCAGTTCTGGCCAATGGCTTCGATTTCGTAGAAGCTGCGTTCGTCTGGGTTCTTGATGGTGGTGAGAAATACGTAGTGCGACCAGCTCAAGCCGAAGGGTATCGGTGATTGTCCAGACGCTGTCTGGACAATCCAGCGCGGCGCCGTCTCGCCGCTCTGGATCAAAAATCCCGACGCCGTCTGGACTTTTGGCGCGCGGTCCTGGTACGCCAGGTAAAAGCTGCGCATCGCAGCCAGGCTGCTGCGGGAAAAGCCCTTGCCGAACTCGCCCGACAGGCGCTCAGCCAACACGGTCAGCAATGCCTTGCCGTAATCCGATCTGGTCTGGCCTTGCTGTTCGTGTTCAACGATGTGAAGGCCAATCAGGAAGCTGGTGTGCACCTGGACCAGATCGATCCCCCGCGCCACGCTACTACGCGCCGTGACAATGAGATCGCGAATGCGCTCCAGCAACGACGATTCATCGGCTTTCACAGCTGCGGCAGACCGCTTGGCCATCAAAGCAGCCTCCTGATCTTCGCCAACACCTCCGCACTCTCCGCATCGTGCGCCACGATCTCGTCGAGGATCTCCAGCGGCGTGCGTAGCGCAACTTCATCGCCACCATTCGGGTTCTTCATCGACAGATCCCAGGTGCCGGTATCGATGCCCGCCACATCCACCGACCAACTCTGCGCCGAGTCCGCAAAGGTCTTCTGTCGTTCGATGAAATCGACCAGGTCGTCGTCGTTGAGCGGGTTGGTCTTGCCCATGTTGCGCCCCGGGTTCAACTGGTAGAACCAGACCTTGCTCGTGGGTGCGCCCTTCTCGAAGAACAGCACTACGGTCTTGACGCCGGCGCCCTGGAACGTGCCGCCGGGCAGGTCGAGAACCGTGTGCAGGGTGCAGCTTTCCAGCAGCAACTTGCGGATGCTGGTGGAGGCGTTGTCGGTGTTGCTCAGGAAGGTGTTCTTGATGACGATGGCCGCTCGCCCGCCGGCCTTAAGCGTCTTGATGAAGTGCTGCAAGAAGAGGAACGCCGTCTCGCCGGTCTTGATCGGGAAATTCTGCTGGACTTCCTTGCGCTCCTTGCCACCGAAGGGCGGGTTGGCCAGGATCACGTCGTAGCGGTCGCGCTCCTGGATGTCGTTGATGTTCTCGCCCAGCGTGTTGGTGTGAATGACATTGGGCGCCTCGATGCCATGCAGGATCATGTTCATGATCGCGATGACGTAGGCGAGGCTCTTCTTCTCCTTGCCGTAGAGGGTGCGCGTCTGCAGCGTCTTGAGGTCGTCGGCCTTGGTGGCCTGCGGGCTCAGGTAGTCGAAGGCTTCACACAGAAAGCCGGCCGAGCCGCAGGCGCCGTCGTAGATGCGCTCGCCGATCTTCGGTGCCACCACCTTGATCATGGCGCGGATCAGCGGGCGCGGGGTGTAGTACTCGCCGCCGTTGCGCCCGGCGTTGCCCATATTCCGTATCTTGGCTTCGTACAGGTGCGACAGCTCGTGCTTCTCGGTCTGCGATCGGAAGCGCAGTTCGTCCACCAGGTCGATCACGTCGCGCAGGTTGTAGCCGCTCTGGATCTTGTTCTTGATCTCGCCGATCTTGTATTCGATGGTGTTGGAGCCGCTCGCACGCTGCTTGAAGCCGGCGAGATACGGAAACAGCCGGCCGTCGACGAAGTCCCGCAGATCGTCGCCGGTCATCGCCGCGTTGTGGTCGATCTTGCCATCGGCGGTCTTGGGTGCTGCCCAGGCGTCTCAACGGTAGGGCGCGTCGAGGATGAAGCGGTAGCGTTTGCCTTCGAGTTCGGCCTCGGACGCCTTGTCGTCTTCGAGTGCATCGAGATACTTCAGGAACAACAGCCACGACGACTGCTCGGTGTAGTCCAGCTCGCTGGTGCAGCCGGCGTCTTTGTGCAGGATGTCGTCGATGTTCTTGAAGGTCTGCTCAAACATGCGGCTACCGCTTCATCCTCGACGCGCCCTACCGTTGAGACGCCTGGGCAGCACCCAAGACCGCCGATGGCAAGATC
>JANXYG010000053.1 GCA_025350245.1 Betaproteobacteria bacterium
TCGCGCTTGAGCACCGGCAGGCAATAGTGATGCGGCCGGATGCCTCCCTGGAACAGGGCGTTGCGATTCATCAGCAGATGGTGCGCCGTGATGGTCGCGGCGACGTTGTCGCTCGCGGCGAGCACGAACTTCACCGCATTCGCGGTCGTGATGTGTTCGAGCACGATGCGCAACGCCGGCAGCGTCTGCACCAGCGGCATCAGCAGGCGCTCGATGAAGATCTTCTCGCGGTCGAATACGTCGACCGAAGCATCGGTCACTTCGCCATGCACCAGTAGCGGCAGGTGCATGGCGGCCATCGCCTCAAGCACCGGCAAGACCTTGCGCAGGTCGGTGACGCCAGAATCGGAATTGGTGGTGGCCCCGGCGGGATAGAGTTTCACGCCGTACACGGCGCCGCTGTCGCGCGCGCGGTGCACCTCGCCGGGCGACGTGTTGTCGGTGAGATAGAGCGTCATCAGCGGCGTGAAAGCGGCGCCCCCCGGGAGGGCTGCGCGGATGCGATCGCGGTAGGCCAGCGCCAACGCCGTGGTGGTGACCGGCGGACGCAGATTCGGCATCACGATCGCCCGCGCGAAGCGCCGCGCGGTGTCGGGCAGCACGGCGGCCATGTCGGCGCCATCGCGCAGATGCAGATGCCAGTCGTCGGGGCGCGTAATCGTGATTCGGTCCGGCATGTCACTCATTTTCTTCGGGTTCTGGTTTGAGCCGCAGCGCTTCCGCGTACAGCTCGTTGCGACGGCCACCGGTGATACGCGCCGCGAGCTTCGCGGCCTGCGATGCCGGGAGATCCTGGGTCAGCAGCGCGAGGATGCGCGAGGCCTCGCGCGCCGCCACCGTGTCGTCGGCGATGGCCGCATGCACGACGAGCACGAACTCGCCGCGCTCGCGATTGGCGTCGGCATCGAGCCACTCGACAGCATCGCCGAGCGCGATCTCGTGAATCGATTCGAACAGCTTGGTGAGCTCGCGGCAGACGGTGACCCGCCGCTGCGCGCCGAGCACCGCCAGCAGGTCGGTCAGGCTCTCGCGTACGCGATGCGGGGCTTCGTAGAGCACCACCGGAACAACCGACACGGCAAAGGTCTCGACCATGCGGCGCCGCGCATCGGTGCGGCTCGGCAGGAACCCGAGGAACAGGAAACCGGTTTCATCGAGGCCTGCGGCGGACATCGCAGCAATGGCCGCGCTGGCACCCGGCACCGGCACCACCGCGAAGCCCGCGGCCCGGGCGCAACGAACCACCACCGACCCAGGATCGCTGATCGCCGGCGTGCCCGCATCGGTGACCAGCGCAACCGAGTGCCCGGCCGCCAGCGCCGCGACGATGCGCTCGCCCGCGCCGCGCTCGTTGTGTTCGTGGCTGGCGAGCAGCTTTGCGGAAATGCCGTGATGCTCAAGGAGCCGCCGCGTGTGCCGCGTGTCTTCCGCGGCAACGAGATCGACGCTGCGCAGCACATCGAGCGCTCGCAACGTGATGTCGCGCAGGTTACCGATGGGGGTGGCCACCACATATAATGTGGCCGCCTCGGCTCTCGAAGGTTCGGTATGCAACGCCAGCGCGTCCTCTTGTTTTTCGCCTCATTACTATACGTTGCGGCATCGGCGCTGGCCAACGTGCCGGCCCTGGCGCAGGGCACCGACCCGTCTGCCGCGCAGAACGTCGAACCCGACGCCGAACGCCCGCACATCGCCGCGATCCTGCCGCTCAAGTCCGCCAGCTTCTCACGGCTCGGCGATGCCGTGCGGCGCGGCATGCAAACCGCCGCTGCCGCCGATCGCGCCGATGCCCTGCCGCTGATCATCTACGCAACCGGCGACGACGCGAAGGAAGTGACCGACACCTACGATCGAGCGCTTCGCCTTGGCGCTCGTCTGGTGCTCGGCCCGCTCACGCGGAACGATGTCCAGACCATCGCCAACAGCCACGCGGTCACGGTGCCGACTCTTGCGCTCAGCATTCCCGACGGCGCCGAGGCCATGCTGCCCGATGGCATGTACGCGCTCGGGGTGCAGATCGAATCCGAGGCGCGGCAGATCGCGAAGCTGGCGCAGTCGCAAGGACGTCGCCGCGCGGTGATCATCGCGGTCGACAGCTTGCTCGGCAAGCGCATCGCCCAGGCCTTCGCCGACGATTTCGCGCGTGCCGGCCGGCTGATCGTCGACCAGTTCACCTACACGGCGGCGGCGCCGCAACTCAAGAAGATCAAGGACGCCCTTGCCCTCAACACGGCCGACATGATCTTCTTCGCAATGGATGCAACGCGGGCGCGCGCCATGCGGCCGTACCTGGGCAAGCTTCTGCCCAGCTACGGCACGTCGCAGATCTACGCCGGCACCAACGACGCCGTCGGCATGCACGATCTCAACGGCGTCACCTTCGTCGACATGCCGTGGGTCCTGATGCCTGACCATCCCGCGGTGATGATCTATCCGCGCGCCCAGGGTGCGCCGCTCGGTATCGAACAAGAACGCTTCTACGCCCTGGGCATCGACGCCTGGCGCCTTGGCCAGGTGCTGCTCGAGGCTGGCTTCAACGACGCCGGCACGATCGACGGCGTGACCGGCTACCTGTCACCGGGCGGCGGCCGCGTGTTCATCCGCGAGGCGGTGTCGGCGCAGTTCGTCCAGGGCCAGCCGAAGCTGCTCAATCCCGTGAGCGGGCGTTGAAAACCGATGGCGACCGCGCCGAAGACGCCGCGGCGGCATGGCTTGCGCAGCAGGGCCTGAGGCTTCGCGATCGCAATTTTCGCAGCCGTTTCGGCGAGATCGACCTGATCTGCGACGACCACGGCACGCTGGTGTTCGTGGAGGTGCGCAAGCGCTCCAGCCAACGTTTCGGCGGCGCGGCCGAGAGCATCACCGCCACCAAACGCAACCGGCTGGTTGCCACGGCCCGCATCTATCTCGCGTCGCTGAAACACGACATGCCCTGCCGGTTCGATGCCGTCCTGATCGACGGTGCCGGCGAAATCGAGTGGATCCGCGACGCCTTCGGCGCGTGACCGGTGCGTTCCACGAATGGCCGCCACGCAAAAGTGCCATGCGATAATGCAGGCCCCGATTCGATGAGCGATTCATGGATCTCCAAGCAAGAATTCAGCGCCACTTCGCCGACAGCGCGCAACTGAAACTGCAGGCGGCGGAACTGCTCGCAGAACCGATCGAGCGCGCTGCCGAGCTCATGGTCGGCTCGCTACTCAACGAAGGCAAGATCCTGGCGTGCGGCAACGGTGGATCGGCCGCCGATGCTCAGCATTTCTCGGCCGAACTGCTCAATCGTTTCGAGATGGAACGACCGGGGCTGGCCGGCATCGCGCTCACCACCGACAGCTCGACGCTCACGTCGATCGGCAACGACTACGACTTCAACCAGATTTTCTCCAAGCAGGTGCGGGCGCTCGGTCATGGCGGCGACGTGCTGCTCGCCATCTCCACCAGCGGCAACTCCCCGAACGTCGTCGCCGCCATCACCGCGGCGCACGAGAAGCAGATGACCGTCGTCGCCCTCACCGGCCGCGACGGCGGCAAGATGGGCGAAATGCTGCGCGAGGCCGACGTGCACATCTGCGTGCCGTCGCCGGTGACCGCCCGCATCCAGGAGGTTCATATCCTTTGCCTGCACTGCCTGTGCGACGCCATCGACGTACAACTTCTGGGGATCGAATGAATCGCATCGTCCGCTTCGCTTTGCTGGGCCTGATCGGCCCCTCGCTGCCGGCCCTGCAAGGCTGCATCCCGCTCCTGGCGGGCGCCGCCGTGGGCACCGGCGTGCTGATCGCCGAAGACCGCCGGTCGAGCGGCGTCTATGTCGACGACCAGGGTGTCGAACTCAAGGCCGGCGCTCGCATCAGCGACAAGTACGGCTCGCAGACCCACGTCAACGCCACCAGTTTCAACAAGATCGTGTTGCTCACCGGCGAAGTGCCGGACGCCGCCATCCGCTCGGATGTCGCCACGATCACGAGCGGCGTTCCGGGCGTGCGCCTGGTGCAGAACGAACTCGCCATCGGCCCGGCCAGCACCCTGACCAATCGCGCGCGGGACACGACCACCACCGCCAACGTGAAGAGCCGTTTCATCGGCAAGGGCAAGTTCCAGATCAATCATGTCAAGGTGGTGACCGAAGTCGGCGTGGTCTACCTGATGGGGCTCGTCAAGCGCGCTGAAGCGAAGGACGCCAGCGAGATCGCGGCCAGCAGCGCAGGGGTGAAGAAGGTGGTCCAGGTATTCGAGTTTCTCGACTGAGCGTTCAGGGCGCAGACAAGGCCAGGCTGCCTTGAGAATCCTCACCTGGAACGACACCCTCCAGCTCCAGCAACGCCTGTTTGCGCCCGAGGCCACCGGCATACCCGGTGAGCGATCCATCGGCCCCGATGGCGCGATGGCACGGGATCACCACCGCGATCGGGTTGCGGCCATTGGCGGCACCGACGGCGCGTGATGCGTTGCGATTGCCGAGCGTTGCGGCCATGGCGCCGTAGGTCGTGGTCTCGCCGAAAGGGATCGTGACCAGCACCTGCCAGACGCGTTGCTGCCAGTCGGTGCCTTCCGGTGCCAGCGGCAGGTCGAATCGGCGGCGCTGGCCGGCGAAGTACTCGGCGACCTCGATGCCGGTTTGCCGGAACAGCGGCAACCGGTCGTCGCGTTGCCATTCGGAGGCGATGTGCGGCACATATTTGTCGTCGTGGAAATGCAGGCCGCTCAGCGCGTCGCCATCCGACATCGCGAGCATCGGGCCGAGCGGCGACTCGATCCAGGTCCAGATCACGGCGCCCGGATTCTGTGCCCCGTGCCTCATGCTGCCGCGCTCAGCGAATCCCACAGATGCATCACGGCATAGGCGCGCCACGGGCGCCATTGCTCGGCCGTCTCGCGGACGCGGCGCAGGTTGCGCTCACCCAGCGCCTTCATGACGCCGTAGTCGGCGGCGGGAAAGGCATCGGGCCACGCCAGCGCCCGCATGGCGATGTACTGGGCGGTCCAGTCGCCGATACCGGGCAGCGCCACCAGGCCGGCGATGGTCGCGTCAACATCGACACCGGGTTCGAGCCGGATCTCGCCAGCGGCGATTGCCCGCGCCAGCGCCTGGATGGTACCGGCCCGGGCACCGATGATGCCTAGCGGCGCGATCTCGCCGATGCTTCTCCCGGCGATGTTCGCGGCGGTGGGAAACAAGGTGACCAGCCCTGCGAACGGCGTCACCATCGGGGTGCCGAAGGCGATGGCAAAACGCTGCGCCAGTGTGCGTGCCGCGCGCACCGTGATCTGCTGCCCCAGCACCGCGCGCACCGCGATTTCGAATCCATCCACGACGCCGGGCAGACGCAGGCCGGGCCGGCGCGCCAGCGGACCGAGCGTGGCCGCGATCTCGGCCGGATCGCAGGCGAGATCGAACAGCCGCTTGACGCGTGCCAGCACCGCCGGCAGCCCCTTGCCGAGCGAGCCCGCGATCCGCACGCGGATGCGGTCCTTGCCCGCGATCGGCTCGGCTTCGAACCAGCCGACATGGGACTCTCCGCCGTGCCGGATCATCAGCGTGCGCCGGTAGCGATCGGCGGCGACCTCCTCGACGCCATCGATGGTGCGGGCGCCGAGAAAGCCCAGCAGCGCCGGCCAGTCGAGCGGTGGGCGATAGCCGAGTTCGAAGACGAACTCGTCCGGCGAGAACAGCGGCGCGGCGGCGTCGGCCTTGCGCCGAAAATCCGACGGCGTCAGACGATAGCGTTCCTTCAGCACTGCATTGAAGCGCCGCAGGCTGCCAAAGCCGCTCGCCAGTGCGACGTCGAGCACCGGCATCGCCGTGTCCGTCAGCAGGCGCTTGGCCAGCAGCAAGCGCTGCGTCTGTGCGTATGCCACGGGCGAGACCCCGAACGCCTCCTTGAACACGCGGCGCAGGTGGCGGTCGGTCACGCCCAGGCGCAGCGCCAGCGACGACAGACTCCCGTCATTGGCGAAACCGTCGTCGATCAGACCTGAAGCGACGTGGGCAAGGCGCGCGCTGGCATCGACGCTGGCATATCCGGGTGCAAGCTCCGGGCGGCAGCGCAGGCAGGGCCGGAAGCCCGCCGCTTCGGCTGCGGCCGCACTGCGATGGAAGCTGCAGTTCTCGCGCTTGGGAAACTTCGCGGCACACACCGGCCGACAATAGATGCGGGTGGACGACACGCCCACGAACACGCGCCCGTCGAAACGCGCGTCGTGCGCCTTGAAGGCGGCATACAGGTGTGCCGGATCGGAAGTCATCGTTGGATTATCCGGTGCCACGAGCCGCCGTGCTCGCCGGAATCGGACATCGAATCGCGCCACGCCGTCGCCAACCCCGGCGCAGCGGCAGCCGGTGCACCCGGGGCAGCCGTTACTGCAACGTGCGGTCCGCGACCGTGACCCGGTGCAACAACCGCGGATACCCCTCGTAGTCGCCGGTGGCGGCGTGGATCAGGCAACGGTTGTCCCACATCACGAGCATGCCGGCCGACCAGCGGTGCCGGTAGACGAACTCGGACTTGCTCTGGTGCGCATACAGCTCGAGCAGCACTTGTTGCGCTTCGTCCTCGGGCATGCCCTCGATGCCGATGGTGTAGCTGGGGCTGACGAACAAGGCGGTACGCCCGGTCTCGGTGTGTCGGCGTCCCAGCGGATGCAGTTGGGTCTTCATGGCGCTGTCACCGTAGCGGATGGCCATCGACCGGCCGACGTCGCGCTCGCCATACGCGCCCTGGGGCGAATATCCACGGCGAGCGGAGTGGATGCCGTTGCGATCCTGCAACAGCGTCTTCATCGAAGCCGGCAGCGCATCCCAGGCGGCGTACTGGTTGGAGAACAGCGTGTCGCCACCGACCGGCGGAATCACGTTGCCGTAGAGCACCGTGGCGGCCGGCGGCTGCGGCAGGAAGCTCCAGTCGGAGTGCCAGGACTCGGCGAAGAGCGGCGTCTTTTCATCGGCATCGCGCTTGACCTGGACCACGTGCGGATGACCCGGAATCGCGGCGATGTAGGGGTCTTCGCCATTCGGGCCGAGGTACAACGCGAAGCGCTCGATGTCGGCGATCTCGAGCGGCTGATCGGGAAAGGCGATCACCTGGTGCGCGAGCCACGCCGCGCGAATCTCGGCGACCGCCGACGGATCGAGATCGCGCGTCAGGTCTATGCCGCGGATCAGTGCGCCGCAGGGCGCGGATTGCGGCGTGATGTGGATGCTCATGGAACTCCTCCGGTCCGGCCCATCGATAGTCTGACGGCAGCGTCACGCGCCGAAGGGCACCCGCCAGGAGTAGCGCCGCTTCGCGTGCTCTGATTTCACCGCGAAGGATACTACGTTTGCACCACCGGGGGCGGCCCCCTCAATGGAACAGCGAGGTCACCGATGTCGGCCGCGGCAGGTCTTTCGGCGGCAGCACGCGGTCGTCGCTCTCGACCCGGGACACGCGACAATCCTCCAGCAGTTGCCGGATCGAGCGTTCGACGGCGGCGAGGTCGTCGGCCGGCGCAAGCTTCCACGCATGCGCATGGTCCAGCATCGCGTCGAAGGGCGAGGTCAGGTCGATGCGGATCGTGCCGTCGGCGCGAGCGGTGATGAGCGCCTCGGGGTCGCCGCTCTCGGCACGAATGCGGCGGATCGCCCCTGAAGCGAACAGGTTGAACGCCAACTCCTCGCGTGCAAAGCGGCCCTCATGCAGAGCGGTGAACCAGGGGCGCGGCGCGCGCGGCAACGGCAGCAGGCTCAGACCGGGGTCGGCCAACTGCTGCGCCAGCGCCTGCGACAACCCCATGCCCCAGCGCCCGATCTGGCCCGCGGTTTCGAGAAAGCTCGGCAGGTCGGCGGGGGTAACGGAAGCGCCAGCCAGAAACCGCAGGTGCACGGTCTCGTCGGCGGACTCGATCGACACCGGTTCCGGCGCGAGCAGATCGTTGCCGCCCGCCGATCCGAAGCGCCGCACCAGGGCATGCAGGTCCGCAGGCGAGACCGCACTGGCCCCCGCCAACGATCCCATCGCATTGCCGAGGCCGAAATTCTCGACCGCCCCCAAGGCGGCGGCGCGCTTCATCAGCGTGGTGAGTTCAGCGATATCAGGCACGACCCCCGGGACGGTTGCGGGTGCCTTGCCCGCCGACACCAGCAGCACCGGCAGCAGGAACACGCGTGCCAGCACGCTGCCCTGCTCGTCGGCGCCCGGACCGTTGATCGCGGCATCGACGGCGGCGATCAGCGCTCGGGCCGACGCGGAGGGCAGCGGTGCGTGGAGCGCCTCGGTGACGGAGGTGGCATCGCCGGCGGCGAGCAGGCTCCGGACCGTGTTGACCAGCGAGGACTGTGCGGCCGCCGCGAGCGAGACGGCAAGAGGGTTGAATTCGGGCAGCGTGGTCGTGCTGCGTGGGTCGGGCAAGGTGAGCAAAGGAGTAACCCCGGGGTCAGGTCTTGCAGCATCGCATCCAAATGGCTCGTCGGGCAATTCCCCTGCATCGCCTGAAACCAGGCCTCGCGACGGCTGCACCTATCAAGTCCGAGATATGACACCTTGAAAAAGCCACTCTTGGCGTTGCTTTTTCAAGGTGTTTTTGTCAAAGAATCGGCGTGCTCGAACGCGCCCGCGTGCTCGCCCAGATCCGGGAAGCCTTGCGCCGATCCCGGGCGGTCGTGCTGGTCGGCCCAAGCCAGACCGGCAAGACCACGCTCGCCAGGCAATTCCTGGCGCCCGGGCACCCCAACTATTTCGATCTCGAGGACCCCGTCGCGAACGCCCGGCTGGCGCAACCCATGTCGACGCTGGGATCGCTCACCGGGCTCGTCGTGATCGACGAGGTGCAACGAGCATCCAACTTGTTCGCGGTGCTGCGGGTGCTGATCGACCGCAGCAACACGCCCGGCCAGTTTCTGCTGCTGGGCAGCGCATCGCCCGGCCTGCTGCGCCAGACCGGCGAGTCGTTGCTCGGGCGGGTGGAAGTCATCGAGATAGCCGGCTTCGACATCGCCGAGGCCGGCCCGGATGCGATCTCGACGCTTTGGGCGCGCGGCGGCTATCCGCTGTCCTATCTGGCACAGACCGACGCCGACAGCCTGCGCTGGCGCAAGGAAGCGATCAATCGTTTCGTCGACGCCGACCTGCCGCAACTGGGACTCGGCGTCCCAGGGCCTGCCATGCTGCGCTTCTGGACCATGCTGGCCCACTACCATGGGCAGGTGTGGAATGCGGCGGACCCCGCGTGGTCGCTCGGCGTGAGCGAAACGACCGTGCGCCGATATCTCGACTGGCTGACGCAGACCTGCATGGCGCGGGAACTGCAACCCTTGCCGAACCCCGGGGTCAGGTCTTGCAGCATCGCTTCCAAATGGCCCGTCGTTACGACGCGGAGAACGGCACCGTGTGCTTCGGGAAGGCTTTCAACACCTTGCTGTCCGCCGTCACCAGCTTGACGCCAAGGCGCATCGCCACCGAAACAAACTCGCAGTCATAGGCGCTGCACTCGCTGTCGCGAACCAGCTCCAGCACTCGCAGGGAATCGACTTCATGCTCGTTGCCGATCAACAGGGCCTCTGCCTCTCGCTGAATATCGCGCACCGCCTCGAACGTCAGTTGCTTTCGTCGCAGATAACCCGCCAGCACGTTCCGAAACTCGCTGCGCCAGAGCATTGGTGCCACCCAGTCCCGATCACGCATCAACCAGGCTTCGGCCCGCGCAGCGAACTCTCCACGCAAGAAGAGGTAGGCGATCACGTTCGTGTCGACAGCGATCAAGGGCGGCCGTCGCGCTTGAGGGTGTCGATGTCCTTGGCGGTGAACTTGCCCTTCGGGAGCGACTCGCGGATGGCACGAGCCCTCGCGATCACCGCCTCGGCTGTGGCACGCCCAGGAAGAAGCACCGACTCGAGACACACGATCGCCTCGCTGTTCAGGCTTCGGCGATGGCTCGTGGCGGACGCCTTCAGGCGCACGTAAATTTCGTCGGGAATGTTCTTCAGTGTGAGCGTGGTGGGCATCGCGTTCTCCAGTCCGAATGAAACCATTATGGTTCCGTTTCGGCGCATCGTCAAACTGACGTCAACTATAAAATAACGACTCGCGGCGTTGCTGGCGTGGCGGCGAATCACTTGCGGGGTGGGATCGTCGTCGCGCTCGTTTCTCTTCGGCGTGGCCTGATCATGTTGGCAATGGTGCCGTCCTGGCACAGCGCGCTGGCCGCTTCCCCATTCGCCCGATCCGGTCACCGGCTACCGCCAGCGTGACCCTCATCCCGTTACGGCAGCAACCACCCCCGCGCAAGACCCCCGCTCAGCCTTCGCGGCAAATAAGCGCGGTTCCTGACAGCCGCTTACATCCAGCGGTGGGTGCTCGCGTCCTGGCGCACCATCATCCCGGGCGGCGGCGCGCGCTCGCGCTTGAGGCGGTGCTTGCCCCGGCGCTTGGAGATCTGGCTCAAGCGCTGGTCCAGCAGGCCTTCCAACCCATCGGCCCGGTAGCGCTCGGCGTGGCGGCGAAAGCTGCGCTCGCACTGCCCCAGCAGCCCGCCGCCTCGGCTGCGTCAAACGCCCGCCGGTCCATCCCTGGTATGCCTCTTCGAATCTCATCTTCCGGTTCTCCTGCACGTAGCGGCACCGGCTCATGGGGAGGTGTTGCATCGCTCTTCCACAAACCGGACACACTACTTGCTAACAACCGGACAACTCCCGGACAACTCATTTGCTCCCGACAGCCGCTAACAACATGTATTACCAACAACTGGAAACGGGGTTACTATGAAGTTATGACCAGTGGATATCGTCAGTAGTCAACCTTGCTTGCTTCAGTTGCCGCCTCGCGCATCGTGCGTGGGACACGCGTTGTTCGAATCGCGCTTCAGAACCATACGCTCGCGACTTAAACTCAGAGGAGCAAACCGGAGGCCTCTGCGTCGTCAACCGGGAGGGGATATGAAAAAGGCAACGCTGCTTATCGCATTGGGTCTGATGGCCTCGTCGTACGCTTTGGCCGCCGATGTTTGCTCGGTCTCGCCCAAGCACTGCAAGGTGTTGAAGGAAACCGACAAGATTCGCGTGATCGAATTTACCGCCAAGAAGGGCGACAAGATCGGCATGCACTCGCACCCCGCCATGGTCGTTTATATTCAAAAGGCGGGGAAAACGAAATTCACGCTCGAGGATGGAACGACCAAGGTAACTGACGGGAAGGTTGGGGATGTCCTGATCAATCCACCGGTCACACATTCTCAGGAGCATCTGACCGATACGCGTGCGCTCCTGGTGGAGATCAAGGGGTAAAGCGGTAAGGGGCCAAGGGTCAAGCTGCCGTAGTCACGGCAGCTTCCTGGCGACACGGAAGCCCAGGATGAGGTTCCGAACCGTCGGCCGGATCCCGTAGCGTCTGGCCGAGCGCACGCCCGCGGGATCGCTGCCCCAACTACCACCGCGGTTCACGCGCCGGGAGCAGTCCCCGGTAGCCCACACCCGGCCGTCAGTCGGTGCCCCATCGTAGGTCTTGTTGTAGCAGTCCTCCACCCACTCCCGGACGTTGCCCAGCATGTCATGCAACCCGAAGGCATTCGGCGCAAAGGAGCCGACCGGCGATGTGTCGGGGTACCCGTCATCGCACTCATGCACAGTCAAACGAGGAAACTTTCTCTTGAGCGACAAATCGTCTACGTTGGCAAACAGACATGCGCGGTCGGGTGAGTTTCCCCAGAACCGCGTTTTATCCGACCCTGCGCGTGCCGCGTACTCCCACTCACCTTCGGATAGCAGGCGATACTTCTTGCCGGTCTTGTCAGCCAGCCATTCGGCATACCCAATCGCCTGTCCGTAGTTCACCTTGATCACCGGTCGACGGCCACGGCCTGTGTCATCCTTTACAGTCGCACAGCTCTTGTCCCGAACACAGGCTTCCCATTCGTTGAACGTGACCTCGTACTTGCCGACCGCGAACGGTTTCGCGATGGTGACCAGATGGGGTGGCCCTTCGTCTTCATAACGCCCGGTTTCGCTCGGCGGCGAGCCCATCACGAACTGGCCGGCCGGCACGACCACCATTTCCGGGCAAGACGAGCAGTCCCGGATCACGGTCCCGGCTGCGGGAAAATTGCCGCCCCCATTCCCGCCGCTGTCGTTTCCGCTGGCAAAGGCATTCCCCGTCAACTCCCCGAGTCGTTTACGGGCATCCGCGGCGACTTGGCTGTTGGCGTCGAGGTCGAGGGACTTGCGCTACTGCTCCTTCGCCTTGTCGCGCTGTCCGAGCGCGAACAGCGCTTCACCGAACCCAACCCACAGTGCAGCAACCCAGCATCATGACGGCGACGATCAGCCGAACAGCCCATTTTGCAAGCATGGCGTTTCCTGTCGAGGAGGGAGACAGGATTCTAAGCAGCTTCCCGAGCTGCGTCATCGACGAGCGTCACTGGGGAGTGTAACGACCACACGCATTGACGCGCCAGCCGATGCCCCCGACACTCGACACCACACCCTTCCGGAGTCCGTCATGCGCCGCCTTGCCCCGCTCGCCTTCCTCCTGCTTGCCCTCCCGCCCGTCCACGCCCAGGACCTCCGCACCGACCTCGACCGGCTCGCCGATACCCTGGAGCCCAAGGTCATCGACTGGCGGCGCGACATCCATGAGCACCCGGAGCTCGGTAATCGAGAATTCCGTACCTCGGCGCTGGTCGCCGCGCATCTGAAGGCGCTCGGCTACGAGGTGCGGACCGGGGTTGCGCACACCGGTGTGATCGGGGTCTTGCGCGGTGGCCTGCCTGGCCCCGTAGTCGCGTTGCGGGCCGACATGGACGCGCTGCCGGTCACCGAGGAAGTCGACGTGCCGTTCGCGTCCAAGGTCAGGGCAACCTACGCCGGCAAGGAAACCGGCGTGATGCATGCCTGCGGCCACGACACCCATGTCGCGATGCTGATGGGCGCGGCCGAGGCGCTGGTGGCAGTGCGCGATCGCCTGCCGGGCACGGTCAAGCTGCTGTTCCAGCCGGCCGAGGAAGGCCCGCCGCCGGGCGAGGAAGGCGGCGCGGTGCTGATGCTGAAGGAAGGCGCGTTCGACGACCCGGTGCCCGATGCGGTGTTCGGCATCCACATCGGCGCGTCGCTCGAAACCGGCCAGCTCGGCTATCGACCCGGCCCGCTGCTCGCGGCCACCGACGTGCTGCGCATCACCGTGAAAGGCCGCCAGACGCACGGTGCCTCGCCCTGGAACGGCGTCGATCCGATCGTGGTGGCGTCGCAGATCGTGCTATCACTGCAAACCATCGTCAGCCGCCAGATGAATATCACGCGTGAACCGGTGGTGCTCACCATCGGCGGCATCGATGGCGGCATCCGCTTCAACATCATCCCCGACAAGGTCGAGATGATCGGCACCATCCGCACCTTCGACGAAGGCATGCGCGACGACATCCATCGCCGGGTCAAGCTGATGGCGGAGAGCATCGCCATGGCCAGCGGCGCCAGCGCCGAGGTCAGCGTCGAGAAGACCTACGCCGTCACCATCAACAACCCCGAGCTCACCGAGCGCATGCTGCCGACGCTGAAGCGCGTGGCCGGCGAGGCGAACGTGATCCTCAGCAGCAAGGTCACCGGCGGCGAGGATTTCTCGTTCTACGCGCAGCGCGCACCCGGGCTGTTCGTGTTTCTCGGCGGCACGCCCAAGGGCAGCGACATGAAGCAGATCGGCTTCAATCATTCGCCGCGCTTCAAGATCGAGGAGTCGGCCATGAAGCTCGGCGTGCGCACCCTGCTGAACCTCACCGTGGACTATCTCGAAAAGCGCTGAGCGCGATCACCCACCGATTCGCCGCGGGCCACCGCAAGCCATGAATTTCCTGGCGCACCTCTATCTCTCGCCACCCACGCCCGACGCCCTGCTCGGCAGCCTGCTGGGCGATTTCGTGAAGGGGCCGGTGGAACACGCCGGCTACAACCCCGAGATCACCGCGGCGATCCGGCTGCATCGCGCCATCGACACCTTCACCGATGCGCACCCGATCGTGCTGGCCAGCAAGGCGCGCATCAGTCCGGCGCGGCGGCGCTACGCCGGCATCCTGGTCGACGTGTTCTACGACCATTTCCTGGCGCGCGACTGGCGCCGGTTTCACCCCGAACCGCTGGACCGCTTCGCGGCGTCGACGTACCAGGCGCTGAGCGGCACGACGCAGGTGTTGCCCGAGCGGCTGGCGCACATGCTGCCGCATCTCATCACCGGCGACTGGCTCACCTCGTATCGGCGGCTCGACGGCATTCATCTGGCACTGGACCGGATGTCGCGCCGCGTGCGCCCCGGCAATCCACTGCTGGGCAGCGCCGCCGAGCTGGAGGCGCAGTTGCCGGCGTTCGAGAGCGACTTCGAGACGTTCTTCGGCGAGCTTCGGACGCGGGTGTCAGGTCATGATCGCCGCGCCTGAACCCGCCGAGCCGCTCGTCCGACATGCCGCGCCTTGTTCGCGCTCGGCAAACCCTATGGAGTTCCCGCCAAGAGAGAGGCGAAGCCGGCTCGCGCGATACGCTCGCCGACCAGCTCCGCACCCGTAGCCTGATCGACGATCCAGCCGCGAGTCGCCTCCACGTCCGGCATCGCCTCGCGCAAGGTGCGCACGGTGCGCGCATCGTTGCCACGGCCAGCCTTGATCTCCAAAGCGATTCGCTCGACGCCGCGATCGAGCACGAGGTCGATTTCGGCGCCCGCAGCAGTGCGCCAGAAGAAAGCTTGCGTGCCCGGGTGCGCCAGCCGCTCGCGGCGCAGCACATCCTCGATGACGAACCCTTCCCAGCTCGCACCGCGCGACGGGTGGTTGGCCAATTCTTCGGCGGTCGAAATGTTGAGCAGATGGTGCAGCAGCCCGGTGTCGCGAAGATAGGCCTTGGGCGCCTTCGTCAGCCGCTTGCCGACATTGCAAAAGTACGGCGGCAAACGGCGCAGCAGGTAGATTGCCTCCAGCACGTCGAGGTGGCGCAGCAGCGTGTGATGCGATACGCCGAGCGACGCGCCCAGGGCCGACGCATTCAACAGACCTCCATGCTGATGTGCCAGCATGGTGAGCAGCCGACGCATGAACAGCGGGTTGGCGCGCACGCCGTACTGCGGCAGGTCTCGCTCCAATACCAGGCGCAGGTACGACTCCCACCAGATGCGCGAATCGCCGCGCAGCGCATCCGGAAATCCGCCCGCGAGCCACACCCTGGCCCAGGAAACGGCGTCTGGCCCCTGCCCCGCCTCGTGCGCGGTGAGCGGGTCGAGCTCGATCACCGCGGCACGCCCGGCCAGTGACTCGGACACGCTGCGTATCAGCGCTGGCTGTGCCGAGCCGAGAACGACGAACCTTCCGAACCATGACCTCTGTGCGTCGACGGCACCGCGCAGCGCCCCGAAGACCGACGGTACCGCCTGAGCTTCGTCGAGAATCAGCCCGGCGTGGGCGCCGGCGTCGAGCTCGAACCGCGCATCCTGGTTGAACCGCTCGGCTGTAACCGGATCTTCGAGATCGACGTAACGATGTTGCTCGAATGCCGCGCGGGCGAGCGTCGTCTTGCCGACCTGCCGCGCGCCAAGCAGGATGACCACCGGGAAACTCGCAGCGGCGGCTTGCAGTGTGGAGACGATCGATCGAGGAAACACCCTTGCATAATGGAATGGTAGCTTCCAATTTACAAGCCTTCTCGATTGATGGTCGATCGGCAAACAGGTATCGTTTCCCGAGTCGGCACCAGACCGGCGCCAACCTATCCTCCCACCGAAAGACCCGGCACATGCCCACCACCAGACATGTCTTCGCCATGGGCGGCGCATTCCTCGCCGACCCCGAGAACAACCTTCACCTCGAGCGCTACTTCAAGGAGCTCACCGGGCGCGAGTCGCCGCGGGTGCTGTTCGTACCGACCGCGAGCGGCGACAACGAGCCGTACCAGTTGCGCTTCTTCCAGGCGTTCACGCGCCTGGGTTGCAAGCCCGCCGTGCTGCCGTTCTTCAAGCGCACGCCGCAGCAGCTCGAGGCGTTCGTCGGTGAGTTCGACGCCATCGCCGTCGGCGGCGGCAACACCCGCACCATGCTCGCCGTCTGGCGCGACTGGGGCTTCGACACGATCCTGCGTGCCGCCTACGATCGCGGGGTGGTGCTGGGCGGCTCCAGCGCCGGCTCGATCTGCTGGTTCGAGGACGGCATCACCGATTCGATCGCCGGGCCGTTGACGTTGCTGCCGTGCCTGGGCCTGGTGCCCGGCAGCAACTGCCCTCACTACGACAGCGAAACCGAGCGTCGGCCGACCTTCCAGGCCTTGGTCACCGCCGGCACGGTGAAGGACGGCTATGCCGCCGACGACGGCTGCGGGCTGCACTTCGTCGACGGCCGCTTTCATCAGGCGATCGCATCGCGCTCCAAGGCAAGGGGCTGGCACCTGACCCGCGACAACGGCGCCGTGAACGAACGGATGATCGAGCCGGTTTCACCGGCGTAGAACCGCGCGCCGCCGAACCGGATCGAACCGCTGTCCGAGCCCGAGCTGGTATTGCTCGACCGTTTTCTGGCGCAGTGTCGGAGCCCGGGCGCGATGCGCCTGGAAAAGGTCGACGGCTTCTTCGCCGCGCTGATCGCGGGGCCGGTGTCGGTGGGGCCGGCCGAATACTGGCCGGCAGTGTTCGGCTGCGAACTGCATTACCTCATGCATCCGGCGCACACCGAACTCGACGCCATTCTCACGCTGCTGACGCAACACTGGAACTCGATGACCGAGACGCTCGAGCGTGGTGGCCTGCTCGGCCCCTTGCTGCTCGAAGACCGCGCTGGCGCGGTGCGCGGAAACGATTGGGCAGCGGGTTTTCTACACGGGGTGCAGTTGCACCGGATGGACTGGCTCACGCTACTCGACGACGACGACAACAATGCGGTGCTGACACCCACCTTCATGCTCGCCCATGAACAGGAGAGCCGGAATACGGTGCAGGTGTCGAATGAACGGCGCGCCGAACTGCTCACCGACATGACGCTCGGTCTGTCGCACATCCGCAGCTATTTCCGGCCGATGCGCTTACCGAGGGGGCGCAGCGTCCTCGGGGGACCCTGTGGGGAGGTGACGCCCACCCCCAGGCTGCGCTGCGCTGTGCCTTCCCCCTCAAGGGGGCGCAGCGTCCTCGGGGGACCCTGTGGGCGCTGATCGGTAAACAGCAGGAGTGCCATGCGCGCGAGCACCCGACGGAAAGCCGGAAGTGGGCTGAGCGATTGCCGATCGGGTGATCAAAGGTCGTCCGAATACCGCGGCGTGGCGGCAAACTCCTCGCCATGGCCGATATGAAAATCGTTGCCACCGCGATCGGAACCGCGCAGCAACCATAGCGGCCGTCGGGCCAGGCTGAACGAGATGCCGGCCTGCTGCTGCATGCCGGCCAGGTCGCGCGCGAAGCGCGATGTGGCCGGCATGTAGCGCACGACGAACCCTGCCCGCCGCTGCGCCGAACGGTTGTGCGCCGACCCGTGGACAAGAAATATGTCGTGCAACGAAAACTGCCCGGCATCGAGCACGTCATCGCGGGCGGGCGCCGCATCGAAGCTGGCAGGTTCGATCTCCTGCCCCAGCACGCGGTCGGGCCGCATCGCGTCGCGGTGCGGATACACGCTGCCAGCGGCATGCGAGCCGGGAAGGTAGCGCATGCAGCCGTTTTCCGGCGTTGCTGGGTCGAGCGCGATCCAGACCGAACACGTTGCCAACGGCCGGATCGGCCAGTATTCGCCGTCCTGGTGCCACGGCACCTCGCGCCCGATGCGCGCCGGCTTGCAGAACACCTGGCTGCCCCACAGGATGATGTCGGGTCCGATGATCTGCTCCACCAGATCGAGAATCGGCGGCAGCGTCGCGTAGTCGAACCAGGCCGTCGCCTCGCTCGCCGGATGTCGGGCACCGTTGGGAATGTGCGGACACACCAGGCTCTCCGGGGCAGTGTCGGCGCAATTGATCAGCAGCGCGTCGAGCGACGCCCGCATGCGCGCGAGCAGGTCGGGGGCGATGCGCACCGGCGCAACAACCAGACCATCGCGGCGATAGGCCTTGAGGGCGGAGGCGTCGAGCAGACTGGCTTTCGGGACCACCAGCGGTTCAGCCAGTGACAGGGTCATGACGACAAGCGGCGCGAGGGGGGCGGAAAGGCGTCGATGACGGCTGCTGGCGCTGCATGCTCGTTACCTTGTGGGAGGTGTCGACCGGATCGATGGTAGCAGCATCGCATTATCGATCGGCATTCATCCGCGCCCGCGATACGGTGCCACACCGGTATCCGGTATCCACACGCCGCGCGGCGGCGCGCCGGTCTGCCAGAACACGTCGATCGGGATGCCGCCGCGCGGATACCAATAGCCGGCGATGCGCAGCCAGCGTGGCTTCAGCAATATCTCGAGCCGGCCGGCGATCGACAAGGTACAGTCCTCGTGAAACGCGCCGTGATTGCGAAACGCGCCCAGATAGAGCTTGAGCGACTTGCTCTCCACCAGCCAGCGGCCCGGCACATAGTCGATGACCAGGTGGGCGAAGTCCGGCTGCCCGGTGATGGGGCACAACGTGGTGAACTCAGGCACCGCGAAGCGCGCTAGGTAGCGCTTGTCGGGGTGCGGATCGGGAATCCGCTCGAGCAATGCTTCCGCCGGCGTCGACGGCAGTGCGGTGGTGGTGCCGAGTTGTTTCAGCGATGCGGCGGCGGGACGCGCCTTGGCGGTGGGCATGCAGACAGGCCGGTCAGGTCGTGGAACCGGTATTCTGCCTCGTTAATCGTGGCGAGGCAGAGTCGGCGGAACCATCCACCGGGATCGAATTCCAACGATGAAGGAGAGAGCACCCATGAAGACATCCAGGAAAGGGTCCACCGCCAGTCTCGCGTTGCCCGCCACCCCATCAGAGGCGGCCAGGGCCCTCGGGGGACCCTGTGGGCGCTGGGTATCGAGGTTCGTGCTGGCGATGGCGCTCGGGTTTGCCACCCTGGCCGGCGCCGCGATTCCGGAGCCGCTGCCGATTGCCAGGGTGGTCGCTGCCGCCCGCGCGGGTGATGACGTGGCCACGATCATCGCGCAGATCAAGACGGCCAGGACCACCTATGCCTTGCGCGGCTCCGACTTCGGCAAGCTCGCGACAGCGGGCGTGCCGGCGGCCCTGCTCGATTCGCTCCAGCAGGGGTTCGTCGACGACGTGGATCTGCTGGTTCGCTACTGGAGCGGCGGGGAATCGATGGGGCCCTGCGCGTGGTGCTACCCGCAGCAGGTCGACCTGGGCCAGCCGCCGGAACCCGCCAGCGGCAGGACCTTTCCGCCGCCGTTGCGCGTCGCATTCGGTCGCCCGCTGGGCCTCCCCGACTGGTATCGCCCCGCCGGATTCACCGTCGGCCGCCACATCACGGTCGCGCAGGTAAGCGAGATGGTGAAGGCGGGACAAGGCGCGGACGAAATCCTGCAAACGCTGCGCAGCGCCGGACTCGACGGCGTGATCGGCATCGGCGGCGTGGGCACATTCGGGACGCGATTGCAGGCCGGCATTTCCGGATCACGCTTTGCTGCCCTGCGCGCGGAGGGCATGCCCGACACGGTGCTCGATGAACTGCAGGGGCGCTACCTCGCGATGTACGTGGAATATCTGCGCCTGCGCTACAAGAACCTCGGCAAAGGATCACACCGGTAGCAGAGCAAGCCCCACCCTCAGGCTACGCTGCGCTATGTAACCAAGAGATTCGTTCAGCCGAATACTCGACGGCCGCCGGCATAGGTTGCGACGACATTGCGGTCGTCACCCAGCGTCATCAGCGCAGTCAACACGTCGTCGATCCCGGTCACCGTCGTCATCCGCTCCGCCAGCAGCGGTGTCGAGGCCGGGTTGATCACCACCAGATCGGCGTCGAGTCCGGGCGCAAGGTTGCCGGTGACCGCGCCCAGACCCAGCGTCCGGGCTGCACCGGCAGTAGCGAGCCAGAGCGCCTGCGCCGGATGCAGGCTCGCGCCGCGCAGGCGTGCCACCAGCATCGCGGCGCCCATGGTTGCCAGCATCGACAGCGTGGTGCCCGCGCCGACGTCGGTTGCGAGACCGACCATGACACCCGCCGAGCGGGTCGCTGCGACATCGAACAGGCCGCTGCCGAGCGCCAGGTTGGACGTCGGGCAATGCGCGATGGCCGCGCCCGAGGCGGCCAGTCGCTCGCGCTCCAACGCCGACAGATGGATGCCATGCCCGAACACGGCGCCTGGACCCAGCAGCCCGAAACGGTCGAACACGTCGGTGTAGTCGCGCGCCTCGGGAAAGAGCTCGTGCACCCAGCCGAGTTCGGCGGTGTTTTCGGCCAGATGTGACTGCAGCAGCATGCCGGGATGTTCGCGCCACAATGCGGCGGTGGCTTCGAGTTGTTCGGGGGTGCTGGTGGCGACGAATCGCAAGGTGAGCGCGTGGTGCAGCCGGCCCCCGCGGCCATGCCAGCGGGCGATCAGGCCCTTCGATTCGTCGTAGCCGCGCCGGGCGGTGTCGAGCAACCCGGCGGGCGCGTTGCGGTCCATGAGCGCCTTGCCGGCGAACACGCGCAAGCCGGTCGGCAATGCCGCGGTGAACAGCGCATCGACCGATTGCGGATGGACCGTTCCGTAGACGGCTGCCGTGGTGGTGCCGTTGCGTCGAAGCTGGTCGAGGAACACGGCGGCGACGCGCCCGGCATGGCCGGCATCGGCGAACGCGGCTTCTGCCGGGAACGTGTAACGCTCCAGCCAGTCGAGCAACGGGTAACCGACGGCGCCCGCAATGCCGAGTTGCGGATAGTGAACGTGGCAGTCGATGAATCCGGGCATGAGGAGCGCGCGCGGATAGCGCACCACCGGCGTTGCCGGCGGCAGCCGCGCGAGCACGTCCGCGGCCGGACCGATGTCGGCGATGCGCTCGCCGCGGATCGCGACGACGGCGTCGGGCTCGTACCAGAGCGCTTCATCGGCCGGCACCAGGAACGGATCGCCGCGAAACGCGACCGCCGGCCCGCGAATCGCGTATCGGGCAACCGCGGTCAAGGCAGTGAGCGCCGGACCGCTCCCAAGCGAACCGGCCCCCATTGGGGGTGGCGAAGCGAGGCGGAGCCTGGGGGGGGCGTCATCTAGACGTGCACCGCCGCGCGGCCGACGCACACCACGACCACGGCGGTGAGCCCGTTGCGCAGGCTCAGGTACCAGGGCGGCAGAGCGAAACGTCGCGCGAACCCCCGGTCCATCGACAGCTGGATGACGAACATCACGGCGATGAACACCAGCCCGTTGTGCAGGGGCACCATCATCCCGACCCAACCCACCAGCGCCGACACCACGCTCCACGCCATGATCGTGTCGCGCTCGCCCTCGCCCACCTTGGGATGGAGCATGGCGAAGCCCCAGTGCACGGCGCCGACGAACGTGAGGATCACCGCCGCGTAGGATCGCAGCCAGTCGGCGAGCATCGGACGATAGGGTTCGGGCGCCACCCAGAGCGAGCCGGCGAGAACGATGAAGGGCAGCAGCCCGCCCGCACCGAGCCACAGCGGCGTGTTCGGGATCGGCTGGTGCGGATCGGAAAGCGCCATCTGCCGACATTCAGGGCGAACGGGTGTGGAAGCGCAGGCGCGGGGGGTTCACGTCGCGCGCGCCACCTGCTCCCAGAACTGGCTGAACGAGCGACACGGTTGCGCCGGATCGTCCAGGAATCGCGGCGCATCCACGAGTTCGACCCGTTCGTCGTCCAGCGCTTCGCGGTACCCGGGATTCAGCGTGGCGACGGCCTGCACGGAATCGGCGGCGTCGAGCGCCGCCGGCAGCGTCGCGAGATCGCCGCACCAGACCACGTCGGCCAGTTGGCGCATGCCGTCGATCACGAAGCGCCAGCGTCGTTCCGACCATGGAAAGCGGGCGTGGAACGGCGCATGCAGCACGCCGAT
Organism: Betaproteobacteria bacterium; assembly: GCA_025350245.1. GTDB lineage: Bacteria > Pseudomonadota > Gammaproteobacteria > Burkholderiales. The sequence goes on from JANXYG010000053.1 coordinate 21,888, forward strand.
GACGAGGTCGACCTGCTTCGGCCGCTTCAGGCTCCACGGATGCAGCAGCGCGATGCGCCTGCCGTTCACCGCGCGAGCGTCGAGCTCGGCAAACTCGCCAGCGGGTGCCACCCCCAGCAGCACGGGAATCTCGACACCCTCAGGACGCTGCGACTCCGGCCCCGCGTCGCGACCATGGCGCGCGAGTTCGTCGAGCGCCGGATAGGCGGCATCGATGGCGGTGCCCTGACTCGCCAGCGCCGGCGCATACCGCGCGACGTTGTCGGCGTTGAACAGGTAGGGTTTGCTGCTGAAGGTGCCCGCGCACCACTGCCACGACAGGTGATTGGAGGCGAGATCGCCATCGAGCAAGTGGCCATACAGCCAGTCGGCGGCCGCGCGCCAGGCGACCTTGCGCAGGTGCACCACATAGGACGCGAGCCACATCCGCTGGTGGTTATGCAGGTAACCGGTGGCGTAGAGCTGGCGCACCGTGGCGTCGATCACCGGCACGCCGGTGGACGCGGTGAGGATGTCATCGGGAAGCGTCGCCGCGTACTCGACGCCGGCCAGCGGCGCGCGAATGTCGCGAAGAATGTCTTCGCCCTGATGACCCCAGACGTGATGAAAGAACTCGCGCCATGCGAGCTCGAACACCAGTTTGTCGTCGGTGTTGACCCGGAAGCGCGCGCGCAGGCTGTCGACGATTTCGGGCAGGTCGATGAAGCCGTGCGTGATCCATGGCGACAATCGCGTGACCGCGCCATCGAGGGAGTTGCGCGTGCGTCCGTAGGCGCGCGGGTCGACGCGCCGCAATTGCGCCAACGCCGCCTCGCGCGTCGGCGTCCAGCCGGGCAGGTCGAAGACGCTGCCCTGCGCCGGGGCGCCATTGCCATCGTTCGATCGCGGTGCGTGCCAGCGTGCCATTGGCGACTACCGGCCCGGCACGGCGGCCGACGAGGCCTCGAGCATGGCCATGACGTCCCGCTTCGGATCGGTGTCGGCGGGATGCGTCGAATGCGACGAGCGCGGGATGTCGGCCCGCAGCGCCTGACTGGCGGCGCACCCGGCCTTGCCGGGAACAAGGACTTCTGGGGGAGGAGTATCGATTGCAGCCATGGCGTCGAGATCGAAAGGGGGACAGCCATAGTTTGCCACGCCGCCAGCGCGTGCAGGCAGGCTCGCGATACCCTGGCCTCGAACCTACTGCCAGTCGGAGAGCGAGATGCCGATGCCGGCGGTGGTCTGGCGGTAGTTGTAATCGATCAGGGTCTCGCCGTAGCCGGAGAACACCTGGAGATAGCCCTTGAGGTTGCGATAGAGCGGGAAGCGCCAGTCGAACTGCAGCGCCCCCCGGTTGGCCGTGCCGCTGAAGTTGTTGCGGGCGAGCACCGCAAAGCTGTGGCCGCTGTCGGCGGGTTGGTACACCGCGAGCAGATCGCCACGACCGAGATAGTGGACGATGTCGGGGTTGTTGTCGTTGCCGTGGCTTTCCGGCAACCGCCACCACGGCCGGATCAGCACCGAGAAGTCGCCGCGCTCGATGCCGAACTGCGCATAAACCCGATTCCAGCTGCGCGACAACGGCTCGCCACGGCCGTTGCTCTGGTGCACGAAGCCGAAATTCACGAACCGCCACTGCAAGCCGAGCGGCAGCTTCACGTCCGTGCGCAGCACCGCCATCGCCTCGGGTTCGTAGTTGGTCTCGCGGAACGGCGCCGACGGACTGTAGATCTGCCAGCTCGACTGCTGCGTGAGCGCCACCCACAGATCGAGGCGGCGATCGAACAACCCTTGCACCAGCTTGGTCTTGAACGACAACTGGTACTTGGCTTCGATGTTGCGCAGGTTGGTTGTCGTGCCCCCGAGCGCCAGGCCCGAGAACGGGGCCTCGTTCGGGGCATCGGTGTAGCGGGCGAACAGGAAATAGTTCGGCTTGTGGGTGCGCAGGCGCAGCACGCCGAAGCGCGAGTCCTGATCGAGCTCCCATTTGAAAGCAAGCGCTGATCCGGTGCGAGCGGGCTTGTCGTGGCGGGCCACGAAGTCGCCGGCCACGCTCTGGCGACGGTCTTCCGGCAGCGGCGGCGGTTCCGTGCGCGCGGTCGGTGGTGGGGCCGCGGGTCGCCCGGCGAGTTGGTCGTAGCAGGCCAGGCGCACGCGATCGTCGGGTATGGTCGCGCAACCGGCCACGCCGGCGTCATCGGCGATCGCGCCGCCCGCCAGGACCGCCATCCGGACCGCACCCGCGATCGCCAACGGCCACCCTCGGCGGGCGACGGCATGACGACGGATTGGTATGCCGCACGTGCCCGGAGCAGCCGTCAGGGTCCCGGGACGCTTGCTCACCCGACCACATCGGGGCAGCATGCGCCTCGTTCCCTCATTTTCGACCGGAGACCTGGATGGACGTCGTCGTGTATCTCGCCAATGGCGCATTGCGCCGTTTCGTGCAGCCTGAAGAGGATTCGGCGGCAACGCTGGCCACGTTCCAGCCGGCGCGCATGTTCGCCGTGCCCACACTCATCATCGGCAGCCCGACCGCCACCGTGCTGCTGGCCACGCGCGAGATCAGCCGGGTCGATCTGCGCACCCAGGAAACCCTGCCGGTCCCGCAGGGCGTGGGGGGCGGTTCGGTCACGGTGCTCGGCGGCGAGTCCGACTTCATCGAACGCCGGGATGCCGTGTTCATCGACGGCGCTCAGGCCGTATCGGTGGGAGAAAAACTCTCCGGGGTGATCGCCTACGAAATGGCGGGCGGCCACAAGCTCTACGGCTCGCTCGAGGCGCAGCTCGATTCGATGGCGGCGGTGTTCAACAGCATGCAGCACCTGCTCGCGCAACCGGTGCTCGCCTTCAACCTGCCCGGTGGCGGCGCCACCTACATCAACCCGATCAACCTGGTCGGCATCACCCTGCACCCGGGCCTGCAATCGCTGCCGCGCGGCAGCCTCGCCGCCAGCCTGGTGGAATAGACCGCCTGCAGGCAACCCGAGCGGATGCGACCTGGCGCCCGCCGAGCGGTTCATGGTGGCGGTTGCAGCCGTCCGTCGACAATGCGCACCCGGTCGCCCACCTGCAGATCCGAGGCATCGGGCTCGGACACGGTGGTGTAGCCACCAACGTCGAGCCAGACAATGATGTCGAAGCTGGTTTCACGCATGCGGTCGAGCATGCGGTCGCTCCCCCGCGCGCCGACGAACGATTTCACCTTGCGGCCGGGGCCGAAGGTGAATCCGGCCACCGGACCCACCAGCAAAGGTTCGCCCGGCCCGCTCTTGATGCTGAGCGAATTGCGCTGATCCAGCGCGGTGTCGGCATTCGGGATCGGGCGCTCGCCATGGCGCTCGCGAATGGTGCGGATGACACCGCAAGTGGGGCACGCCGCGGCTTCGTCCGAGACCGTGTCCTTTGCCACCACCTGCGACCCGACCGCGAGCAGCGCCGCCAGACCCAGCGCAGCGCCGCCGTTCACTCCGGAATCCTCTGCAGGTAGTACAACGCGTCGAGCAGCAGGCTCGGCTTGCCGAGCGGTGCCAGCCAGCGCTCATAGACGATGGATATGTCGCCGCTGCGGTAGATCGCCGCCAGGGCGCGGTTGACCGCGATGCGAAACCCGGGGTCACCCGCGTGCATCGCGAGTGCGTAGGGTTCCATCGAGAAATCCTCGTCGAGTAAACGGAAGCCGCCGGCCCCCTGCGCACCGAGCGCCGTGCCCAGCAGCTTGACGCGATCCGACGCGTAGCCATCGACAGCGCCGCTGCGCAACGCCGCCAATGCGGCTTCCGCGTCGTCGAACAGCACTATCTCGGCCGTCATCTCACGCCGTTGCAGCGCATCGGCCACGGACCGCTGCGTGGTGGTGTTGCGCACCACCGCGACCCGCTTGCCCGCGAAGTCCCTCACCCGCGAGAAATCGCTGTCATTGCGAATCAGGATGGTGCCGCCGTCGACGAAAATCATGAGGCTGAACTCGACGCTTTTCTGGCGCGAAAATGTCCAGGTGCTGGTGCTGCATTCGATCTCGACCCGGCCCTTGGCCACCGCCTCGAAACGATCGGCCAGGGTGACTGGAACCCATTCGACCCGCAGGTCGGGCCGCTCGATCTCGCGGCCGATCGCGGCGGCGACCCGCGCGCACAACTCCACCGAAAAGCCTTCCGGGGGCCCGCTCGCCCCCCGTGCGGAGAACGGCGGCGCCTCTTCCAGATAGCCCATCCGGATCACGCCGCTGGTCTTGAGGGCGGCGAGCACATCGTGCGCGGACGCGGAAGAAAGAGCGCCGAACCAGAGCGCGATGACGAACGGCAGCAGGCGGATCATGGGAGAGCGGGCTCCGTGGCGGAAGGGAAAACAATGCCACGCAATGGTAACGCGATACCGGTACCGCGCCTGTAGGTGGAGCGGCTGCGCGCCGTTCACCCTAACTCCCGGGGAGTGCGCTTAAGGGCCCGCGCCTGGAATCGCGGCGGCGAAAGTTCACGCAACGTCACCCGGGCCACCGGCGCGGGCTCACCGAGCGCGAGCGCCGCGATGATCTCGCCGGCCAGCGGCGCCGATATCAGTCCGTGCGACCCATGCGCGACCGTGACGAACAGACCGCGCAACCAGGGCGCCTCGCCGTCGAAGCTCGTGGTGGCATCGATCGACAGCGCGCGATAGCGATCGGTGAACTCGCCGTCGTCGATCACGCCCCCGACCACGGGCGAGTGATCCGGCGCCACGCAGCGCAGCGCGGCACGGCCGGCCAACGACGCCGCATCGAGTGGTCCGAAGGCGCTGGCGAGCGAAGGCGCGAGGCGCCCCAGCATGACCACGTTGGCCGAGTTGTCGGCGATGCGGATCGCCGTGTCCGGGTCGCGCAGGCCGAAGGTCGCGCCCACGCTGTGACAACCGGCGCGGGCCGGGGTGACATAGCCTTCACCCGACAAGACCATGCGCAGCGCGACGCTGGCTTCGGTTGCCGGCAGTGAAGTCACCTGACCCCGGATCACATCGAGGGGCAACCAGGCGGTGGGCGCGAAACCGAGCACGTCCGCCGCGTTCGCCAGCACCAGCACATCGGCGCAGGCGATATCGCCGTCCTCACCTGCCACGCACCACCGCTCGTTGGCATCACGCCGGAAACGCAGCGCGTTCGCCGCGAGCCTGACCTCGATCCCGTCGTGCGCCACCAGGGCGGTGCAAAGCGCGGGCAGATGTGCCCAGCCGCCGACGGCGAAGTGCAGACCGCCGACAGGCAGGTCGACGCCGGCCAGCGCACCGGCCTCGTCCCGACCGACCACCCGCAGGAACGACGCGGGCCAGCCGAGCGCCGCGAGTTGTTGCTGCCGCCCGGCATCGGCCGCATCTTCCGGCAACAGCAGCACGCCGCAGCGCGACCAGGCATGCCCGTCGTCGGGCAAGCGGGCGGTGAGTTGCCGCAGCGCGTACAGGTAGCCGTCGGCAAACAACCGCGAGCGCACCGTTCGATGCGCGGAGAGCTTCGCGTACAGCACCGCCTGGGCATTTCCCGAAGCGGCGGCAGCGAGCCGGGGCTGGCGCTCGATCAGCGTCACCGCCACCCCACGCTCGGCCAGCGCCGCAGCGGCGGCGGAACCGGCGATGCCACCGCCGACGACAATCGCGCTGCGCGCATCGGGCCGTGCCGTGGGTCGCGACAGCCACGGCGAGTGACGCGACCGCGGCCCCGGCGCCACGCAGATACCGCGGAGCATCTCGCGCTTGAACCCGAAGCCCGCCTGGCGCCGCATATCGAAGCCGACCGCTTCCAACCCGCGCCGCACTTCGCCGGCCGCGGTGTAGGTGGCGACGGTCGTGCCGGCCGACGACAGCGCTGATATCGCCGCGAATACTTCGGGCGACCAGAGCGCCGGATTGAGCGCCGGCGCGAAGCCATCGAGAAACCAGGCATCCACGCGCGCGTCGATCTCGGGCAGCGTCTCGCGGGCATCGCCGATCACCAGCGTTAGCACGACCCGGCCGCCCTCGAAGCGCAACCGATGCCAACCTGGCGGCAACTCGTCGTATCGGGCGAGCAGCGCCCCGCGCTCGTGCGCCAGGACCGGCCAGGGATCGAGCGCCGCGCGCAGCTCGGCGGCATTCAAGGGATAGGCCTCGGTGCTGATGATGTGCAAGGTGGCATCCGCCGGCGCAACCTCGCGCCACAGCGACCACGCGCACAGGAAATTCAACCCGGCGCCGAAGCCGGTCTCGGCGATGGTGAAAGTCGCTCGCGGCGGCAATACGGTCCAGCGCGAGCGCAACGCATTGCCTTCGAGAAACACGTGGCGCTTCTCGTCGAGGCCACCGGCGCGCGAGTGGTAGAGGTCACCGAAACGACGCGACCAGGGCGCGCCGTCACGCCAGTCGAGTTCAGACATGGAGAACCAGTACCGGTGTCCTGCAACCGCTTGCTATGATCCGCCCATGCAATTCGATCCGGAGCGCGTGGCGGACTGGCTGGTGAGCGAACACAGGCGCGGTGCGCCGCTGGTGCCGTTTGCCCACGATCACGGGGCTCATGATCTGGCGGCGGCCTATGCCATCCAGGATGCCTTCGTGCGGCGCATGACCAGCCTGCTCGGCGCTGCGGCCGGCTACAAGATCGGGCTGACCTCCAGACGCATGCAGCAGTTGTGCGCGATCGATCATCCGGTGGCCGGCGTGGTGTTCCGCGAGCGCGTGCTGGCGAGCGGCCGGCGGATCGCACGCGCCGCCCTCCAGCGCGTCGGGCTCGAATTCGAGATCTGCGTGCGCATGGGGCGCGACGTGCCGGCGCGCGACCGGCCTTGGACCATCGATGACATCGCCGATGCCGTCGACGCGGTCGCACCGGCGTTCGAGGTCATCGACGACCGCCATTCCAGCTACCCGCTCGACCTGCTGTCGCTGGTGGCGGACAACGCCTGGAACGAAGGCATCGTGCTGGGTGAATTCCGGCGCGAGTGGCCGGATCTCGCCGCGGTGCGAGGCACGGTGTTCTGCAATGGCGAGCAGGTGGATCAAGGCCACGGGCGCGATGTGCTTGGACACCCGTTCGCGCCGCTCGCGTGGCTGGCCGATCATCTGGCTGCCACCGGACGCGGCCTGCGGGCGGGCGACATCGTATCGACCGGAAGTCTGGTCACCACGCGGTTTCCGGCACAGGCGGAGCACTACCGGTTCGAGCTGGACGGCATCGGCGCGGTGGAACTCGGCATCGTCGAGTAGCACCCGGCGACTCGGACAAAACGGTCAGTCGCGCACTTCCTTCAAGGCTGCGGCTGCAGCCCGCGCCAGCAGGATGTAGTCAGTGCACAACCCGATGACCCGGTAGCCCTGCTCCATGTAGGTGCGGGCGTGGGCCGGTGTGTGCGCGTAGATGCAGCGGGCGATCTCGCGTTTTTCGCAGGCGCGGATGATGGTCTGGATGGCCTGCTGGACTTCGGGGTCGTTGATGCGGCCGGGCTTGCCCATGCTGCCCGAGAGGTCGAACGGGCCGACGAACACGCCATCGACCCCGGGCACATCGAGGATCGAATCGATGTTGCGCGCGGCCTCGACATGCTCGATCTGGACGATGACGGCGATGTCGTCGTTGGCCTCGCGCATGTAGCGCTCGAAATCGAGGTCGAAGCGCTGGGCGCGGGTGATACCGACACTGCGGGAGCCCAGCGGCGGGTACTTGCAGCGCGCCACGGCCAGCCGGGCATCATCGGCGTTGTTGACCAGGGGCACGATGATGCCGGTGGCGCCGATGTCGAGCGCCTTCTTGATCGAGGCCTCGTCGTTCCAGGGCACGCGCACCACGCATGGCACCTGCTTGTCGACGGCGGTGAGCAGGTTGAGCGCCGCGCGAGCGTCCATGGGGGAATGTTCGAGGTCGACGAACAGCCAGTCGTAGCCGGCCTCGGCAAACAGCTCGGCCACCTCGGGCAAGGGGATTTGCAGCAACGCCCCGATCAGGGGGCGGCCTTCGAGCAGGCGACGGCGGAAGGAAAGAGTCACGGCAGGCCTCGTATCAGGATGCCGGATGATACCCGCCGCCGGCGAAGCCGGGGTCAGCGCTGGCGACGCACCTGCTGGCGCGAGGGCACGTATTGCGCAAGCCACTCGAGCGCGTCGTCTTCAGTGCCGCAGATGCGAAACGGATAGGACGGGCGGTGATAGAGCTCGAACACGCGCATGGCCATGTTGCCCAGGCTGGACTCGACCACCATGCCGCTCGCGCCGGTGGCAGCACACCATTCAGCCGACGATATGAACGCGGCAGCATCGACGTCCACCCGCCAGACACCCCTGAGGATGACCATCAGGACCTGCGCCCCGGGTGCAAGACGTTGCCTGGCTACGAGTTCAGCCTTGACGAGATCAAGGGTGACCACGCCGGTGCTGCCGTAGTCGACCCTTACGATACCGTCGTCACCAATGACGACTTCGGGTGTTGTCACGAACGACCTCTTTGATAGAGTTCAATCGGCTTCTTGCCCCCGCTGAAGCCGGACTGTTGCTGTTGCGAACCTGCCATTCCGGTCTCCCCTTGGCGAAACCCATTGCAGATTCGTGACCGGGAGGTTACGCCTGAATCCGCAAAAAGTTAACAAAACTTCTCGAAGTTTCAGGTTTCGAACATGAACCGGTCAAGACTGAAAAAGTACCGGTTCCGGGTGCCGGCCAGGACCCAAAAATCTTCCAGCCACTGCTCGGCCATCAGGGCCGGGACCAGGCCACTCTTGCCAACAAAGGCCGCAATGGCGTGGGCGATACCATGGCTGTAGGTATCCGCGCTCCAGGCAAGGTTGATGAGCGGCAGCGTGCTCACCCGGCGAACCTCCAACCCGCCCCGACCGAGCAACCCGCACAGCAGCCGCGGCAGCCGCGGCTGCGCACAGTGCGTGTCCCAGACCTCAAGCATCCGGCGCATCCGGGCATCGTCGCTGCTGGCCCACAGGCAGGACTGCCAGTCGGTATCCATGATCAGCGCCCGGCCACCGGGCCGCAACACCCGCCGCAGTTCGGCGATGGCGCCTTCGACGTCCGGCACGTACTCGAGCACCTGGGTGCAGGCCACGACGTCGAAACTGTCATCGGCGAACGGCAGGCTGGTGGCGTCCGCCACCTGGAAGCCGGCCCAGCCGAAAGCCGAGCAGCGCGCGGTAGCCAGCCCGACCATGGTGTCCGAGACATCGACGCCCCTGATTTCGCCTCGCGCCCCCACCTGCTCTGCCATCGACGCCGCCAGCAGCCCGGGCCCGCTGCCGATGTCGAGCACGCGCTCGCCCAGTTGCAGCCGCAACCGATCGAGCACTGCTGCGCGCTGCGCCACGATGTCGGGGGTGAGGTACATCGCCTCGAGACGGCGGGCGGCGTCGCCGCCGAACTGTTCGGCGACGGAGGGGGTGTCGTTCATGGCTATCGCTCGTAGGAAAAGCTGGCGGGATTTGGAGCGATAGGATATTCATAAATGAACGAGAGGCCACAATCGCAAGCGATGAAACACGTTCGGCAAGCACCCCGAGTTCAGGATGGCGTGGGAATGGGCTCGGTGCCAGTGCGGGTGAGCCTGATGCGCTCGCAAGACGCGACTTACTGGCACAATCAGATGCAACCGTTGATCGTGGCATCCACAGAGATGCGCGCTGACAGGCATTGGGACAGGCGCCTGTTTCGTCGAGTATTGCCTCTGGTGCAGCACCTGCAACGCCGCCGATGCCTCGCACTGACGACTGTCGCGGAGAACGATCACGCGGAGGCGGTGCCGGTGGCAATGCACCTGCTGATCGAGCGCTACCCACACCTGTCTGACTGGAATTTGGGGGCAACATTCGTGTGGTTCATGTGCGCGATGCCCAAGGACATCTTTACCCGATTCGATATCTCCGGTGTGCCACCTTCCCTGGGCCGCGTTTGCGTGGATGTAGCACTCACGGCGAGCCATCTCCTGGGCCTTGAAGGCAGAATCGGCCTCCACTGCGCACCGACCGGTGGACCCCGGCTGATGAGCTTCTACAAGAACCACTGTCGGCTATTGAATCTGGCGGAACATTTGCCTCTGCCGCCGTTTCATGGCAATGACGGTCGATTCTTCTATACTGAGGATGAGTTGACTAAAGACTTGCTCGCCGAACTTGAGCATTTGCGCGAATGAAGGAGTGATAACAATGCCGCAGCAAGGCGAATTCGTGACCATGTCTTCAGACGTTGATTCATCCGACCAACTGCGCGGCGCATCCGTCGACGAAGTGGTGGAGGCCATAGTGACGCTATCCCGTATGAACGAAGCCGAACTCGCCGAACGCGTGGCATCGGGCAAACTGAACGAGATGTTTCCGTTCCGCATCCGCGATGGAGAAACCCCTGCGTTGAGGCCGTTCTCGGAGGTCGAAGAGGCGCCCACCCGCGCATTGACCGATGAGGAATATCTGCGGTTCCTGCGTGGGTAGAATGTACCGAAACCGCTGTCGGACTGGACGGTCCGCTTCTTCGCGATGGCCCAGGAACACCTTCCGGGAATGAAACCGCATAGCCGCCCGCTGGTGCAGCAGGCGAGGCTTGTTTCAAGCCTGCTGCCGAGCGGGGAACTTCGTTGAATTATCGACCCGACGTTCGCGATGTGCCGGCTGCTCCCGTCGCTGAATCGCTCGCCGCCCTTCCTTGCCTCGGAACACGACATCAAACGCACACCCGGCCGCCATCGCCACGGCATGGATGGTCTCGATCGTCAGAATGCCTTCTCCCGAAAGCACCTGCGATACCCGAGACCGGGTCCAACCCAGGCGCTCAGCGATGTCGCTCCGCTTGAGGCCCGCACGATGCACCAGTACGGTCAGATCGGCAGCCACCGCAACCTTCGCCAGCGCCGCGCCCGCGTTCGGATCGGTCTTGTTCAGCGCCGCAAAAATGCTGCTCGAGACATTCGCTACCCCCTGTGACCGTTGCTCTATTCCGTCCAGTGCAACGCACCGTTGGCGCGTGCATCCAGATAGTCATCGATGGCGTTCTCCGACCAGCGGCTGGGCGCGGACGAGTACTACGCACAGGGGCTGTTCGAGAAAGAAGAACTGAGCGGCCACCTCAAGAACATGCTGCTAGACGCAGCGCGCTCGGTGTATCAGCACGTGGTCTACGACTCCGTAAGTCGAGCGTGACTTCGCCGACCAGTTGTCGAAAAATGATGCCATCAAGGTCTACTGCCCGGCGGGTTCAAGGTGCCAACGCCGCTCGGCAGCTACACCCCCGACTGGGCCGTGCTGGTGACCACGCCAGACGGCGACCGCTTGTACTTCGTCGTCGAGACCAGGAGCAGCCTGTTCGCCAGCGATCTGCGTAACGCCGAAAGCGCGAAGATCGAATGCGGCCGGACGCACTTCAAGGCGCTGGCCGTGGGCGAAAACTCCGCCATCTACGACAGGTTCGGCACGTCGACCACCTGGTTCACCTTCAGGTCGACGGCGACGCTGGTCAGGCAATAGGCCTGCGCGCGCGTGAGCCCGCGAGCATCCACCAGGTAGTCGATCATATTGAGCAGCGCATTCTTGGCGGCGAGCGACAGATCCTCGGACTCGTTGTGCCTGCCGTCGCGGCTGACGGGGATGCCGGTGGTGGCGTAGATCCGGCGCGCCAGCTTTCAGACCGCGCCCGCCGGCCTCACCGCCACTGCTTCTCGTTGTTGACCCAGAAGGCTCCCGGCAGCCTGCCGGGCTGGATGAAGGCGTCGACGATGTTGCCCAGCACGGTCGACACGTTGTTCTTGAAGCCGTCGGCGGGGAGCGCCTGACCGAAGGCGATCGATCCGCCGCAGAACACGGCGCCGTTGTTGGGCGCGGAGAAATACACCATGTCGCCGCGGATGCGGTAATCCTGCGAGCCGCTCAGGCCGGGATAGGGATAGAGGATCTCCTCGATCGCCAGCAGGTAGTTGTCGCTGTGGCCGCCCGAGGAGGCGAGGATGCGCGCATGCGGCGGCGTGCCGAGCGACAGGTCGTAGCGGTCGAGCTCGATGCCGGCGGCGCCGCCGTAGGCGAGTCCGCTGGTGCCGATCATCTCGCCTTCGACCCCCTTCATGATCCAGTCGACGGTGCGGTGGTAGCTGTCGGGCATGCGCCGGTACGGGCGGCTGGTCTCGAAACCCTCGGCGATGAAGCCGACGCCGACCATCTTCTGCGGCGGCCGACCGAGGTTCTTCCACAGGCCGCTCTTCTGGCCGGTGGTGGCGAGATAGTGTTCGCCGGGCCGCGCGTTCCAGGCGCGCATGCCCGAGTCGAGCTTGCGCACTTCCATGATCCAGGGTTCGGCCGGCCGGAAGGCGACGTTCCAGTAATAACCGTTGCCGCCCATGTAGACGTAGCGTCCGCCGCCGGCGATGTAGTCCTCGGTCGCGTCGAGCATCTGCTCGGAGTAGTACTCCGGATGGGTGCCGCTCAGCACGCAGCGATAGGGGGCGAGCGCGGCCACGCCTTCGCGATGCAGATCTTCGTCGGTGAGCACCTCGTAGTCGTAGCCCTTGTGCTCCAGCCAAGCGACGATCGACAGGTCGGCCGGGAACTGCCAGGTGATGCCCATGCTGGAGATGCGGTGCTTCGGCCGCATGTTGACGATGGGCCGATGATACGAGCTGTAGCACACGCCGTTGCCGTCCTCCCACGCGTCGTAGGTCGACAGCCCGAACTCCTTGTTCTTGTACATCTCGATGTCGATGTCGGTGACGATCGGCGGCTGCCCGGTCATCGGCTGGATGATCTGCGCATCGAAGCTCAGGTGTTCGTTGGCGTACGCGAGATAGCTCGCGGTCGGAAACAGGAAGGCGATCGGTGCCTTCGGCTTCAGCGGCCGCACGAAGAACACGATGTACTCCTCGCCGAGGCCGCGGCCGTCGCCGGCGCGCAGGCGCATGGCGTACGCACCGCTCTTCAGGTTGGCGGGCAGCGTGACGCTGCGCGTGACCTCCCAGTTCGACGAGATCATCACCTCGTAGTGGAACTCGATGCCGCCATATTCGTGCGGCGCGAGACGGAAGCAGTCGTTGCGACCGTTCCAGTTCCAACCGGTCTGGCCGCGCACCGGGCGGTTGTAACCTTCGGCATGCAGGCCATGCGGGCCGGTGTCGATCACGGTGTCGCCGATGCCCTGGTCGGTGTAACCCGCGCTCGTGTCCCAGTAGGCAACGAGCCCGTTGCCGGTGGGCACCTCGCCCTTCATGAGCAGCGCGAGTTCGTCCCAGCCAAGGGCGCGATCGAACACGGCCGGCCGGTCGAGCTTGCCGCAGAACGTCTGCGACACGAACTCGCCGCGCGTCTCGTGCCAGTCGCGCGAGCCCGCCATCAGGAACGGCGTGTCGGGAAGATGCTTCTGCCGGAACCGGAACACCTCGCTCACGTGCGAGCGGTAGTCGATGGGGCTCACGCGCCCGAGCAGGCTGTTGTAGCGGTTGGCGACGCTTTCCTGGTGGACGGTGGCGCGCCCCGTCGTCGCGTCGAAACTCGCGGCGACGAAATACCACATATCCGGCAGCAGCGGCACCTCGGTCTGCACGTAGTCGACCTGGTCGCCCTGCCCCACCCAGAATTCAAGGTGGCCCTGCTGGGTGATGCCGAGGCAATAGCCGAAGTTGCGCTGGTTGTGCCAGCGGCCCACGAGCGCCTGGCGCAGGCCCGCCAGCGGCAGGCTCGAATAGACGAATGCGCACAGCGTGAGACTGCCTTCGAGCGCGAGGCGAGCCTGCGGATCCGCAACCTGGAGAAACGAACCGAGCTGCGTGTACTGCTTGCGCACGACCCACTCGCCGTTGGCCTCGCAGGCGATCTCTTCCTCGACGAAACCGGGACCCGATGGATGCTGGTCGCCGTGGATAAGCCGGACCAGTTGCGCCTGCGCCAGCGTGGTGCCGTCGGCATTGACGTGGAACTCGAGGGTTTCCGCGGGCTTGATCGAGATCTTGCTCGCGTAACCGAACAGCTTTACCTGTGCCATTTACGCTCCGTGGCGGTGAATCGTGACCGACATGGGTCAGCTTTCGAGAAGGTCTTGCACGCGGCGCATGAACACGCCGTGATAGGCCTCTTCCTGCGAGGCGTAGGTTTTTTCCTCGACGATGCGCGGCGCCACGCCGCGCTGGCCGGAGAGCGCGACAATGCGATAGGCCTTGAAGGGCTCCACGGCGATGATCGCGTACTTGTCCGACAGCGGTGCCCGGCGAAAGTACAGCAGCAGGCGTTCGAGCGCCTCGCTGTGCTGGCCCAGCGGGCAGCGGCTGTGTTCCGCGATGAGCGCCGGCGACACCAGCTTCTTGAGGTAGTCGCGCTGCATCTTGTCGTAGCGGCGCCAGTAGATGAGGTCCTTGTCGCGGGTCTCGGTGGCTTCTTCGGGCAGCATCTCGCCTCCTTTTTCGGCACGGGTGGATCGGCGCTCGCTCTTTTTTTTCTCGCGCCAGGCGCGGAACTGGGGCTTGATGCCGAACAGCCCGCCATTCAGGAACAGCACAACGCCGAGCATGATCAGGCCGATCAGGATCAGCCGTATGGGTCCGAGCGAGATCAGCGCCTTGTCGAGGAAGATGACGATGGCGGCGCCGGCAACCGCGCCCTCCGCCCGGCCGATGCCGCCGATCACCAGCATCGCAACGCCGAGCAGCACGGTGTCGAAGCTGAAGATGGAGAACGACACGCCGCGATAGTGGGCGGTGTAGAACCCGCCGATGAAGCCGAGCGCGACCGACGACACGACGAACACCAGGATCCTCGCCTGCCGGAAGTTCACGCCGGTCGCTTCCGCGAAAGCCTCGCGCTTCTCGGGCGCCATGCGCAGGATGCGGCCGATGCGCTTGCCGTTGACGAAGCGGAACAGGATGAGCGCCGCGATCATCAGCGCCACGCAGGCAAAGTAGGCCAGCCGCGACTGGTTCAGGTCGTCCCACGAATCGGGGATGTAGCTCGACGCGCCGTACAGGCCGCCGGTCGAGGAGCCGAACACCTTCGACGTCAGGGCGTAGACCCGGCACAGTTCATTGAGACCCAGCGTGAGCAACGCGTAGTAGAAGCCGTCGAGCCGGGTCGCCGGAATGGCGATGATGACGCCGAAGACCAGACCGACGGCGGCCCCGATGAACGGCAGCACGTACCAGGGCAGGCCGTAGTTGATCGACAGCCACGCCGTGCCGAAGGCCGCGGCACCGACGACCGCATAGGTCGCCAGCGAGAAGATGCCCGCGGTGCCGATGATGAGCATCCAGACCAGGTTCACCGACGCGTAGATCGCGAACGTCGCGCCGGCGGTGAGCAGGGTGCTCTGGTAGTCGAGCGGCATGATCCACGGCGCGATGGCGAGGAAGATGAACGCCAGCACCCACCAGATCGGCCGCTTGTCGGCGATGGTCTTCTCGCGCCGCAGGGTCTTGGGGTTGTATTCGCCGCGGATGTTGAGCACGCGCCGGCGCGTGGGCCAGTAGCGCTTGCGATTCCAGGTCCAGCCACCGTGCCCGGGCCACTTGTAGTAGCGGCGCAGGCGCCCGACCGGGAGCATCTCCACCTTGGCCCCGGTCGTTGCGTCCCACGGCTCCTGCGGTGGCCGGTACTCGTTGGTGGGGGTCTGCTCTTCGGCGCGCTCCACACCCCAGCCGAACAACGGATTGCGCCAGAAATTCGCCATGGTCAGGCCTCCCGCGCGCGGTCGAGGATGCCGGCGATGCCGCGCGGGCGCACCAGCAGGATGGCGATGATCAGCAGGAACTGCGTGATGAGCACGTACTGCCCGCCGATGGTCACGCTGGTGAGCGCCTCGTTCAGGCCGAGGATGGCGGCGGCGATCACGGCGCCCTGGACGCTGCCCAGGCCGCCACACAGCGCGATGCTCACGCCCTTGATCATCGGCGTGAGCCCGCCGAACGGCGAGATGTAGTAGGTTTGCGACAGCAGCACCGCCGCCAGGCCGGCCATGCCGCCGGTGATTGCCATCACGTAGAAGCCGGTGCGGCGCACGCCGATGCCGACGATGGCGGCGGCGTGTGGGTTCATCATCATTGCGCGGATCTCGAGGCCGCGCCGGCTCGAGCGCATCCACAACACGACCGCGGCGACGAACCCGATCGAGACCAGCACATTGCCGATCTTGTCAGCTGTCAGGGCGGTGTCACCCATCATCACGCTGCCGCTACCGAAGATCTCCGGCAGGTTCTTCGACAACGGTCCGAACACCCAGAGGAGCCCTTGCATGCCCATCAGGCTGATGGCCAGCGTCGCAATCATGCCGCGCACCGGGAAGTTGGGTTTGTCGTGGATCGGAATGAAGGCCAGCGCGCACACGAATACGCCGGCCAGCGCGCCGGTGAGCACGCCCGCAGCCAGCACCACAGCGCCGTTGTCCGTGAGGTACTGCGAAGTCATCCACGCGCCATAACC